>SLKR01000145.1 GCA_007134525.1 Bacteroidales bacterium | reverse complement strand
TCTTTTATCCCTGCGGGTTTTTGATATTTTACTCTTCGGATGTGCCATAATATTATAATATTTAAAAAGCGGTTAATTTTTCTTGTTAAAACGCAGGCCTTTGAGAACCTCGAAGGGTGAGCCTTCGAGTGGTCTTTTCTTTGACCCGGGTGAGAGTTTTTCGGCCCTTTCGATCATATCCCTGTTGCATCCACTATTTCCAGCGGCATCATCGGGATGAACCCTTTTCAGCGGGAGCCTCAGGTGTATGAATTCATATACATACTGGGCAATATCAAAATGACTGTCGGTCGAAGGTATTACCACTACATCCTCGCTCTGTTCATAATGATCCTCGCCAAACTTAACGTACAGTGTCTCCATGCTTTCAAATTGTTCATGGTAAGCTTCAAGACAGCGGTCGCAGAAAAGCTCAATCCAGCCCGTGAAACCAAACTCAAGAACAAGCATATTTTCCTCCTTGAACAGTTCAAGGTCCAGGTTTAGCAGTCCCTGTACTATCTCGGAATGTTCAAAGCACTCAAAAAATGCCGGACCAATTTCGAATACAAATCTGTGTCTGCCATTCGAAAGGCCCGCAAAACCAACTTTATATGGCTTTAATTCTTCCACCTGACCCCCTGGATTTTTTAAAGGCTGCAAAGATAAAACTAATGTATGAAAAAAAAAAGCTTTTAAGGCTTTTACCTGAAAGCCTTCTCAGGCAAACCGTCGCCTTCGAGCCTGAGCCTGCTGAAATACTCCGGGACATCTTTTCCGCAGAGGGCATCAACATAAAGCCTGGCCAGGTACTGACCCAGCATGAAGCCCTGGCCCCTCAGACCAAGGAACAGGCCTTTTTCAACATCCACAATCATCCTGGGCTCAATATAATACCCGGCCCACAGAGCCTGGAAACCTACTGCAGATATCTCAGGTATCCAGTCGGTAAACACCTCCGATACTATCTCTGAGAAATCCCTGGAGTTAACCTTTACATCCTTGTCGGTTTCAATTGGTTCAATAAGTGGTGAAGCACAACCTATGACCTGCCCCGTATCGCCGAGCTGCTGACCGTAAACGGCAGTGAAGCCCTTGTAGTTTCTGCGATCAATAAGCATATTTAGCGGCTCACCACCTATCCCCAGCATTGGCAGCCGGCGGGTAATGAATGCCTGGTGCTTTACCGGGTAAAGACCGGTCTCTATACCCAGCCGGCCGGCAAAGTGCGCACCCTTGTCGCCGAGGGCATTGATGAACAGGGGAGTGTGGTATTCAACATATTCACCGTCGTGAGCCCTCACAACCGCAACATATTTATCACCATCTCGTGAAACATCTACAAGCCGGGTATCTTCAAGCACTGTTCCGCCACTGTTCCTGCCAAGCTGACGCAACACCTCAATCACCTTTCCCGGAGTTGCCTGCCAGCACTCACTGGTCTTAAGGGCAGCTATATACTTTTTGTTATCCCTGCTAAAGTGCGGGGATATCTCCTTGCGGAAATCACCGGGCATAACCATTTTGGCCTTCTGCCATGCCATTGAATCTTCAAGGGCTTTGTAAGTAGCATTATCATGGGCAAAATTAATATAGTTTATAAGCCTGAAGTCAACGCCCCCCTTCTGATCAAGCTCCCGGAAAAGTTCCAGATTATGCCTTGCAATATCAGTAAGCTCTGGCATACTGAATACAGGCCTTCCCCCTGCAATATTTCTCCAGGAGCTTCCAAACCCGTGATTGATCATCACCGGATCATATCCTTCATCAGCAAGAAAGCGGAACAATGCACTCCCGCCTATACCTCCGCCGGCAACCAATGCCTTTGTCTCAACCCTGCGCCTTGATTTATTCACGGTATTGGTAAACAGCCTGTCCTGAACCTGTGGAGGATATAGCTCCCCAATGGTTATCTGGTTTGACATTGGTGCCCTGGGGGTAGACCCGCCAATGAGTTCTACTCCCATTGGCCTGAGATTGAGTTTCAGCCTTTGTATGCATCTTTTACCCCTGCAGGGCCCCATCCCAAGGTGAGTGGTATGCTTTATCTCCTCAACAGAAACATATTTGCGGTCTCCTATCACCTCCAGCACATCCCCGAAAGAGACATCATCGCAATGGCACATAAAAAAGCCCTCTCCCTTTTCTCCTTTATAGGGCTTAAAATCTAGTGGTTCAGGATATTCTTCCTTAATAATAAAACCCCTTACCTTCAGCTGGTCATCCCTGTTCATATCACCAGCCTTTATCCTGGCAATATGTGTCAGGTTGTCCTTGCGCAAAACCTTCTGTATTTCCCCTTCGCCAAGTATATTTGCATGGTTGTCTACGAGATACACCTTTTCTCCGGCCTCCATGTCAAACTCTATAGGCAGAAAGAAAACCCCCCGTTTAATGTTATAGCCAAATATTGCAAGCCCCGGGCATTGATATACGCAATCCATGCAACCGACACACTTATCATAGTCAATATGGGGTACGGTACTTGTGGACGACTTGGTTATTGCCCCGTATTTGCAGGCAAAGGCACATGGGTTGCATGCAAAGCCATGGAGGCAGTCAATTATCACAAAAGGTTTCTCCATCCGGTCCTGACCGGGCATGAAGGCTTCATCCAGAACCCTTACGGGATGCTGCTGTGAGTCTATGTACTCCTTCGACACTGCCAGGTAATCATTATAATCATAGTTGCGCCTGAGATTTCCAAGTATCTCGTATGCTACCTGCTTGCCCCTCAAGACTGCACTTGTTCCTTCACCAATGCGAATAGCATCTCCTGCCCCGTAACAGTTGCGGCCAAACATCTCCATTCCCTTCTCAAGTAGAACATCATCAGGCATCAGGCCTGTGCATATATTAATTGCATCAATACCTGAAATGATCTTTTCGGTTCCCTCAACCGGTTTGAAGTTTTTCGCCTCGGCGACTATTGCCGCTGAAATACCGTCACCTTTTTCATTTGGAACGGCCTCAAGAATCATATGAGAAAGCATTACCGGTATACCGAGCCGTCTGACGCGATTTGCCTGTACAGGGAATCCTCCTTCAGAAGGCAGTGCCTCAAGTATCGCCTTCACCCTTGCCCCTGCCTGTACCAACTGGTAGCTGGTGAGGTATCCTATATTCCCGGCACCAATTGTGAGGATATTCTTCCCGAGCAGTGTAAGCTCGGTATTCATCATTTTCTGTATCACTGCCGCAGTGTAAACCCCCGGAAGGTCATCATTGTGAAAAGTCGGCAAAAAGGGCACTGCCCCTGTGGCTACCACAAAATGTTCACAGTCGATATAGAAGATCTCACTGGTCGAAAAATTCTTTAACGCAACCCTTTTACCCTCAAAAACATCCCATACGGTACAATCGAGCATTATACCCGCATGGTCGTCTCCTGCAAGTGTCGATGCGATCTCGAACCCCCGCATGCCACCGTATTTTTTCTCCTTCTCAAAAAAGAAGAACTGATGAGTCTGCATATTGAACTGGCCACCAATTTCGGAATTGCTGTCAACAACAATATTGGCTATGCCATTTTCATTGAGTACTTCCCTTGTCGCAAGCCCTGCAGGGCCTGCACCCACTATTACCACAGTGGTCCTGTAAACCCTCAGGCCATCAGGGTTTTTTCTGATATTCGGACCGGGCACATAATCTCCCGGTATCTCGGCAACCTCCTTAACACCATCAATTGGCGTTATGCATATCCTCTTCACTTCCCCGTCAACAAGCATCTCGCATGCACTGCATTTCCCTATTCCGCACTCAAGGCTGCGGCTGCGATTCTTTAAACTGTGGCTGTGTATAGGGTATCCGGCCTGATGAAGTGCTGCCGCAATTGTAAAACCATTGTCCCCCTCCACGCGCTTTCCGTCGTAAGTAAAGGTATGTTTTTGGGTTTCACGTATATTAATTATGGGATGCTTACTTATCCTGTTCATAAAAAAAATATCAGTATCGTGTGTTTAACCAAAGCTTTACGCAGTCGCAGGCAAAGGTAATTATTTAAAATATTCAAATCTCCGGCCCTATTATTTTTACTCTTTCTAAATACATTAGGCATATAGTTCATGCAAGGGAGGTGATTTGAACAACTGATCGGTTTGTATTATATTAGTGGCAGGAAAATTTAACGGACACTGCCAAAAAAATGACTTAATATGAAAAAATACTTAACTGTTTTTGCTGTTTTTGCCTTCCTCGGAATAGTGGCTGTTATATTCATGTTGGGATCGCGCAGCCTTACACCGGGAGAAGCAAGTGAAAGGATGGCAGCATCGGGTAACATACAAATTCAAACCGGAGACATGATTGAATTGCCACAACCAGTAACGGACGGAGACATGAGCATTGAAAAAGCACTTACATTGCGACGCTCCGTGCGCAGTTACAGCAGCGAGCCACTGAACCTGGCGGAAGTTTCCCAGCTTCTGTGGTCGGCGCAGGGAATTACCAATGAACAGGGTTTCAGGACAGCGCCTTCGGCAGGTGCAACATTTCCCCTGGAAATGTTCATGGTGGTAAATAATGTGGATGGACTCAAAAAGGGGATCTACCATTATCAACCACACGGACACCAGCTTGAGTTTATAAGGGATGAGGATGTCTCTTCAGCTCTTTTCAGGGCATGCCTCAGCCAGTCAATGATAACAGACGGGGGTGCCGTGCTTGTTTTCGCAGCGGACTTTGAACGCACAACTGAAAGATACGGGGAAAGGGGTATAAGGTATGTTCACAACGAAATAGGTCACGCAGGGCAGAATGTTCACCTGCAGGCAGCAGCAATGGACCTGGGTACGGTTGTAATAGGTGCATACCGTGATGATGAAGTGGAAGGGATACTCCAGCTCAGGGAAAACCTGAATGTTCTCTACCTTATGCCTGTGGGGAGGATCTGATCAGGCAATTGTTCAGAACCCGTATGACACTCCTGTAATAAGGGAGTATCCGAAAGGGTATGCATTCCCCATCATCATTCCTTCCCTTATAGCAGGGTTGAGGAAAAGCTGGGCGGTTGGTTCAAGATGCAGGTGCAGACGGTTTGTAAGGGGCACCTCTATTGATATACCTCCAATTGCAGAGAAATTGATTCTCCTTACCCCGTAAGTTTCACCCACCGGGCTCTGGTAAATGTTACTGCCAAGATATACATCATTACCGACCATGTATATGCCCGAAACTCCGCCTTTTACATGTAACCCTATGCCTTTCCCAAGCAGGTTATACCGGAATACAACGGGCATTTCAAGGTAACTGAAAACCTGTGAAACTCCTTCACCTGACCTTTTAAGAGTACGGATCTCCGTTCCTTCAAATCCCTCCTTGCTGGTAATTACGCGTGAAGATCGTACATCAGCATAATAATGATAAGGATCGAACATCCTGACGCTGCCCTGAGAAGTCAGTATTGTCTGCGGGTGGAAAACCCTGCCGGTAGTCCTCTCCTGACTGTACAGGGGCAGGCTGGCAGGATGGTTGTATGATACTATATCCTTTATGAACTGCCCCGTTCTGAAATAGTTAAGACCAGTCTGCAGTGACCATCCCGGGGCAAATTTAAAATAAGCGCTTACGCCTGCACCCAGGCTCAGTATGCCCTCCTCCAGCGACTCGTAGGGTATGCCCTGTGATACGGCATCGATACCGCCCGAATAGATCCTGTAGCTTGACTGGGGCGCAAAATGGGCGCCCAGCCGGATGGTATTGGGGGCACTGCCCCTGACCCCTGCAAAATAGTCGGATATACGCTCTGTATATGGTTTGTCTGGACCTCCAAAGGCGACAGACATTATTTGCTGTTCCCCACCCGGGTATCTGTTCAGAATGTCGGGCGAAATGCCCGCAAGGCGATAATCAACATTTTGTGCAACTATCCGGGCTACTGACTCACTTCTGCTCCCTGTTTCAGCCTCTGTATCCAGGCTTACCAGATATCTCATATCATCTTCCGCCGGCAGGCTGGTTAAAGAGCCTGCAGTCCCGGCAGGCCTTATTATCTCAGGGGTACCAGTGTCAGTAAAGGCAGGGGCGGTCACTTCGTATCCACCGGTAAGCATCCAGTAGGATATCATAGATAATGCAAGGATGGCAATGGATGCAGCCAGGCCCGAAAGCATATAGAATACTGACCTTTTCCGTCGCAGGACGAGTGCTTCAGAAATCCCTGCCCAGGCCTCAACCGGCGGGTTGGCCTCAAGGCCCTCAAGTTCATCCTTGATTCTCCTGTCGATGTAATTCGGATCCACCCCTATAGTGTTTTTTCAGTATCTCTAAATAGCTTTGACAATAAGCTTTAACTCGCTTTCTAGTTTATCCTTAAGCAACAACCTCGCCCTGGCAAGGTTTGACCTGGAGGTTGATTCGGCAATCTGAAGCAACTCCCCAATCTCCCTGTGTGAATAACCCTCAATGGCATACAGGTTAAAAACCAGCCTGTATTGCAGGGGCAGCTGCTGCACAAATGCAAGTATATCCCTTGTGTGTAATATGTCAGGGCCATGATTTCTACTTGCATACCCCTCGTAATCAATTACTTCCTCGGCCGGAAGGTGGTAAACCCTTTCACGGTATTTTTCAATGGCTGTATTTACAAATATCCTCCTGATCCACGCCTCAAGGTTTCCCTGCCACTTAAAAGTGGGCAGCTTGTAAAATACCTTGATGAAACCCTCCTGAAGTATATCCTGAGCTTCGTCATGGCTTGCAGCATAACGGAGGCATATGCCAAACATCTTCCTGGAAAACCTTGCATACAGACGGTATTGATCCTCCTTGCGGTTTTGCAGGCAGCCTTTTACAATTTTCCTTAAGGGATCCACCTTTGCCATATTTGCTTTTAACAAAGATAGCAATTCCCGTAATATAAGTTCAAAGAACGTATTTTATTGATTATGAAAGATATCACCTAAGCCGGAGTAAATTGCTATCACATACTCCTCCCTGAATTCAACTGCAATATCTTTAAGCATTCCAAACTCACCGTCGTAACTGCCAAGGAAATAGTTTTCAGCCAAATAGGTATATTCAGATTCAAACAGCTCAAACTTCCCATCACTGATACTGAAAAACCCGTAATTACCCGGAGGCAGCTCCTCTTTAACCACTCCGGCATCCCACAAACTCTGGCAGAACGATTCACCGTCAACCTCCCCGTCATCGGCCTTACTGTGAATATATCCCCAGATAAAATTGCCGGGGAGCCTGGTTATCCTCGCATTTTTTATCTCAATATATGTGTTGTCGCCTTTAACAACATCAAGGGCGATAATTTCATGGTCACCTGTAAGGCTTGTACTGACAGATTCATTATTTACCACAAATACAAGATCATCCTGGCTGCCCGGTGGTATAGCCCCAAGATCAATATATGCCTTTGCGGGGCCAACAGAAGTAACGCATGCATCATAGAGTTTGATCCCGCTGAAATTTATCAATTTCCTGTTTCCGCTGAGAGAGGTTTCATATTTGATCTCAAAGTTTGAACAGGGGTATTCTTCCCTGCTTACCACAAGGAGTGCCGTGTTTCTTGTGCCATTACCGAAGAACTTCCTCAGCTCAATACTTAGATGGCCGGAGAACTCAGCACTTTCATCTTCTTTATTGCAGGAGGTTAAAAAAAACAATACCACCAGGATATAACAAATAATATGTCTGCACTCTTTACTCATGTTGCCAGAATGACCTATAAAAAAACCCGCCCGAGCTATATTTTATAGTCTGCTCAAACGGGAATTATGTAAGCATAATCTTTTCTTCATTTAAAAAGCGTTTCAGGGAAATGGCCGCCTGGCTAGTTGTAATTGGTTAATGTTGTTTTTGGGCTTCTTTTGCCTTGGTGTAGCGATAGAAGCATTGACGCGGCCATTTCCGTATCCCCTGAAACGAATACAAAACCTAAAAAATGAAAATATGTGGAAAAAGGAGAAAAAACACCCGGATAATAAAATCGTCCGGGAAACGATTAATGGGATTGTATTCCTGCAATAAGCAAAGAACGAAAACTAACTGTAATAAACTCGTTCACATTAATTATGACGAAAAGTGGAAGCCATTCGCTGCGTCAGAGGGCAAATCAATTTGATTTTTTTTGCAGCCTGCGGACCTCAAGCTTAAGATAATCCAGCATAAGGTCCATTTTATCATCACCCAGACCATGAATAGTAAGATGCTTTCTATCCTCGTTGAATGACTGTTCGAAGTCTTTTATGCTTTTCCAGGAAAGAATGCTTCTTGTATAAAATCCGAAAGCCTCTTCTGGGTATCCCTGACACCACTTAACATGGCCCAGGTTCATCAGGTCGTAATGGTTTTCACTGTCGCTGTCAAGCAACCTTTGCAGATAGTCGGCGGCGGTGTCAAATTTGCCAAGCAGAAAAGAGCACCACGCCAGTGGCCTTCTGATCCTGTGGTTCTCGGGGGCCAATACCTCAACCTTGAAGTAATAGTCAAGTGCTTCCTGGTAACGTTCAAGGTGAATCAGGCACTGGCCTATATTCGCCTGAACCGACAAATCATCAGGATCCTGCTTCTCGGCCTGCCGGTAATATGAAAGTGCCTCCTCCCATTTATTCAGGTATTTGCTGCACCACGCAAGCTTCTTTACTATCCACAACCTGCCGGTCTCAATAAGATCGGCTTTCTGGTAATAGTCAAAAGCCATTTCAAGGTTGCCAGTCTTCTCATAGCAGAAGGCTATCTTCTCAAACAGCTCAATATTGCTCCTGTCTTCACCGATTATAGAAAGGAATATCCTGAGGGCATCCTCGTAAAATTTCTTGTCGAAAAGCAGCTCTGCAATATTTCTGATGGTTTTGCCGCCGGTGACCAGGATTTTCACAAAGCTTGTCTCATGCAGGTCGATATCCATGTCGAAAACATCATCGAACTCACCCCTCCAGGGGTGTAGTTTATAAAAACGATAGAGGTCCTGGAAATACTGCGTATATATGCTTTTTGTCCTGACAAGCGAACCGGGTATATCATCTTCCTTTTCCAGCTCGGAGATATTCTCCATTTCGGCATTCAGCATATTCATCATCATTGCCTTCTGCTGTTCCGGAACCATCTGCAGGTTAAAACAGAAGGAATATTTGTCGGAATTGCACATAAAATATGTGCCCTCCAGATTTTCAACAAGTGGCGTAAGGTCATACTCACTTCCGGGATTCTTTATGGCTGGCTGTATTGAAGGGTTGGAAGCGTAAAAAGGGAGGAACCAGTTGCTGATCTCAAGGAAAAAGGGGAACTGCTTGAGTCTGGAGAATGCACTGATAAATACATCCATGCCGTCCATCTGCATTTCAGTCAGTTCCTGCAGCTTGTTAAGCAGATCTGGTGAATCCTCAAAAAAGGTTTCCCAGTCAGGATTTTTTTCCTCCTCAGGCTCGTCCGAGAATATGTTGTCGAGATCGAGTTTTTTCTCTATCCCGGGACGCATTTTCATTATTTCCGGAAGTATCTCCTCTTCCCATTTCCTTTTAACCTTTTCTGTTTCACGCGACTTGGTAAACTGAACCAGTATTGCCTCCAGGTGCTGTTCTATCTGCGGAAATGATTTCAGCTCCACTGTTTTCTCAACAAGGGCGGGGTATAACATGTGTCTCTCATTGTATTTCAGGAAACACAGTGTCAGCCCAATAATGGCCCTTTCCCATACATAATCCTCCTTATAGTGTACAAAGCGGAACAGAAGCAGGAATTTGTTCACATCGAAATACCTCAGCAGGCTAAGCGTGAGGGCGCTCACAACAAGAGACTTGTCGTGCCATTTTAGTTTGCCTGAGTCACAAACAGTCTCAAGCAGCCTTATCTCTTCTTCGGAATACTGGTCGCCAAGCCAGACTATCTGGAATATAAAAGCCAGGGTACTCTCCCTTCCGGCAGTTTTTTCGCTGTCACCAACCTTAACGTCCCTGAGCAGCCCGGCAAGTTCATCATCGAAAGATAACTTCTCAAGCACCTGCAGGGCCTCGGTCAGCTCTGCTCCCTTCCTGATGTTGACATCCTTTTTAAGTAAACCGGTGTTTCCCCCGGCCCTCTTTTCAAAAACGGTCTCCCTTAATCTGTCAGCAAGTTCCAGCAGACTTCTCTTTATATAGTTATATACCTTGTCGCGCTCCGGATCCTCTACCCCTGAAAAGGTATGCTTCAAAAGCTGCGAATAGGTATCCTGCATTTCATCAATCCTCCCGTGGAGGAATTCAAGCCCTGAATCATCCGTCATCTGTCTCAGCAGCACGATCGCATCAGATATACGTTGACGGTATACCAGTCTGCAGATATTCTGATACTTTTTGTACGGATCCATATTTCCCATATATGCATAAAATCCTTAACTGTTTGCCTGATATTTCTACTGCGGATAATATATCGGGCCCTCTATACCGAGAGGAATATTCAGCAATATCCAGGCTATGAACATAGGGATCCTGACGATCATAAAGGCGATAGCGTAGGGCAGCATCACAGATATGATAGTACCGATTCCGATGTTCTTGACATATTTCTGCGCAAATACTATGACAAGCGGGAAATACGGCAGCAGTGGAGTAAGTATGTTTGAGTAGGAATCACCGATCCTGTATGCTGCCTGGGTGGTTTCAGGTGAATAACCCATAAGCATAAGCATTGGAACGAATATGGGTGCCAGTATGGCCCACTTTGCGGAGGCACTTCCGATTATAAGGTTTATGAATGACGAGACAAGGATAAATGCTATCAGAAGGGGAATACCTGTAAACCCTATATTCTGAAGGCCTGCCGCCCCCGATATTGCCATGATGGAACCAAGATTTGACCAGATGAAGAACTGCACCAGGTGCGCAGCCACAAATGCAAGAACTATATAGCCTCCCATGGTACCCATCGCCTCGGCTGTCATATTTGCAACATCCTTGTCTCCCTTGATTGTTTTTGCCTTAATGCCGTATACCAGCCCTGAAACAAAGAACAGAATGAACATAAGGGGTACAATCGAGTTATAGAAAGGATTCAGGCTGCCATCCTCTGCACGCAATATACCGTTTGAAGGAATGATCATCACAGCTATAAGTGCCAGTATCAATATAACGAATGCACCTGCCCATTTTAATCCCTTTTTCTCAAGCGGGGTGAATGAATTTGAATACTCCCCATCATCCTCACCTTCGTAGGTGCCAAGTCTTGGCACAATTATCCTTTCTGTCACATACATACCTGCCAGGCCTATAAGCGGAACAGAGGCAGCCATAAGGTAGTAGTTCGAAAGCGGGTTCACCGTATATGCCGCATCCATGATGGTGGCTGCCGACTGTGTAAAGGCGGCTATCATCGGGTCGAGCCCCGTAGGCAGGAAGTTGGCCCCGAAACCACCCGATACTCCGGCAAAGGCAGCTGCAAGTCCGGCCAGCGGATGCCTCCCCATACCCTTGAAAATGGCAGCTCCCAGTGGTATAAGAACCACATATCCCGCATCTGCAGCTACAGAACTGACCATACCAGCTATTACTATGGAGAAAGTAATAAGCCTCTTTGGCACCTTGGCCACAAAAACTCTCAGGGCTACTGCAATCAGGCCGCTGCGTTCGGCAACCCCGATTCCAAGCATTACAACAAGCACCAGCCCAAGAGGGGGGAATGATGCAAAAACCTCAACCATATTGGTCATTATCATCCTGATACCTTCAGCATTCAAAAGGTTTACTGCTTTTATCGGCTCATCAATATCAGGAGAGGGATGATCGGCGCTGACACCAAGGTTACCGAAAACAAAGGAGAGGATAAGAACAATACCTATCAGAATGGCAAAGAGGGTAACAGGTTGCGGAAGCTTGTTTCCAACCACCTCGATCTTGTTGAGGATGCGCTGCATGGCTCCTACGGCTTCTTTCCCGCTGCCCGAATTAGGATCCTTTTCAGTTGTCATATGTTTAAACGGATTTGTTTGTAGAATTTATTAATATTCAGAAGGCACCAAAATTAATGTATTCATCCAAAACACAAAAATAAATTGCATTATATCTAATCTCAAACGGCGCTTAGCGGATAATGGTTACTGTTCCCTCGGTATAGCGTGTCTTGCCCATCCTGGTATACCTCAGAACATAAAAATATGTACCGTCAGGGGCATTTGCACCATCCCACCAGTTATTGTAGTAATCGGTGTGTTCAAATACCTTCTGGCCCCAGCGGTTATATATTACCATCTGGGCATTTGGATAGTGCTCAAGGTTCTCTATCTCGAAAAGGTCGTTTATTCCATCGGCGTTTGGTGTGAATACATTTGGTATGGTAAGGTCGCAGTTCTGCTCACTGACGTCAATGTCGAAGAAATCACTGCAGCCGGTACCGGTATCGGTAACCACAACGGTGTAAACACCAGGGTCTTTTACCATAAGGGTATCGTATGTCCTCTCCGGCATATCAACCCCGCCGAACTGCCATTGGTACTCCCACCCGAACCCATCGCTGTTTAATGGCTGAACTGTCAGGAGTGTAGAGTCGCCCTCGCATATCGGGATCTCAAGTTCTGATATGATCTCTGCTTCAGGAAGTGGCAGGATGCTGACTTCCACGCTGGTAGTATAGGTACAGCCAAAATTGTCAACAACCTCAAATACAAATGTGTGGTCACCCTGATCACTTACAGATACAGCGGCAGGGTTACCGTCAAGTGCAGAGCCGTTCCTGTACCATGTCTCTTCCACAATTTCAGGTGAGAATATAAGTGAATCCGGATAAAACTCCTCGCTGAACAGAAGTGTCCAGCCAAAGATATGGCCCGACTCACCAAGGGTGTGATCCTCTGCACGCAACGTCCACCTGCCATTCAGTGTACTCCCGGCAAAACCGTCCAGGCTCTCTACAGGGGTATAATTGCCTCCCGGCAGGTATGCAGCATTGAAATAATAATTGCCTGCATTGTCGGAATACTCATGGTACAAAGGAGTGGTTTCAGCCATGGTACCAAACTGAGGCTGGGGTGAGAAGCAATATGAATAAGGCTGGCCGGGTATATCATCCTCCCATACAACAGGTTCTCCAAGGTTCACCCCGGGGCCGCCGGAGGATTTCAGTTCAATAACCGTCCCGTTTGGAGATTCCAGCTCAAAACTCAACTGCGACTGATCAACATGCTCAATATGCACACAGACCACATCAAAATCCCCGGCCGACAATATCTCAACTCCTTCTGAAAAAACATCAAACTCCAGGCCTGACTCATAATATTGGTTATCACCGGCACCGATCAGAACGGGAGGGTCTTCCCGTATCTCTGTCGGGAAGCCGGTCCAGACAACCGGCTCCGCCAGGCCATACAATGTAAACACCTCTCCGGAACAGGCTGTGTCAACCGAAGCCATTGTCCCCTCCATAACAGGCAAGGTACCGATCATAACTACCTCAACCGCGGTGGCTGTGCAGCCGGTTTCATTATCAGTAACAACAAGTCTTATTGTATATGCCCCGGGGCCATCAAAGACATAACTTACCTCACTGCCTGAATAGCTCTGTTCATCTATAAGCCAGCTGTAAGAAAAATTAGCAGGATCGTACTGTGTCTCTCCGCCGGTATAGGTTGCAGAGCCAATGAAACTTACAGGACTTTCATCATCCGGACAATGCCTGAGCCCGTCAGGTGCCTCTATGCTGGCCTGGAAAAAATCACAAATATCGTTTTCAGCAGAAAGCGACAACGAGTAAAGCACAAAAAGCAATAACGCAGCCAGTCTGTATATGCAGGAAGGTCTCATCAGTATTTTTTTATTGACAGCCGGGCATCACGGCGCCCGCTTCAGTTATAATCAATACGGCAAAGGCCGGGATTTATTTTGTGTGCCGTCCGGGAACCAAAAATACACAAAAAACATCTCTTTAATCGACTGTATTTTTAAGAAATACGGTTTTTAGTTGTATTTTTGCAGGCTATGAAAAACATACGCAATTTCTGTATAATTGCCCATATTGATCACGGAAAAAGCACACTGGCCGACAGGATGCTTCTGATGACCAATACAATTACCGACAGGGACTTCAAGGATCAGATCCTGGACAATATGGACCTTGAGAGAGAAAGAGGCATTACCATAAAGAGCCATGCAATCCAGATGGATTATGAACACGGGGGCGAAATGTACAGGCTTAACCTGATAGACACCCCGGGCCATGTAGATTTCAGCTATGAGGTGTCGCGCTCAATTGCAGCCTGTGAGGGGGCCCTCCTTATAGTTGACGCCTCACAGGGGATAGAGGCCCAGACCATATCCAACCTCTATCTGGCCATGGATCATGATCTGATTATAATTCCGGTACTCAACAAGATCGACCTGCCGGGGGCTATGCCCGAGGAAGTCACCGACCAGATAGTCGACCTGATAGGGTGTGACAGCGAGGATATAATACCCGCAAGCGGAAAGCTCGGGCATGGCGTGGAAAATATACTCAAGGCGATTATAAGCCGCATCCCGCCACCCGAAGGAAAGCCGGAAGCACCTTTGAAGGCACTTATATTCGACTCAATATACAACTCATTCAGGGGGGTAGTGGCATACTTCAGGGTCTATGACGGGAAAATTGCCAAGGGAGATCATGTTCAGTTCATGAACACAAAGAAACAATACCATGCCGACGAGGTAGGCGTACTTAAGATCAAGCAGCACCCGAGGAAAGAGATATCCGCAGGTGATGTAGGGTATATCATATCAGGAATAAAAGATGCAAGGGAGGTAAAGGTAGGTGATACCATCACCCATGTTAAAAACCCTACCCAGGAGGCAGTTAAGGGCTTTGAGAATGTAAAACCGATGGTGTTTGCAGGCATATACCCTGTAGATAATGACGATTTTGAGGAGCTTAGGGGTGCAATGGAAAAGCTTCAGCTGAATGATGCATCCCTTACATACGAGCCTGAGTCATCTGCTGCGCTGGGCTTTGGATTCAGGTGCGGCTTCCTGGGCATGCTCCATATGGAGATTATTCAAGAGAGGCTGGAGCGTGAGTTTGACATGACGGTGATCACCACAGTTCCTAATGTTTCCTATCTTGCATATACCAATAAGGGAGAGAAGAAAATCGTGAATAATCCTTCGGATATGCCGGGCCCCAACGAGCTGGATTATATTGAAGAACCTTATATCTCCGCACAGATAATCACAAAATCTGAATTCATAGGCCCGGTAATGTCACTCTGCCTCGAAAAAAGGGGAGTGGTGAAAAACCAGGTATACCTTACCACCGACAGGGTTGAACTCAGCTTCGAGATGCCTCTTGCAGAGATAGTATTCGACTTTTACGACAAGCTCAAAACCATTTCCAGGGGATATGCATCCTTCGACTACTTCCCAGTGGGTTACAAGACCTCCGACCTTGTCAAGCTCGACATCCTTCTGAACGGGGATAATGTCGATGCCCTCTCAGCACTTATCCACAGGGAGAATTCTTTTGATTTTGGCAAGAGGATATGCACCAAGTTAAGGCAGCTCATCCCCAGGCAGCAATATGATATAGCAATACAGGCAGGGATCGGGTCAAAGATAATTGCACGCGAAACCGTAAAGGCCCTCAGGAAGGATGTTACGGCAAAATGCTACGGTGGTGATATCACAAGGAAGAGAAAACTCCTTGAGAAACAGAAGAAGGGGAAAAAGCGTATGCGCCAGGTAGGCAATGTGGAAGTCCCCCAGCAGGCATTTATGGCAGTTCTGAAACTGGACGACAAATAATCACAAACCTTTTCCTGCCACAACCAGGGTAATCTCACCCTTTATACGGCGATTTGAGAATATTTCCGAAAGCTGGGCAAGCGGGCCTCTTATATGCTCCTCATGAAGCTTGCTTATCTCGCGCGAAACAGATGCCGGGCGGTCGCCACCAAATGCTTCGGCCAGGTCACCGAGCGTTGATGCAATCCGGTATGGTGACTCATAGAACACCATTGTCCTCTGCTCCTGAAGCAGTGACTCGATACGGGTCCTGCGACCCTTCTTCGCAGGCAGGAAGCCCTCAAAGCAAAACCTGTCGCATGGCAGGCCGCTTGCCACAAGTGCGGGCAGGAAAGCAGAAGCACCAGGCAGGACCTCCACCTGTATTCCCTCCTTTATACACTCCCTTACAATAAGAAAGCCCGGATCGGATATTCCCGGTGTGCCCGCATCACTTACTACTGCAAGGGTTGCGCCTGACTTTAGCCTTTCGATCAGCCCGGCCAGAACCCTGTGCTCGTTGTGCTGGTGATATGACATCATTTTGGTGTCGATGTCAAAATACTTAAGCAGCTTCCCGGTAACCCGGGTATCTTCGGTAAGTATATGGTCAGCCCCTGCCAGTACATTTATGGCCCGCTGGGTCATATCTTCAAGATTGCCCACCGGGGTGGGCACTATGTATAGCACAGACATCTGTAATGCAGTTTTGACGGATTCAGTGGCAGATTATAAAGGCAAATACCTTCTTTGAACGTAATTGGCCAGTTTCTCAATTGTTGTAGCCGACTTACTGGCATCCCAGGAATACTCCATGCCAATGGCGTTCAGGTAATCGATAGCCTGCGTAACGTCATCCATACTGTTGAGCTTTGCAATTGCATCGTGATATGCCTGGATATTTCCGTTAAACAGTTCATTGATAAACAGGAATTTCTCATTTACACCAATTACATCCTTAATGCTCTCTATGGGTTTCTGCTGCATCCTTGTGCCTATACTCCTGTCTTCCTTCTTGCCGGATATCATGTTGTGCAGGCTGTCGTCCTCCTCCTTGATATACTGGTCGCCTATAGTGTGGTTCTTATACCCGGAGAGAGTGTCGATCACAGCCTTGGTTCCGTTTCCTGCCAGGGGCTTTTCAGCCTCCTCTTTTTTCTCCTCTTTCTCAGGTTCCGGCTCAGCCGGGGGCTGGGTATCCTCTTCTTCCTGCTTTGCCTCGGGTATTTTTTCCTCCCCTCCCCCTGAATTTCTCAGGGCGTCAAAGCTGCGATAGAGCCTTTTCAGGTCGTCTTTCACCATGTCAATCTCAATCAGCATATCAGCGGAAGGATGTCTTCGGTTTATCTCATGTGTCTTTTTAACTACCTCCTCCAGAAGGCGGATAATTTCATCCTTTATCTCAAAATTGTTCATAAAAAAGCCTGTACTTTTATTGAAATGTCTTTAACTGGAATACAAAACGGTGTAAAGTTATTGTTTATTTTTGTTTATTGCATTCCGGTACGAAAGTTAAAACCATTGATTGCAGATGTTTGTTGAAAACGAAATGGGCCGTTCGCATGGTCGCGGCTGGATAGAGGTTGTATGCGGCAGTATGTTCTCAGGAAAGACAGAGGAGCTGATCCGCAGACTCAAAAGGGCCCGTATTGCAAAGCTCAGGGTTGAGATATTCAAGCCCGGGGTAGATACACGATATGATGAGGATAAGGTGGTTTCGCACGATGAGAACGAGATAATGTCAACTCCTGTGCCTGCTTCCAGCAACATTCTCCTGATGGCCAATGACGTTGACGTGGTTGGCATTGACGAGGCCCAGTTCTTTGACCCGGAACTGCCGAATGTGTGCAGCCAGCTGGCCGACGATGGAATAAGGGTAATAGTTGCAGGCCTGGATATGGACTTCAAGGGAAAACCATTCGGACCAATCCCCCAGCTGCTTGCCATCGCTGAATATATAACCAAGGTACACGCTATCTGTGTAAAGTGCGGCAGCCTTGCCCAGTATTCGCACCGTACGATAGAAAGCGAAAAGCTTGTGCTTTTAGGCGAAACCGAATCGTATGAGCCACTTTGCAGGAGATGTTTCTCTGAAAAAAGAGGATAGATTAACTGCCTGGTTTGCCCAGAAGCCTGAACATATTCTTTTTGTAGGCTTCCACCCCGGGCTGGTCGAATGGGTTCACCCCGAGAATATAACCGCTTATGGCGCAACTCATCTCAAAGAAGTATATCAGTTCACCAAGGGTATCTGCTTTCACTCCGGGAATGTGGATCTCAATATTTGGCACCCCCCCTTCAACGTGCGCCATCATAGTACCTTTGGCGGCCATGGAGTTGACATAGGCCATACTTTCCCCGGCAATATAGTTCAGGCCGTCAAGGTCGTCTGGATCTTCAGGAATGGCAATTTTACCGGATGAATCGCCTGATATTATTACAGTTTCAAAAAGATTCCTGACACCATCCTGAATATACTGCCCCATCGAATGCAGATCGGTGGTAAAGGTAACACCTGCCGGGAAGATCCCTTTGCCCTCCTTGCCCTCGCTTTCGCCGAAAAGCTGCTTCCACCACTCTGTAAGATAATGCAGTGAAGGCTTGTAGGAGGTCAGTATCTCCACCGTTTTTCCTTTATTGTAAAGTATGTTCCTCAGCACGGCATACAATGCTGCCTGGTTGTTCATCAGACTGTTATTCTCTCCCAGGTGGGCTGACATATTTGCAGCACCCCTTATAAGCTCCCGGATATCAACACCCGCCACTGCGATCGGTAACAGTCCGACAGGGGTGAGTACAGAATACCTTCCGCCTACGTCATCAGGTATATCATATGTTGGGTATGAATGTTCGGTCGCAAGTTGTTTTAGGGCTCCCTTGCTGGCATCGGTAATTGCAATGATACGCCCGGCAACGGCAGATTTGCCGTATCTGGCCTCAAGCTTGTCCCTGAGCAGGCGAAAAGCAACTGCAGGCTCAGTAGTGGTACCCGACTTGGAGATTACTATAACTGAAAAGTCTTTGCTTTCCAAATATCTAAGTAGTTGTGCATGGTATTGCTCATCCAGGTGGTGGCCGGCATAAACAATCTCCGGCCCCGGGCCATTTTCAAATGCAGGTTTGAGGGCTTCGATAACAGCCCTTGCACCAAGGTAGGATCCGCCGATCCCTGTTATCACAACAACATCCGAGTGTTCTGCAAGCCTTTTTGCATCAGATTCCATCCTGGTAATGATATCCTCATCCAGGCTCCCGGGAAGGTCAACCCATCCCAGAAAATCATTGCCGCGGCCCTTCCTGTTGTATATATTATTCAGGTGAAGTGAGGCTTCCCGTTCAAAAATACTGATCTCATCAGCACTTATAAATGGAAGCACCTGCTGGTATTTCAATGACAGTTTAACCATAGTGCCGGTGTTTATTCAAGTTTCCTTGCCACCTCAATGGTTTCGAATGCCTCAATAACATCGCCGACCTTAATGTCGTTAAAGCGTTCAATGTTAAGTCCGCATTCATAACCTGAAGAAACCTCTCTGACATCCTCCTTGAAGCGCTTAAGTGATCCAAGCTTTCCTGTATATACGACAATTCCGTCACGTATCAGCCTTATGCTGGAGTTCCTTGTGATCTTGCCGTCAAGGACCATACATCCTGCTACGGTTCCTACCTTGGTTATCTTGAACACATCCCTTACCTCCAGATTGGCAGTTATCTTCTCCTCTATTTCAGGCGAGAGCATTCCTTCGATAGCCGACTTAAGTTCGTTAATAGCATTGTAAATAACACTATAGAGCCTGATATCTATCTGTTCCTGCTCCGCAAGCTTCCTGGCTGCAGCAGACGGCCTTACCTGGAAGCCAATAATAATGGCATTTGAGGCGGATGCAAGCAGAACATCACCTTCTGTTATCTGCCCCACTGCCTTGTGAATTATATTGAGCTGGATCTCTTCAGTTGATAGCTTCAGCAGGGAGTCGCTTAGTGCTTCTATTGAGCCGTCAACATCTCCCTTAACTATTACGTTCAATTCCTTGAAGTCGCCTATTGCAATTCGCCGGCCTATCTCGTCAAGTGTAATGTGTTTCTGCGTCCTGAGGCCCTGCTCCCTTATAAGCTGCTGACGCTTGGTGGTAATACTCTTGGCGTCACTTTCCGATTTCATCACATTGAAAGTGTCACCTGCCTGGGGTGCCCCGTCAAGACCAAGTATAAGTACAGGCGTTGAAGGCCCGGCCTCTTCTATCCTCTGCCCCCTTTCGTTGAACATTGCCTTTACCTTGCCGTGGGTTACCCCGGCAACTACTATATCACCGAGACTTAGGGTGCCGTTCTGTACCAGGATTGTTGATATATACCCCCTGCCCCTGTCCAGTGAGGATTCAATCACTGTACCGGAAGCACTTTTGGCCGGGTTTGACTTAAGCTCAAGAAGTTCTGCCTCCAGGAGTACCTTCTCGAGCAGGCCATCAATATTAACACCCTCCTTTGCGGATATCTCCTGGCTCTGGAACTTTCCGCCCCAGTCCTCTACCAGCACATTGATGTTTGCCAGTTCCTCCTTAACCTTTTCAGGGTTTGCATTCTCCTTGTCAACCTTGTTTATGGCAATAACTATAGGTACACCTGCGGCCTGGGCATGATTAATAGCTTCTACCGTCTGGGGCATCACGCTGTCATCGGCTGCAACAACAATTATTGCAACATCAGTTACCTTGGCGCCCCTTGCCCTCATAGCGGTAAAGGCCTCGTGACCTGGTGTGTCAAGGAAGGTTATGGTCCTGCCGCCTTCAAGTTCAACGGCATATGCACCTATATGCTGGGTTATTCCGCCGGCCTCACCGGCTATAATGTTCGAATGCCTGATCTGGTCGAGAAGTGATGTCTTACCGTGGTCAACATGTCCCATTACGGTAACTATCGGGGCACGGTCAAGCAGTGCTGCCGGATCATCCTCCTCATCTTCAACAATCTCCTGTGAGTCGGCGCTTACGAACTCTACATCGAAACCAAATTCATCCGCCACTATGGAGATAGTTTCTGCATCGAGCCTCTGGTTTATCGAAACGAAAAGGCCAAGCGACATACATGTGGATATTATCTCGTTTACAGAAATACCCATCATGTTGGAAAGCTCTGAGGCTGATACAAACTCTGTGACCTCCAGCAACTTCTGTTCCGTTGCTGCCTTTTCCTTATCCTTTTCCTTCTGCTGCTGCAGTATATCCCTTTTCATACGGCGATGCTTGGCTGCCTTTGACTTGCCTGTACCGCTCAAATTGGCAAGGGTTTCCTTGATCTGGCGTGAGATCTCCTCTTCAGACACCTCCGGCCTTACATGATCCCTCCTGCCTGGTTTGCGTGACTTGCCACTCTCGGGCTTGCCTGTTTTTTTGTCCTGCTGAACGCTTTGCGGATCAACTGATTTTTCTTTCTTTATCCTCTTGCGTTTGCGCTTTTTAGACTTGCCCGGATCGGAGGATGAAGCAACCGGCTTCTTGGCTGCCTCCTTCTGTGCCGGGAGGTCCATTTTTCCTAATATGGTGGGGCCCTCCAGCTTCTTGAACTTGGTCTCATAATGCCCTTCTTCCTTCTTCTCGGCGGGAGGTTCCTCTTTTTTATCCTCCTTGTCTGCAACAGGCTCAGTAGTCTTCTCAACGGGTGGTGTGGGTTTCTCCTCTACCTTTTTGTCAGCATCAGGTTCTTTCTTCTCAACTGAAGGTTCTTCTTTTTTCTCTTCCCTGGGCGGCTCTTCTTTTTCCCTGGGTTTTTTTTCCTCAAGGTCGATCTTGCCGACCACCTTAAGCTTCATCCCCTTTTCCTCCGGCTTTGCCTCGGGCTCTTTTTCCTCTTTTTCTTCCTCTTTTTCAGGCTTCTCTTCCTCCTTCTCCTCTTTTTTCTCTTCAACGCCACCCTTGATATCAGTTATAAGCAGGTCTTCCTCCTTATCGACTGCTTTTTCCTCATCCTTCTCGCGGGCCTCTTCCTTTTCCCTTTCTAATGAAATACTCTCCCTTTTGAGGATATTCAGGCCTGCCTTACGGGTAGCCTCCCTGAGGTTCTTTTCACTCTGAAACTCCTGAAGTAAGAACTCATACGCTTCCTGGGGGATTTTCGCATTGGGGTTGTTGTCTACCGAGACTCCCTTCTTCTTGAGGAAATCCACAATAGTAGTCAGCCCAATGTTAAATTCCTTGGCAACCTTACTTAATCTTCTTGTCTTTGGTCCTTCAGTCATATAATGTTTAAGTTATCTTTTGATCCCAGCAAGCTGTTTGAAACATGCAAATTTAGAGTATTTTATTCAAACTCTGCTCTTAATATGCGCATTACCTCCTCCACGGTCTCCTGTTCTAGGTCGGTTCTGTTTACAAGATCGTCAACACTTAGATTAAGGACGCTTTTTGCCGTATCACAGCCTACCCTTTTGAGTTCGTTAATGATCCACTTCTCGATCTCGTCTGCAAACTCCTCAATATCAACATCCTCACCTTCAATATCACTTTCGCGGTAAACATCTATCTCGTATCCTGTCA
This sequence comes from Bacteroidales bacterium, assembly GCA_007134525.1. Taxonomy (GTDB): domain Bacteria; phylum Bacteroidota; class Bacteroidia; order Bacteroidales; family UBA7960; genus PUPG01. The sequence continues at coordinate 9,132 of SLKR01000145.1, read as the reverse complement.
GCAGGCCGGCAAGCTTGATGTTGAATCCTCCCTTTCCTATTGCCAGTGATACCTGGTCAGGCTTGAGGAACACCTCAGCCCTTTTGTTATCCTCATCAATTTTAATTGAGCTTATCTTGGCTGGGCTCAGTGCCCTTGAGATATAAAGGTTGGGGTTGGTCGTGTAGTTGATCACATCGATGTTCTCATTGCGAAGCTCCCTTACGATCCCGTGTATCCTTGAACCCTTCATGCCGACACATGCACCAACCGGATCTATGCGGTCATCGTACGACTCAACGGCCACCTTCGCCCTTTCGCCAGGCACCCTTACAATCTTTTTGATGGTTATCAGACCGTCATATACCTCCGGCACCTCCTGCTCGAAAAGTCTTTCAAGGAAGACCGGGGATGTGCGGCTTATTATGATAAGCGGGTTGTTGTTCTTGATCTCAACCCTTGATACAACGGCCCTTACGGTATCGCCCTTGCGGTAAAAGTCTGATGGTATCTGTTCCACCTTGGGAAGTATAAGTTCGATATCCTCATCATCCAGGGCAAGCATCTCCTTTTTCCATACCTGGTAAACCTCTGCCGTTACAAGGTCACCGATCTGTTCCTGGTATTTTTTGTATACGCTGTCTTTCTCAAGCTCAAGAATCTTGGATGCAAGGTTCTGCCTGATAGCAAGTATCTCCCTGCGGCCAAAATCACTCATCCTAACAGGTTCGGAAGCCTCTTCACCCACCTCGAAGTCAGGTTCTATTTTGATGGCATCAGAATATGCTATCTGTGAGTTCTCATCCTCCACCTCACCGTCTTCCACGATCTCACGGTTCCTCCATACCTCAAGGTCTCCCTTGTCGATATTGACGATAATATCAAAGTTATCTGCCGATCCGTACTTCTTTTCCAGCATGCTGCGGAAAACATCCTCGAGGATCAGCATCATGGTAGAGCGGTCAATGTTCTTGAATTCCTTAAATTCCGAAAACGACTCAACCAGGTTAATAGTTTCCATTTTCTATTGTCAGTTTGTGTTATAAATCATTTGAAAGAGACCAGCACCTTAGCCTCAACTATATCTCCGAACGGAATGAAGATCTTTGCTTCAGGGCTTGTCTCCGGCTCTTTCTGTTTCTTTTTCTTTTTGGTCTTTATATCCTGTTCAAGTAAAATGCCCTCCTGCGACACCTCGCTCAGCCGTCCCTTCATTTCCTTCCCTTCTTCAAGCTTTACGGCAAGCCGGCGGCCGATGTTGTTGAAGTACTGGCGGTGTAACTGCAGCGGCTGGCTAAGCCCGACAGACGACACTTCCAGCTCGAAATCCTCTTTATCACGGTCGAGATGGCTCTCAATATGCCTGCTAAGGCGGGAGCAGTCATCTATGGTAACTCCATTGTCGCCGTCAATATAGACCATTATCCTGTTCTGGGTAGTTACCCTTAGTTTCACCAGAAAAAGGTCACCCTCACCTATAAGGTCATTTACTATCTCTGATATCGCCTTTTCGCTTATCATATTTAACTTTTGCATCGCCGGCCAATAAAGAAGGGGACTTTAATTGCCCCCTTTCAAAACCCGGCATAAACCAAAAATTCCCTGCAAAGGTAATATAATTATTCGGAAACCGAAAAAAATACTGTAATATAGTTACTTATACTGATATACTATACTACTGCATTTCCCTGATCCACCTGTCGTAATAAATATCAAATATCTCACCGGCCCTCAGGGCAATCTCCTCTTCTCCGAACTCCTCCCCCATCTGGGATATATGCTGCATCATAACAAGGCTTTCCTGCTTTTCACCGCCTATCCTGGCTGCATTGCTGCCCCTGAACCTGAAATAGTACTCCAGATTCTGTTCATGGACATCCATCATGCGCTCTACGATACCGTTTGCCGGTTCGTTTGCTCCTGCCAGGTAATAGTTCTCGGCGATCAATAGGTTGAAGTAGTTATATGGGACGTTGTATTCAGGCATCACCTCCACTGCCCTGTCAAGCACGGCAATTGCTGAGTCCACCTTATTCTCCTCCAAAAGGGCAGAGGCAAGCCTCTGGAAAATATTCCTGAAACTCACTGTAAGTCTGCGGTGATCCTCGTCGAGATAAACCGAGGGATCTGCAATATTGCCCCACTGGAATTTGTTCATAAGGTTGTCGTAAAGGATGCCGGTGTTTATCCTGCCCGGTTCATTGGGATTGTGTTCCGACCTTATAGGCACAAGGCGGTAGGCCATTCCTTCCAGCTGGAAATACTCCTCAAGGCCCATATACGATTCCCTTCCTGTGGTTATCGCAAAATATACCGGCCGTTCCCAGTTATTCTGAGCCAGAAAGTCAAGAGCCATCACATGGTTCTTGTTAAGTCCCTGACCGGGCATCTGCCATTCAACTGCGTCAACTATAAGGTGGGCATCCTCCGGTGCCACAGTTCCGTTCTGCACAACCTTCGCAGAGTCCACATTCAGGCGGAACCTGTTTGTCGGGAAATAATCCTCCATCCCGCGGCTGGTTCGTATCCTTGTCCTATCGGCATCATTTCCCACAAACTCCATGAGCCGCTGCAGGTTCTGGTAACCCTCAAGACGTTCATAGATATAGACATAATCCCTGGTTCCGTCCCTGTACTGGCGTCGCTCCATGCTGAACGGCAGGGGCTCCCCGTCATAGGTCTTGCGCCTTACCATGTTGTCAATATACCAGTCGGTATTCAGAAGGCTCATGTTCACAATCTTTATGTCGGTGCGAATCCCCTCCACTTCCTGGGCGTACCACAGGGGGAAGGTGTCGTTGTCACCATTGGTAAAGATGATCGCATTTGGGGCGCATGATTCCAGGTAATTGATGGCTACATCCCTTGCCCCGTAACGCCCTGACCTGTCGTGATCGCTCCAGTTCTCCCTTGCCATGTTTACCGGCACAAGGAGGACACATATAGCCGTGGCAATTATTGCGGCCATCTGACCATTGCGGCCCCGGATCTGCTCACTCTTGCCGTGCAGCTTTTTGAATAGTGCATCTATAAGTGCCATCGCCCCGAGTCCTACCCATATGGAAAAGGCATAGAAAGAGCCAATGTAGGAGTAATCCCTTTCCCTCGGTTGCAATGGGGTCTGGTTAAGGTATATGATTATCGCCAGCCCCGTCATGAAAAACAGCAGGCCTACGACAAGGGCATCACCCGGACGTTTCCTGAGCTGGAACAAAAATCCCAGTATGCCCAGCAGAAATGGCAGCATATAGTAACGATTGTAACCCTCATTGGAGGTAAGGCTTTCGGGCAGGTTTCGCTGCGGGCCGAGTCTTAACTCGTCAATAAATGGAATACCACTTATCCAGTTCCCTTCAAGGGGGCTTCCGTGACCCTGAATGTCATTCTGTCTGCCGCTGAAGTTCCACATCAGGTAACGCACATACATATGCCCCATCTGGTATGAGAAGAAAAACCGCATGTTCTCAAGGAAGGTGGGTTTGTTGATAGTCTCCGAACTACCATCATGCCTGGTCACCCTTTCGGGCCGGCCCCTCACATTGCCCCAGTCTTCATATCCGGCAGCATGCTGAGCCCTGCTGCTCCACATCCTGGGGAAAAGGGTCGTAAACCTCGGGTCATACACAGGCTCAAGGCCTATTCGCGGATTTATGATCTCATAGCGGCCGGTTTCCCTGTTTTTGCCCCATACAGGAATACCGTCCTCCATATCAGTTATCGGAGCATTGTAATAAGGTCCGTGCAGCAACGGCCATGCACCGTATTGCTCCCTGCCGAGATATGCCTTCATGGCAAGGGCATCCTTTGGGGCATTCTCATTTATGGGCACCTGGGCGTTTGACCTTATCACCAGCATGAAAAATGATGAGTAACCTATAACTATGAATGTAAAAGCCAGGATGACGGTATTCCAGGCAACCATCTTTTTTTTGTGGGTGTAGTAAAGTCCGTATGCAATTGCTCCAATCAGGGTTATAAAGAATATAATTGTTCCGCTGTGGAACGGCAGCCCTATGGTATTGACAAAAAAGCGCTCAAACTGCCAGTCGAGGTTCAGTATCCCGGGAATCAGTATAGACTGAATAAAATATAGCAGTGCAACGGAAATGAACCCTGCTGCCAGTATGCCGTTGGTTGTCGGCTTGTATTTCTTGAAGTAATAGACAAAGACAATCGCAGGTATGGCAAGCAGGTTCAGAAGGTGAACCCCTATGGAAAGGCCGATTATGTAAAATATCAGCACAAGCCACTTGTGTGAGTCCTTCTCATGCGCCCTGGCTTCCCACTGCAGTATTGCCCAAAATACAAAGGCTGTAAGGAAGGCTGAGGTAACATAAACCTCTGCCTCGACTGCGGTAAACCAGAAAGAGTCGCTGAATGTAAGTGTCAGTGCGCCTACCAGGCCACTGCCAAAGATGGCCATTGACTGTGCCTTTGTAATTTCGCTTCCAGCAGCGATAAGCTTTCTGGCAAGTATGTTTATTGTCCAGAAAAGGAACATCACCGTCAGGCCCCCTGCAACAGCCGACATGGCATTTATCCAGAAGGCAACACGGCTTACCTCTCCCAGGGCAAGGAGTGAAAACACCCTGGCCATCATCTGGTAGAGGGGTGCTCCCGGGGGGTGGCCTATCTGAAGCTTGTATGATACTGCTAACCTCTCGCCTGCATCCCAGAAACTGACTGTCGGTTCCAGGGTCAGAAGGTATATTATTGCAGCGAAGGCAAATAGGCCCCAGCCTATGTAGTTGTTAAGCTTGCGGTACAAGATCTCATCCATGGGATTCTTAATCTTTGATTGTTTTTTTTATCTGCAGCATGCGAAATTAAGAAAAAAACAGGCATAATTCCCTCAATTTAACATCTGTTCTAAATAACTTGCCACAATAAATATTTTTGCTAAATTTGCCACCCGATTCAGTATTGACCGATGGTGTAATGGTAGCACTACAGTTTTTGGAGCTGTCTGTCCAGGTTCGAATCCTGGTCGGTCAACAACACAAAACCCCCTTTAGCACTGCTATGCGGGGGTTTTTCCTAAAAGGAAAACACTCTTTCTGATAAACTTATGGTTTTTAGGCTTATATTTGGGTATGATCTGTCCGTATTATAACCCTGTCAACCTGAATGTATCATGAAAGTAAAAACAATTCTGCTTTGTGCCGGGGTACTGGCACTTGCATCCCTTCAGTCCTGCACCCCTGAAAGAGAAAGCACTCCGCCCGTGGTGGAAGTAACGGAAGGTTTCTGGAGCCACAGCCTGGAAACAAACCGCACGGTATCAATCCCCAAAATGCTGGAAGATTATCAAACGCGCGGACAAGCGCCCAACAGCAAGCTGGTCGAGGCTGTCGGCTATGTCCTTAAAAGTCACCCGGATCCTGAACTTGAAGCCTATATTGATGATATGACCGACCGGCTTATTGAACCTGTTTTGCCTCAAGGCAAACCGGGAAAATGGGAAAGGCTTCTGAATGGCGAACTGTACCAGGCCGGTCATTTTATGGAAGCTGCAATTGCCTATTACGAAGCCACCGGCAGCAGAAAACTGCTAGACGCAGCCATTATACTTGCTGACGACATTGATGATAATTTCGGGCCTGAAAAAAGGCTCCAGGTGTCTCAGCACGAAGAGGTAAAGATTGGGCTTTTAAAGCTTTATCATGTTACCGGTGATGAAAAATACCTCAACCTTGCCAGATTCTTCCTGGATGAGCGCGGGCGCTCAGGCGACGGCAGAGAACTATACGGCGAATATGCACAGGATCACAAGCCTGTAACGGAGCAGAATGAGGTGGTCGGGCATACCGTTAGGGCAACATACCTCTATACACCTCTTGCCGAACTGGCAGATATTACCGGAAATCAAGACTATACCCTGGCTGCCAACACCCTCTGGGAGGATATGGTGTTCAGAAAGATGTACATCAACGGGCATGTCGGACCTTACCGGGACCATGAGTCCTTCGGCGAAGCCTATGAGCTGCCCAATGTGAACTGCTGGAATGAAACATGTGCGGCTATAGGCAATGTTTACTTTCACCAGCGTCTTTTTAACCTTCACAGGGATGCAAAATATGTGGATGTACTGGAGAGGATAATGTACAACGGAGTACTTCCGAGTGTTTCACTCGACGGGGAAAAATATTTCTATCAGAACCCCTTGAGGACATTTGGTGAGACCGAACGCCATCACTGGTTCGGCCCAAACTGCTGTCCGCCAAATATCGTCCGTATGTTTGCCTCATTCGGCGACTACATTTATGCACAACACGGCAGTGACATCTATGTTAATCACTTTGCAGGAAGCAAAGCAAAAATTAATAACAATGGGCAGATTATTGAAATAAGCCAGACTACGGATTATCCCTGGGAGGGTGATGTGAACATAGCTGTATCACCGGAGCGCCCCGCAAGGTTCACTCTGCATGTGCGCATACCCGGGTGGGCACGTAACCAGCCATTGCCGGGAGATCTTTACAGCTATATGAATGAGCAGGACACCCCGGTAGTGCTGAAAATCAATGACAGTGAGGTATCATACTCCCTTGAGAAGGGATATGCAAGGCTTGAAAGGCAGTGGGAGGAGGGAGACAGGGTGGGGCTGCACCTGCCCATGCCTGTAAGGAGAGTACTTTCCCATGAAAATGTACTTGACAACCAGGGTATGGTGGCACTTGAAAGAGGTCCGATTGTATATTGTGTTGAAGAGTTCGATAATGACGGCAATGTCATGAACCTTTACATACCTGACAACACGAGGTTCACTGCCGATTACAGGCCTGGAATGCTGGGAGGCATAGTCACGTTATCAGGCAATGCAGAGGCTCTGGATCGCGGTGCTGACCAACAAAGTATCGTAAGCAAAGACATTGAAATGACTGCAATTCCATATTATGCATGGGCAAACCGGGGAGCAGGTGAAATGACCGTATGGCTTGCACGTGATCCCTCCCGTGCAGTAATACCACCGGTTCCGACAATAGCCTCACAAAGCAGGGTGAGCTCCTCGGTTGGTGAAGGGAGCATTGAAGATAACTATCCGGGCCATCAGGTGCCTTCGGTTGCAACCAGGTTCTATCCGAGCTCGCAATCGGGTGCCGCTGGCTTTGAAGCAATGTTTAACCAGGTACAACCTGTCAACTCATTTGACGGCTCATCGGTTTACTTCAGGATAAGGCCGCAGGATGGCAACCAGGCTTGGGTGCAGTATGATTTTGATGATTATTATGAGATCTCCACTTCAGAAGTTTACTGGAAAGACGACAAGCAGTATTGTTCGGCACCGGCCTCCTGGCATCTGTTGTACAGATCAGGCGATCAATGGCTGCCTGTTAACAATCATACTCCCTATACGGTAAACAGGGACAGTTTTAATAACGTAAGTTTTGAGCCGGTAAGGACAAATGGATTACGCATGGAGATCACTCTGAACGGAAAAGACTTCAAACAGGGGGAACTTGGCCCACCTGACGGTAACTACCTGCCCGGGGATATCACCTGGTATGAATGCGGGATAATTGAGTGGCAGGTGGAGTAACAACCCCTGCAAAGCAAAGCTATTCAGGGGTTGTTCTGCCGGAAGTTACTGCCGCAACTTCCGGCGCGCATCGTACACCTTCTTGGCGCCATAGCCCGCACCAAGGGCTAAAAGGATCACCAGGCCGCTGCCAACGGGCACATCCTGATTTTCTTCCTCTCCATGTTGTGATGGCATTGGCGGCTGCCCGATGCCCTGCAATGCGCAAAAAACCACAAAAACGGTTAATAGCAGTATTCTCTTGATAAATGGTTTCATGATTATATATGTTTTTTTGTTTTACTTTATTATCACTCTTTCGTTCCTTATCGAGCTGTCGCTCCTTACGCTTATGATATAGACACCGGTCTCAAGGTTGACGGGCAGCTGGAAGTAGGTTCCGTCACCAAGCTGCTGCTGCATAAGAGATCTTCCGCTTAAATCGAACACCTCAAGACTGCGGCTTGCATCTGATCGGGCAAACTCCAGATATAGAATCCGATCGTGTGCATAGATCTGTGTCAAGGCCTCCAGGCCTGACTCAATGCCGGTTTCATCATCGCCTGCTTTGCCAAAGTGCAGCTCAAAGCGCACGGGGTCATCATCAGGAGAAGCGTCGAATATATAAGGATTATTATCTGAAAGTATATGCCCGGTATCAAGCTTCAGGTCAACAAGGTACAGGCTCTCTGCTTCAAACTCGCCAGAGAGATCCTGCAATGACAGTGTATACTCACCACCAGCGGGTATATACATGCCAAGGGGGAAGGATACCCCGGGGTTGATCTCAGGAACAGAATTTATTGCAACCTGAACAAGGTCGGAGGTAATGGAGTAGAGCTGGGGCACGTCAGGGTTCATGCTGAACATCTTCAGGGCATCGCGGCGGTCACGCTCAAAGTCAGTACCTTCAATAACCCGCAGGGTTGTGTTGTCAGAGAGCTCCCCTCCTGAAAGTCTCAGCTTAAGGATATCACTTAACGTTTTCGTACTCTTTTTTGCTTCTCCAGGATGAGAACGCATTGTGTTGTCAAGCTGAATATTTCCTTCTTCCTTTGCCTTAACAAAGAATCCCTGGCCGGGTGCAATGATATCTCCTGCAACGCCTTCAATATATTCATAAACTCCTTTATCAGATGAATCATAGACATAAGCAAAAACATCTTCAAGCAAATCCTTTGGAACTTCACCCCACTTCAGGCCTGAAGGATATGGGTTGCCTATAAGGTTCCAACCTGCAGAATATTCCCAGCTTTCTTCTTTGGCAGCAGTGGAGGATAATGGAAATGTAATTGAACCGGAATTTATCTCTCCGGAAAACTGCTTTGTTCCTGCAGTTTGGTAAGCAACCAGATAGCCTTGGCCGGGAACAAATGTTGATATATCATTTGCTTCAACTTTCTGGTTCAGCCATGTGCCGGGGGGAGATTCATCCCATGCATAGAAGTCGTAATCATTATTTTCTCCTTCAGGAGTCCAGTCGCCTGATACAGGCTGACCACTTACAGGTGAGGAAACCATATGCCAGCCATCGTTGCCTTCAGGCCAGTTGCTGACTGCTGAAAGTTCCCGCTCCATTGTGAATGTTCCGGCTATTGTTAGGTTTTCATCTCCGAGCAAAGAGGCGCCGTCTT
>SLKR01000114.1 GCA_007134525.1 Bacteroidales bacterium | reverse complement strand
AGATTTCATGGGAGGGCGCTACTCCTGGGTAGGTGCCTGGATGGGCTTTGTATGTATTGCTATAATGTTCTATTATTCAGTTGTTGCCGGCTGGACAATAAAATATGTTGTGTTTGCCCTGCAGGGTAAATTTACACAGGGTAGCGATACGGTGGCCCTTTGGGAGGCATTTTCAACTGACCCAAAACAGACTATCCTGTATCATTTCATTGCAATGGCCTTTACTTTCGGAATATTGTATCAGGGAGTATCAAAAGGAATAGAAAGATACTCCCGGTTTCTGATGCCGACCCTTGGTGTTTTGCTGCTTGTAGGAGCAATCAGGGCAGTTACCCTTCCGGGAGCCAGCCTGGGTGTCAATTATCTGTTTAGTATCGACACCTCTTATCTGACTAATCCCCGAACCTGGCTCGAAGGTTTTACCCAGGCAGCATGGTCAACCGGTGCAGGGTGGGCTCTGCTAATGACTTATGCAATATACACCAGGAAGCAGGATGGGGTTGGCAGCAGCATGTTCGTAGTTGCATATGCCGATATTCTGGTGGCTATAATTGCCGGGCTTGCAATATTGCCAACAATATTTGCACTTGCCCCTAACCTTGAATATGCACATAATGCCCTTGAGGCCGGTAATGTAGGGATGACATTCATATATATGTCTGAACTCTTTGGTTTGATGCCAGGAGGTTTTATAATGGCGTTGTTCTTCTTCCTCTGTCTTGCATTTGCGGCAATTTCCTCGCTGATGTCACAGGTTGAAGTTGGGGTTGCGAACCTGGTAACGGCCGGATGGAAACGCCGAAGGGCTGTTTTATTTACTTGTGCTGCTGGTTTCCTTTGTGGGATCCCTTCAGCATACAGCATTGATTTTTTAAATAACCAGGACTTCGTATGGGGTGTTGCACTTCTTCTAAGCGGTATGTTTACAGCAATTGCCATAATGAAGTACGGTGTAGAAAAGGTCAGGGTTGAAGAGATAAACCAGGAGGGAACCAAGACCAAGATTGGCCGTTGGTACAATGTTCTTATCTATATTAATCCGGTGATCATCGGAATTATATTTATCTGGCTAATCTACCAGTCAATTGTTTCTGACCCTCAAAACTGGTGGAATCCGTTCAAGGAAGCAAGCACAGGTACAATGTTCTTCCAGTGGATAATAGTACTGATAATACTTCTTGTTGCGAACAAGTGGTTATTGAGATATTTCAACCCCGGCAAAAAGAAACAGGAAGAAGAAAACTAAACAGGACTGCCAGTGAAACGCAGGGATTTTATTCAGAAAACAGGCATCGGGCTTGCCGGGGTTTTCGGCAGTTTTGCATTAAGGCCTTTTGGTGTGCCTCTGTTTGCAAACAGCAGGGAAAGACCAAACATACTGTTTATTACAACTGATTACCAGGCCGGTGAAGATATACCCCTGTTTGGAAGTCCTTTCCTTCGGATGCCGAATATTGACCGGTTGTGCAATGAAGGAGTTGTTTTTCAGCGGCATTATTGTACTGCTTCTATAAGTATCCCTTCCAGGTATACTCTTATTACAGGACAGTATCCGCATAGCCACGGGGCACACGACAATACCGGTGCCTGGGTACCCCAGGGCAGCCCGCTGTTTATGGAGCAGCTGGCACAGGGAGGGTATCATCTCACAGGGGTTGGTAAAATGCACTTTAACCCATGGGACAGAATGGCAGGTTTTCATGAGAGGATAATTGCTGACAGGAAGGGTAACAGCGAATATGACAGCGGCCACATGGATGATTATGCCAGATTTCTTGCTCAGCATAACCTCAACAGGATGAGTTACCTTCGAAAGCAGTGGCTGTCTGACATATTTGGGGTTTACGACTGGCCGTTTGCAGATGAGTTTCATATAGACCACTATGTCGGAGAGCAGACAGTCAGGGCCATTGAGCAGGCAGACAGTAACAGGCCATGGTTCATGTGGTCCTCCTTCAACGGTCCCCACAACCCCTGGGATCCGCCGGCAAGGTTTTCCGACAGGTACAAGCGCATGGATCTTCCTGAGGCAAGAGCTGTGGCTGGTGAATTGCAGACAAAGCCACCTGACCATACGCGTCTGAGATACAATTATACCCGCGATGTTGTTGACAGGCTTGATCAGGCTGGCCCCGAAGAGAGTAAAGAATTGATCAACCGGCTGCGGGCAGGACATTTTGGCGGTCTTAGTTTTATTGACGAGCAGATCGGCCGGATAATGGATGCCCTTGAGGCAAGCGGGCAGGCCGACAATACTATCGTGATCTTTTCATCTGATCATGGCTGTGAGTTAGGGGATCATCACAATATACACAAGGGCAATTTTTACGAACGTTCTGCCCGTGTGCCCATGATCGTATGGTCGCCTCACCGGTATTCCCCCCGCAAGGTTGACACTTATTCCAGTCATGTTGATCTTTTCCCTACATTTCTTTCAATGGCCGGGCTAGGCATATCCCGGGATCTTGGACAAAAGCTTGAGGGTTTTGATCTGACACCGGTAATAAAAGGGGATGATGATTACTCCCAGCAACAGGCCTTTAATGAGATCAGGGGAGGAACCAATATAGTTACTGATGACTGGAAGTTCAGTATTTATCCCTCTGACGGAAGCGGTGAACTCTATGACAGGAAGAATGACCCTGATGAGCTTATCAATTTATTTGACAATAGTGATTACCAGGACATAAGAAGGCAGCTGACAGAACGGCTTGTTGCCTTTTATCCGCCATTGGCAGGGCAGGTAGAACAAATGTCTTCGCCTGTATTTGTTGAAAGGGACATATACCGCTGGGAAAGCGGAAAACACATATTACCTGCAGATGCGCCTTACCAGGCAGGAAAAACACTTAGGGTCAATGCAAATATAAACTCAAATGGTGATACCTGGGGAAGTGGGCCTTTAATGGCTGCTTATATTTCAGGGGTTCACGGTTATTCTTTGTATATCAGGGATGGATACCTGGCCTGTGGCTTCAGAAGATGGGGCAGGGATACCCTGGTGCTTTCACCCTCAAGGCTTCCGGAGGGTTCACTTAGGGTGGGGCTTTCGGTAAGCAGGGATGGGATAATTCGTTTGATGGTTGACGGTGAACCCATCTCTTCCGGAAAAGTTGAAGGTCTGATACCTGTCCAGGAGGGCCACGACAGGGTAATGCCTCCCCATATTTTTATCGGGTACAGCCCTGCATGGGTAAATCCCATAGGCGGTTATGATAATGATCAGGATATAACCGGTCAGATTTCATTTGTGGAATTGCAATTAAATTCATAAGTTATGAAAACAAACCAAAATCCGGTAGTAAACATGAAAATCACCAACGGTTTTATCGGAGCCGTATCGATTGCTGCTTTAGGACTTTCTTCGTGTACTCCGGAGGAAAAACCTCCAAATATCATCCTGATAATGGCTGATGATATGGGTTTTTCTGACATAGGCAGCTATGGTGGAGAGATTAACACTCCCAGCCTGGACTTTCTGGCAGACAATGGTATCAAATTCAGCCAGTTCTATAACGGAGCCCGAAGCTGCCCTACAAGAGCTAGCCTTCTGACCGGCCTGTATGCACATCAGACCGGAATGGGGGGCATGACTCATGACAGTGGGCATGATTCATACAGGGGAGACATAAATTACAACTGTGTGACTATTGCAGAGGCACTGAGAAATTCTGGTTACAGGACTTATATGTCTGGTAAATGGCATCTTACAAAGCATGAAGGGTATTGGAGCGGATCTGAATACACATCTTTACATAACTGGCCTTTGCAAAGGGGGTTTGACAGGTTTTTCGGAACGATAATTGGCGCGGGTAGTTTTTTCGATCCGATAACTCTGGTAAAGGGAAATGAGCCCGTAAAAGACCTGCCTGATGAGTTTTACTATACTGATGCGATTAATGATCATGCAGTGGATTTTATCCTTGACCATGCCCGGAGTGAAAAGGACAAACCTTTCTTCGCCTATGTATCTCATGTGGCACCCCATTGGCCACTGCATGCCCTAGAGGAGGATATTGATAAATATAGTGGTCATTATGATAAAGGATGGGACCAGATAAGAGATGAAAGGCTTAACAGAATGATATCCTCGGGCTTGTTTGATGGCAACACAATACTTACGCCAAGGGATGAAAGGGTTCCCGCCTGGGAGGATGAAGAGCATAAAGAATGGATGCTAAGGGCAATGGAAGTGTATGCGGCCCAGATAGACAATATGGATCAGGGAATTGGCCGAATTATTGAAACCCTCAGGGAAACTGATATGCTTGACAATACTTTGATCGTTTTTCTTTCTGATAACGGGGGATGTGCTGAGATCTTATCTGAAGGCTGGGGTGATCATCTGTTTTTTCCTGACAGGACAAGGGATGGCAGGCAGGTACAGATCGGAAACGATACAGATATACTTCCTGGTGGAGAAGAGACCTATCAGAGTTATGGTATTGGATGGGCTAATGTGTCAAACACGCCATTTTACCTGTATAAGCATTTTATTCATGAAGGGGGTGTAGCCAGCCCTTTTATAATGTATTGGCCTGATGGAATAGAGGCCAGTACAGAGTGGGTAAGGTATCCCTCCCATATTATTGACATAATGCCAACATTCCTGGAGGTTTCAAAGGGATCATATCCGGAAAGGTTCAACGATCACGACATATTGCCACTTGAAGGCAGAAGCCTCATAAGATACATAGAGGAAGACAGGACTGATCGTGAGGACGCCATTTTCTGGGAGCATGGTGGCAATCGTGCAGTAAGGGATGGAAAGTGGAAGCTTGTACAGAGAAGAGGGGGTGACTGGGAATTGTATGATATGCTTGCTGACCGAACCGAAACAAATGATCTATCGGGGTTAATGCCTGATAAAGTTGCTGAACTTGAACATAAATACCAGCAATGGGCTGATCGTGTTGGTGTTTTACCTTAGGTAAGTGTTTGTATCTTTTTATGCAGGATTTAACTCTATTTAGAAGTAGTATAAACAGCATTTTTTAATCAACAGCAATTGTTTTATTTACTTTTAGTGTTATTTTTACACTTTATTAACATAATAAAAAAAACGATACTAAATTCAGAACAATACAAAGGCTCATTATTGCCTGAAAATGAAACACTTTTATAATTAAAACTTTATTAACCTTTTATAAAAAATTAGAAACATATGACTATCATTGACTGGTTGGTATTGGGCGTATTCTTCGTCCTTTTGTTTATGGTTATTTGGTGGGTAGTTAGCCAAAAAAAGGAGACCTCCGCCGACTATTTTCTTGCTGGTCGCAATGTTGGCTGGGTTGCTATCGGAGCCTCGATTTTTGCTTCGAATATCGGTTCTGAACACCTGGTTGGACTTGCCGGCGCAGGTGCGGAGTCGGGAATGGCAATGGCACATTGGGAGATGCAGGGTTGGCTTATACTCGTACTTGGATGGGTATTTGTGCCATTCTACTCCAGGAGCAGGGTATTTACCATGCCTGAGTTTCTGGAAAGGCGCTATAACTCGGCCTCCAGGAACTTCCTTTCAATAATCTCGCTGGTCAGCTATGTGCTGACTAAAGTGGCTGTAACTGTTTATGCCGGTGGTATCGTTTTCAAGGAGGTATTCGGGATTGAGACCTGGATGGGCATAGACTTTTTCTGGATCGGTGCAATCGGCCTGGTTCTGTTTACTGGTGTTTATACGGTTTTAGGGGGTATGAGGGCAGTACTCTATACTTCAGTTCTGCAGATGCCCGTTTTATTGCTCGGATCAATTGTGATTGTAGTAGTGGGCCTCAGGGAGCTTGGAGGATGGAACGAGCTTATGGAAATTGCAGGAGCTACAACTACTGCTCATGGGGATTCAATGACCAGCCTGATACGTTCACACCGGGATGCTGATTTCCCATGGACGGGTGTACTTCTCGGATCTGCAATTATCGGGTTCTGGTACTGGTGTACTGACCAGTACATTGTTCAGAGGGTACTCTCCGGCAGGGATCAGAAACAGGCCAGGAGAGGGTCAATTTTCGGAGCATATCTGAAGTTGTTGCCCGTGTTTATTTTCCTTATCCCCGGTATGATCGCTTATGCACTCCATCAGAAAGGACTGATGGAACTTAGCAGTTCAGATGCAGCATTTTCGGCTCTTGTCAGGAACCTTCTGCCTGTTGGAGTAAGGGGGATTGTTGTCGGTGGGCTGATTGCCGCACTGATGAGTTCTCTGGCTTCTCTGTTCAATTCATCTGCAATCCTTTTTACAAAGGACTTTTACGAGAAATTCCGACCTGAGAGTTCTGAGAAGCATCTTGTTAAGGTAGGACGTATAGCAACTATTGTAATTGTGGTACTTGGTATACTGTGGATACCTGTAATGAGGGGTATAGGTCAGGTATTGTATGCTTATCTGCAGGATGTCCAGTCACTGCTGGCTCCGGGTATTGCCTCGGTATTCCTGATGGGTGTGTTCTGGAAAAGGGCAACACCTGCCGCGGGATTCAGCGGACTGCTGGTTGGATTTATTTTTGGCATGATACGCCTCGGATCAACCGTATTTGCTGAACATATTAGTCCGGACACTACATTCCATGCAATATTCATCCAGACCAACTGGCTGCACTATTCGATCTATCTTTTTGCACTTTGTATACTTGTCATCATTGTCGTTTCTCTATTTACAAAGATCGGGGATGCCAGCAAGACTGTCGGGCTCACATACGGTTCGGCCTCACCTGACCAGATAGCTGAAACAAGGGCAAGCTGGAATAAGTGGGATGTGGTACATACAATAATCATCCTCTCTGTTACCATTGCATTTTATATTTATTTCTGGTAAAGAATGAGAGATGACGCAGAGTCTGCATTATAAAAAATATGCGAAGAACTATGTTGCGATCGACAGTATCATCTTTGGCTTTGATGATGGAAAGCTTAAGCTCCTGCTCATAAAAAGGAAGTTTGAGCCGTGTATGGGACAATGGTCCCTGATGGGAGGTTTTGTTGGTGAGAATGAAAGTCTTGATGAAGCAGCTTACAGAATTCTTGAGGACCTGACAGGCCTTAGCAAGGTTTACCTTGAGCAGTTATATACCTATGGTGATGTAGAAAGGGACAGTGAAGCCAGGGTTATATCTGTTGCTTACTATGCACTTATAAAGATTAACGATTATGATTGTGAACTTGGACGCAAACATGGTGCCGAATGGTTTGCCATAGATGATGTTCCTCCTCTTGTGTTTGACCACAGGAAGATGGTAGACAGGGCCATGAGCAGGCTGAAAAGAAAAACCATAATTCAACCCATTGGCTTTGAGCTTTTACCTGAAAAGTTTACGATACCGCAACTGCAGAAGCTCTATGAGGCAATACACCAAAAAGATCTGGATAAGCGCAACTTCAGAAAGAAGATATTGTCAATGGGGGTAATGCAGAAGCTTGACGAAAAGGAGACACATACATCAAAAAGGGGAGCTTTTTTGTATAAATTTGATAAAGATAAATACGATTATTTGATGAGCAATGGGAATATGTTTGATTTTGTTTAATGATAAAAACTGATAAAATGAGTAATTTAAAAAATGCTAAAGTTTGGTTTGTAACGGGGAGCCAGCATTTATACGGTAAGGAAGCACTCGACCAGGTAGCCTCCAATTCCGGAGTTATTGCAAAACATCTCGATGAACAGTCAGATATACCAGTAAGAATTGAATCAAAACCTGTACTTACTACTGATGAGGACATATTCAGCCTTTGCCAGGAGGCAAATTCAGATCCGTCCTGCATCGGCCTGGTTTTCTGGATGCATACATTCTCTCCTGCACAGATGTGGATCCGGGGGCTTGATATACTTAAAAAGCCTTTTGTACACCTGCATACACAGTTTAACCGTGATATACCATGGGATGACATCGATATGGATTTTATGAACCTGAACCAGTCGGCGCATGGTGACCGCGAGTTCGGCTTCATATGTTCGAGGATGAAAACGAAAAGAGCTGTATTGGTCGGGCATTGGAAGAACAAGGAGTTGCAGGGTGAACTGGCTGACTGGATCAGGGCTGCCATGGCATGGAACGAATCCAGAAGCCTTAAGATTGCACGTTTTGGAGACAATATGCGCAATGTAGCCGTTACTGAAGGAAACAAGGTATCTGCCAGGGTAAACTTCGGGTGGTCTGTGCCGGGTTACGGAGTCGGGGAGCTAGTTCAATTTGTCAACCAGGTAACAGATGCTGAAATTGACACGCTTGTTGATGAATATCGCGACTCTTATTCAATTGACAAGGAGATCATGGCTAATGCGCAACTAAAGGAAAAGCTTATTGATGCGGCACGCATTGAGATTGGTCTTGCCGGATTTCTGGAAGACGGTGGTTTCTCTGCCTTCACTACAACATTTGAGGATCTCCATGGTCTTAAACAGCTTCCCGGACTGTCGGTTCAGAGGCTGATGCAGAAGGGTTATGGTTTTGGTGCAGAGGGAGACTGGAAAACAGCCGCTCTTATACGCCTGATGAAGGTGATGGGACAGGGACTTAAGGGAGGCACCTCCTTTATGGAAGATTACACCTATCACCTGGAACCAGGCAATATGAGTGTTTTGGGAGCACATATGCTTGAGATATGCCCGTCAATTGCATCCGGAAAGCCATCTCTGGAGGTGCATCCATTATCAATCGGAGGTAAGGATGATCCGGCAAGGCTTGTTTTCACGGCAGGAGAGGGTGATGCCCTTAATGCAACCCTGCTGGATATGGGCGACAGGTTCCGTATGCTGGTGAATACCGTCAGGACAGTAAAATCCAAGCCGCTGCCCAAACTTCCGGTAGCACGTGCCCTGTGGTTGCCCAATCCGGATCTCAAAGTTGCAGCAACTGCATGGATACTGGCAGGAGGTGCTCATCACACAGGATTCAGCTATTCGGTCAAACCTGAACATCTGCGCTATTTTTCAGATATGGCCGGGATAGAGTTGCTGATGATCGATGAGAATACCGGTATCAATGAGTTTAAAAATGAACTTAAATGGAATGACCTCTATTTCAGGTTGAATAGTAAATAAAAATTAAATATGCTTGAACAACTCAGGAAATCTGTGCTTGAGGCCAATCTGATGTTAGTTGACTATGGACTGGTGATATTCACCTGGGGAAATGTCAGCGGTATTGACCGTGAATCGGGCCTTGTGGTAATCAAACCCAGCGGGGTGAGTTATGACAACATGAAGGAGGATGATATGGTCATTGTTGATCTTGAGGGTAAAACGGTATCCGGAAAACTGAAGCCTTCTTCCGATCTGGCCACACACCTTGTGTTATACAGGGAGTTTAGCGGTATAGGAGGTGTTGTTCATACTCATTCAGAGTGGGCAACTTCAAGGGCTCAGGCCGGCAAAGGTATACCGGTTTATGGCACTACCCATGCCGATCATTTTTACGGTGAAATACCCTGTACCAGGCCAATGACAAAAGATGAGGTTTCAGGTGCATATGAGGAGAATACAGGGCATGTTATCGTCGAAAGGTTTAAGGGGATTGACCCTGAAAGTATCCCGTCAGTGCTTGTTCACGGGCATGGTCCGTTCAGCTGGGGCAAAGACGCCAAAGCTGCAGTTCAGAATGCGGTAGTGATGGAAGAGGTGGCAAAGATGGCATTCAGGAATGAGGTAATGGGAAATAACCGCCCAATTGACAAGCATCTTATTGATAAGCATTTTCTCCGCAAGCATGGTCCTGGTGCATACTACGGACAAGAAAACAAATAACAGAAAAACAAAGTATAGTTATGGATAAATATGTCATGGGTCTGGACTTTGGGACAGACTCGGTACGAGCAATGGTAGTTAACGCAGATACCGGCAAGGAAGCCGGTTCTGGCGTGTCATTATACAAGCGTTGGAGCAAGAATGCGTATTGCGACAAGGTAAGAAACAGATTCAGGCAACACCCTCTGGATTATATTGAAAGCATGGAGGAGGTTATCAAAGAAAGCCTTAAGCAGGCAGGCAAGGATATAGCATCAAAAATCAGTGCAATTTCAGTGGATACAACCGGATCGACACCGGTTGCTGTTGATGAAAAAGGTATTCCGCTTGCCCTTAAACCAGGCTTTGAGGAGAACCCAAATGCAATGTTTGTCCTCTGGAAGGATCACACTTCGGTAAAAGAGGCAGATGAGATAAATGAGCTTGCAAGGACCTGGGGAGGAGATGATTTTACCAAATATGAAGGGGGAATATATTCGTCAGAATGGTTCTGGGCCAAGATCCTGCATATTCTGCGCAGGGATGAGAAGGTGCGTGAAGCTGCTTACTCATGGGTTGAGCATTGCGACTGGATTCCGGCCTTGCTTACCGGCCTTGATAATGTGCAGGACATAAAAAGAAGCCGTTGTGCGGCTGGTCATAAGGCAATGTGGCATACTGACTGGGACGGGCTTCCGCCTGAGGAATTCCTGAAGAAGCTTGATCCGCTTCTTGGGGGGCTCAGGGGCAGGCTCTATAAAGACACATATACAAGTGATGAAGCATTTGGAACGATTTCTCCCGAATGGGCTTCAAAGCTGGGTCTGCCCGAAAACGTTGAGATAGGTGTAGGAGCATTTGACGCCCATCTTGGTGCTGTCGGGGGTGAAATCAGACCATACCATCTAAGCAAGGTGATGGGCACTTCGACCTGTGATATGGTTGTAGCCCCGATGGAAGATTTCGGCAAGAAACTCGTAAAAGGCATTGCCGGGCAGGTTGACGGTTCAATAATCCCCGGAATGATAGGTCTTGAGGCCGGGCAGTCTGGATTTGGGGATGTATATGCATGGTTCAGGGAGCTGCTACTGTGGCCGGCATACAATATTGTTGAGAACATTGAAGGTATTCCTGAAGAGCAAAAGAAAAAAGTGGTCGGAGAACTTGAGGACAAAATGCTCATTGAACTGACCAGTGCTGCAGAGAAGATAGATCCCGAGGTCTCCGGGGTACTTGCTGTTGACTGGTTTAATGGCCGCCGGACACCTGATGCGAACCAATACCTCAGGGGT
>SLKR01000043.1 GCA_007134525.1 Bacteroidales bacterium | reverse complement strand
TCCGAACAGAGTCGTTAAGCCTGCCAGCGCAGATGGTACTGGGTCACACCCGGGAGAGTATGTCGTCGCCGGATACTTACAGAGGTCCGTGCCTTAATTGGTGCGGACCTTTTTTTTTATTGCCTCCATGAAACGCCCCGTCCGGGTAAATACATGTCCGCATATGAACATAAGTTGTCCGGCGATGTACAAACACAGGCAACAGTAATATAGTATAAAACCTTATGACCCAGGATTAAAAAGCCTTTGGTTTTGTTTTTGATGAAAGTGAGATGTACATAACTATAAATATTATGATATTATGACCCGTCATCTCATCAGATTCAGTTTAAGAGCCCTCAGGCGTCAGGGCGCATACGTGGCAATCAATATACTTGGCCTGGCAATAGGGATAGCTTGCAGCCTGATCATTTCCCTTTTTATTATCCACGAACTAAGTTATGATAAATACCACCAGGATCATGAACGGATTTACCGTATAGGATTATACGGGAAGTTCAGCGGACAGGAGGTAAGGGCGGCGTATACGCCTGCCCCCATGGGCCCGGCAATGCTTGAAGACTTTCCCGAAGTGGAAAGCTTCCTTCGTATGAATATCTGGGATGAAACTGTGATTCAGTGGGGAGATGAGTTTTTCCATGAACACAATTATGTTGAAGCCGACTCTGCATTCTTTGATTTCTTTTCTATACCACTGATTAAAGGGAATAAAAAAACTGCACTAAATGAGCCCTATACGCTTGTTCTTACCGAAACGGTGGCCTCAAAAATATTTGGAGATACTGATCCGGTAGGTGAAATGGTAAGTGTGGGGTCTTATCCGAACAGTTTCAGGGTAACAGGTGTGATGGAGGATGTACCTGAAACAACACATTTTGATGCAGGTATAGTGGGTTCTTTTGCCAGCAATCCAAGATATAATGAGACTACCTGGACATCAAACAGCTTTTTTACGTATATAAAAATTCATCCTGAGGCAGACCCTCAGTCTGTTATAGATGGCTTTGAACATTTGCTAATAACCTATGTCGGACCGGAGCTTTACGAGTATATGGGGATTACTGTTGAGGATTTCCTGGCACAGGGTAACGCATACAGCTACTTTCTGCAGCCCCTGGCAGGCATACACCTTGACCCCAGTGTGGAACAGCACCAGAAACCTGCAAATGACCCCAGATACCTCTGGATATTCGGAATTGTAGGGTTTCTGATACTTGTTATAGCCTCTATCAATTTTATGAACCTTTCCACGGCCCAGGCTACAAAAAGAGCCAAAGAAGTAGGAATGAAGAAGGTCATCGGTTCCACAAAAGGCATGCTGGTATGGCAGTTTATAACAGAGACAGTGATCCTTACCACTATTTCGCTGATATTTGCAATTATTATTGCGGAATTTGCCCTTCCCTATATAAATAACCTTTTATCACTGGCCCTCTCCTTGGATTACCTGGGCAAATGGTACGTGATCCCCGGCATGATTGTCATAGTTCTCACCATCGGTTTTTTTGCAGGGAGCTATCCGGCATTTTACCTTTCAGCCTTCAATCCCGCTAGTGTTTTGAAGGGCAAGACCGGAAACGGCAGGCAGAACACAGGTATGAGGCAGGCTTTGACTGTAATGCAGTTTGCGATCTCGATAATGTTGATCACGGGTTCGGCCATAATGTACCGCCAGATCAATTTCATGATGGGCAAGGATCTTGGCTTTGACAAAGAGAATGTGCTTGTTTTGCGCAGGGCAGATGTAATTGGAGACCAGATTGATACATTCAAGAATGAACTGCTGTCACTCCCGGGTGTACAGTCCGTATCTGCTTCCACCGCTATACCCGGAAGGACAAATAACAACAACGGCTATATGATAAGGGGCAGGGAAGAAGAGTCATTTTTAATGCAGACCTTTTGGGTTGATTACGATTATCTTGAGACTTACGGTATAGAGCTTGCCGAGGGCAGGTTCTTTGATCCGGACCTTCAGACCGATCAGGAGGCTTCGATCTTGAATGAGAGTGCCGTCAGAAATTACCGGCTTGACGATCCCTTTGCAACGAGAATAGTAAGTCCCGGCCTTGGGAACAGGATTATTCCGGTAATCGGCATAGTAAACGATTATCACTTTGAATCCCTTCACAATAACATTGCCCCTTCAATTTTGCTTTTCAAGGATGATGAGACTAATTGGGGCTACATCAGCATACGTATAGAGCCCGGCATGACACGCCGGGTAGTTGAGCAGACCGAGCACCTCTGGCATTCCTTCGCATCAAGCAGCCCCATGCTGTACTTTTTCATGGATGAGGACTTCGAACGCTTTTACAGGGAAGAGAGGCAGAATGCACAACTCTCGGTACTGTTCACTATACTGGCAATAATTATTGCATCCATGGGTTTGTATGGACTTACTGCCTTTTCACTGCAGCAAAGGATAAGGGAGATAGGTATCAGGAGAACCTTCGGTGCATCCGTTGCCAGTGTATGGTATATTATCTGCAAGGATGTGATGATACTTGTGGGTATATCAACCGTACTTGCATGGCCTTTGGTTTATTGGGCTGCCGGCAACTGGCTGCAAAACTTCCAGTACCGTATCAGCCTCAATATAAGCGAGTTTTTGCTGGGGTTTTTCTTCGCTATCATAATAGCGCTGGCAACTATAAGCTACAGGGTGATCCGCACAGCTTCAATAAACCCGTCGATTTCACTCAGGTACGAGTAAATACCACAAAACTATCTAAGCAGGCGGCTCTTATTCTCCACCTTTATCAGGTGGGGGATGAGTTCCTGCTCCATTTCGTCGACGCTTCTGCAATACCTGAAAAGCTTCAGATCCTTCTCGCTTATGGTTCCGAACTCCGCCAGTTTGGGAATATTTATAACCTGGTCCCAGAATTTGCGGTCGTAAAGGATTATCTTAAGCTCCTTTTTTACCTTTCCTGTCTGAACCAGGGTAAGGATCTCCATGAACTCATCGAGTGTGCCAAAACCGCCCGGGAATATCACAAAGGCCTTGGCTGTAAAAACAAGCCAAAGCTTTCGCATAAAGAAGTAATGGAACTCAAAATTTAGTGAGTCGTCAATATATGGGTTGGGTTCCTGCTCGAAGGGCAGACTTATGTTAAAGCCTATTGATTTGCCCCCCGCAAGTTTGGCGCCCTTGTTGGCTGCCTCCATAATACCAGGCCCGCCCCCGGTTGTTACAATAAAGCGGCTGTGGGGCCTGTACCTTTCCATTGCCCATTTTGTAAGCCGGCGTGAAAGCTCCACAGCATCTTCATAATATCTGGAGTTTTTAAGGTCCATCTCAGCCCGGTGTATATCCCCGGCCTTTGCCCCACCGCCTGCTTTAAGGGTGTCGAGCTGTTTCTGCGCCACCTTTGCAGGAAGTGTTCGGGCCGACCCGAAAAAAACCACAGTATCCTGTACCTTGTTGCGGCTGAGCCTTGATTTGGGCTCAAGGTATTCTGAAAGAATGCGCAGCTCCCTTGCGGAGGAGGAACTCATAAACTTTTTGTTTTCGTATGCCTTGGATGGTTTCATAATAAATAGGTTTTGGTTAGTATCCGGCTGCCTGACCGTCTTTCCTGGACTCAGATGCGCCATAGTAAACTCCCTGCTCCTCATCCCACTTTATTGCCTGGTATCCCCCAAAAGGTCCGTTTGACCATTGTATACTGTGCCCTTTTTCCAAAAGTTCCCTGATAGTTTCATAAGGGAAGCCCGACTCCAGGTTTACCGTGCCCCCATCTGTCATCTGCTGCCCTGTTGGCTCTGAAGAGCCTCTGTGGTGTATCCTTGGCGCATCACCTGCCTCCTGAAGGTTCATCCCGAAATCTATCAGATTAATCACAATCTGGGCATGTCCCTGGGGTTGCATTCCGCCACCCATTACCCCAAAACTGATATATGGCCTGCCCTCTTTGGTGATGAAGCCCGGTATGATAGTATGGAAGGGGCGTTTGCCCGGTTCGTAGGTGTTGAAATGCCCCGGTTCGAGTGTGAATCCCTCGCCCCTGTTCTGCAGTACAAAGCCAAGTCCCGGGGGGGTCATTCCGCTCCCCATACCCCTGTAGTTGCTCTGTATCAGCGAAACCATATTCCCCTCACTGTCGGCTACCGTCAGGTATATTGTGTTTGGCGGATCCTCTATTCCCGGGTCATAATGACGGGCTGCCCTTTCAGGGTTGATCAGTTGGCGGCGTTCATCAGCGTACTCCTTTGATATTAATCTTTCCAGGGGCACCGGGCTGAAATCCATATCGGCATAGTAGTTAGCCCTGTCTTCGAAGGCAAGTTTTTTTGCCTCAATGAAATGATGGACATATTCCGGACTGTACAGCCCCATGGATGCGATATCGTATCCCTCCAGGATGTTCAGTATCTGAAGCACTGCAATACCCTGGCCATTGGGGGGCAGCTGCCATACATCATATCCCCTGTAGTTGGTTGACACAGGATCAACCCATGTGCTTGAGTGGGAGGCAAGATCTTCATAACTCAGGAAACCGCCGTTTTCCTGCACATATTCTGCTATCGTACCGGCAATGTCGCCTCTGTAAAAAGCGTCACGGCCCTCCCTGGCTATTGTTTCGTAGGTGTTGGCAAGGTATGGGTTACGGAACATCTCTCCCTTTTCCGGCATCCTGCCCTCAGGCATATAGGTTTCGGAAAAGTTCGGGTATTCTGACAATAACGGAGCCGAACGCTGAAGGTAGTAAGCAATAAGCTCGGTAACCGGAAAACCCTCGCGGGCGTATTCTATTGAAGGCCGCAGAATATCATCCATCTGCAGTTTGCCAAACTTTTCATGCATCTCGAACCAGCCATCTACCGTACCCGGTACACTTACCGGCAAAGCCCCTCTTTGCGGTATCATCACATAATCGTTTTCCAGGAAGTAGTCAATGCTAAGATCTTTTGGTGACCTTCCGCTTGCATTGAGTCCATGCAGCATTTCAGTCTCAGCATCCCAGATTATCGCGAAAAGGTCGCCTCCTATCCCGCATCCGGTGGGTTCCATAAGCCCCAATGCGGCGTTTGCTGCAATTGCAGCATCGACGGCACTTCCCCCCTGCTTGAGTATATCTATTGCGATCTGTGTTGCAAGCGGATGGGAGGTTGCCGCCATTCCGTTCCCGGCAATTACCTCCGATCGGGTAGCAAAATTATGTCCGGTTATACGGTCCTGTGAGCTGCTTTGCAGTTGAGCAGCGATAACAAGTGTTAGAAAAAATAACAGCTTCTTCATTTACGATCAGTTTTGGTTTCTTAATCTATTCCATTGAGTAATGATACTTATCATCTATTTCCTCAAGCAGTACGGCGCTCTTCTTGGGCCTAATTCCGTGACCGAACTTGTTTGCCCACTGGCGGGTGAATTCTGCTCCGAACAGCACTATCATAGCAACATATGACACCCATACCAGTATAAGGATTATGGCTCCGGCTGCCCCGTATGCTAATCCCGGGTCAAAATTGCCGAAATACAGACTCAGGCTGTACTGGCCCAGGGTGAATAAAACAGATGTAAGCAGTGAACCTATCCACACGGATCTCCAGCGTATGAGAGCATCAGGGAGGAACTTGAACAATAATGCAAACATTGTAGTGGTAACAACAAAAGCCAGCCCGTAATTGGTCAGCAGTGAAAGAATCCTGCCTGCCTCAGGCCAGTGTGTAAAGATCCAGTCCCTCAGGGCCGCCACCATGGAGTTGAGTATCATCGATGTCAGAAGCAGAAAACCGATAGCCAGTATCAGCCCGAAAGACAACAGCCGGTCTTTAAGATATTTCAAAAAGGCCTTTTTGGGCTTTGGCACGACTCCCCATATCCTGTTAAGAGATACCTGAAGATGGTAAAACACACTGGTAGCTCCAAAAAGAAGGAAACCTATACCGGCAATAAAGGCCACGGTCGATGAGCCCGTCTGGGCAGTGTTTGCAATCATGTTTTCCATGATACGGGCCGAATCTTCCCCTATCATATCCGATATCCTATGGGATAGTTGTCTGGAAACTGCATCCTCCCCATATACATATCCCACGATCACTATTACAATCAGGAGCAGTGCAGGGAGGGAAAAGATGGAGTAATACGCCAGTATAGCACTCTGACGCCAGGGACCGGCCTCATTCCATCTTTTAAAGGTGTCTCTGAAAACCTCCCATAGCTTTATTGTTGTTTTTTTAATATCTGGTGCCATTATTTTCACTATTCCTGTCTGTTGAAAACATATTGCAGTATATTCGCGCCCATTTGCAGGGCCTTTTGCCTGACCTCCTCCGGATTGCCGTGTACAGCCTGGTCCTCCCATCCGTTGCCCAGGTCGGTTTCGTAGGTGTAATAAAGGACCAGCCTCCCTTCATATACTATTCCAAATCCCCGGGGGGGCTTGCCGTCGTGTTCGTGTATCTTCGGGGGGCCGTCAGGGAAAGAGAATGCCTGGTGGTAAACCGGATGGGAGTGGGGTAACTCAATTAGTTCGTGTTCCGGGAAAACCTTTGCAATCTCCCTTCTGAAAAAGGGATCCAGCCCATAGTTATCGTCAACGTGTAAAAACCCTCCGGCGATAAGGTACTTTCTGAGGTTTTCAGCCTCCTGTGCCGAGAACACCACATTGCCATGGCCGGTCATATATACGAAGGGGTAATTGAACAATTGGGAGCTGCCTGCTTCCACGGTTGCTATCTGTGTGCTTATACTGGTGCCGCAATGTTCGTTGGTATACCTCACAAGGTTGGGCAGTGCCGTTGGGTTGGAATACCAGTCGCCCCCGCCCCTGTATTGCAGAGTGGCTATCTGGTGGTGCTGGGCCATTGCTTCGGTAAAAAAGGCCAGGCATAAAAATGTCAGAAAAAGTATTTTGCGCATGCTGAAAAAAATTTACCTGCCATTGAATTGTAAATATAATTAATAAATGGTCAGAGCAGGCCATTCAAAGTGTTTGCCCTGATGCAAAGTATAACGGCAGCGGTTTCAGTCCTCAGTCGGAACTCTCCCAGGCTTAATGCCCTTATCTCCCTGTCTCTGCACATTTTGATCTCACTTTCGCTGAAATCTCCCTCAGGCCCTACCATCACAAGGGTGTCTTCTCCTTTTCTAAAAGTGTCCTCAGGCCTGTGTTTCTCGCCCCCGGCACAATGCGCTACAAATGCACCCCCGGTTTTGTCAATCCCCTTTATGAAATCCTTTAAAGCTACTGCCTGGTTCAGTTTTGGCAGGTATGCCCTGAGCGATTGTTTCATTGCCGAGAGGAGGATCTTTTCCAGCCTTTCATGCTTTATGATCCTTCTTTCGCTCTTTTCACATATAATGGGAGTTATTTCATCTATTCCGCATTCGGTGGCTTTTTCAATAAAATACTCAAAGCGGTCGATATTCTTTGTGGGAGCAACGGCCATATGGAGCCTGAACGGCCTCTTTCCGTATTCTTCCTGCCGGCTTTTCACCTTCAGCTTTATTCCTCCCCTGAATATCTCATCTATTTCAGATACTGCCAGTTTCCCCTTTCCGTCGGTAAGCAGCACTTCGCTGCCCCTTTTCAGCCTCAGCACCCTGGTGCAATGCCTTGCCTCCTCACCGTCGAGGAATGCTTCATCCCGGTCCAGGTTTTGTAAAAAAAACAGATTCATCCTTGCGGTTGTAATATATAGTTTACTATATTGTTAATAACCTGTCTTAAGTAATACAAATATAACCTAATCTGCCGACAGATAATTGAAGAGGATTCTGAACATTGTCAACCACAGGGATTCCGTCCTGGTTATGGCCCTTGTTTTCGGGCTTATAATGGGAGAAAGGACCCGGCCACTTGCGGATATCTCAATGTGGTCGCTTGCCTTTGTAATGGTTTTCTCAACAACCGGTTTTACTTTCCGCAGCTGGATACCGGTGTCGAACATGCTCCGCCCGCTAGCGATATCTTTATTTCTCAACTATGTCGTTTTCGGATTAACCATAATCGGTTTGTCGTGGATCTTCTTCCATGAATCCTACTTCCCTTTTTTTGCCGGTCTGGTGTTGATCGCCGCTGCCCCGCCAGGTCCTTCGGTGATACCTTTTTCAACACTGATAGATGGTGATACGAGCTTTTCCGTAACAGGTGTTTTCGGATTGCATCTGCTTGCAATGCTGCTTACCCCGCTTATACTGCTTATTATCCTTGGCCAGGCCCTTATAAACCCGGTTGAGATATTCTGGATAATGGCCCGACTTATTTTGATACCACTTGTTATAAGCAGGCTTTTAAGGCATCCGCGAATACTCCCTGGGGTTGAAAAGGTGCGCAACACAGCGGTCAAATGGGGGTTCTTCCTGGTAGTGTCTCCTATAGTTGGAATGAGTGTACCTGTTCTGCAAAGTGAACCACTGTTTGTGCTTAAGATATCAGGGCTTATTTTCTTTGCCATGTTCGTAATGGGAAGCTTATATCACTACCTTATGGTGATAATGCGTAAAGGGAGGGGGTTTATCATAAGCAGCACCCTTATGATGGTAATTAAAAGCAGTGCGTTTGCTGCCGTGGCTGCATTCAGGTTCTTTCCCGATGACCCGAGGGTTGCGCTGCCGTCGGCCGTGGTAAGTGTTTTTGTTACCCTCTTTATAATTTTTTACTCTATGCTGGTAAGGCTTTCCGGACTGAAGAAATAATACCGGCTATGACAGCACCTTTTTGCGGATCAGCGGATGTTTTACCGACGACCACCACATTATTGCAGCACCTGCCAGCAGACTTGTTATAGATATTGAGAATGCAGTTGTGAACCCCCAGAGTTCGTAAAACAATACACCTATAAGCGGCGCGAACATGGCCCTTACTGCAGTAAGACCCAAATGTATCGACTGATATATGCCTGCCTCGGAAGGGGCACAGAAATAAGCTGAACCGATACTCCACATCAGCACCATTGTCGCGGCAAATATACCGTGGAAAAGTATATATATTATGAGTGTGTGATACAGTGTTATGCCCCAGAACTCAGTGTATGAGCCGAAATACTGAGTAAGTATAAGGCTGAAAATATAGGTTGCCATCGATACGAATGATATAGCTGCAAATCGCCTCGGATCCATTTTCCCTATCAGTTTGCCGAAAAACGGCAGAATTATTATCGCCAGCAGGTTGTATGCATTCCTGTAGAATGCCACGCTTGAGTAGTTGAGCCCCAGCCCGAATTCCCAGAAAAGGATTATTACCGTAAAGGAGCCCATAAAGCCAAAGCCATAGAACATGAACCCAACCTGGAAGTGCCTGTATGGGATGTTCTTTACCAGGATATTGGTCATCTCGATCACCGACTGTTTTATACCCTTCCAGACAGTATGTGCCATTTCCGGGGTTTCGGGCTGCCTGTATGGGATCATCGACAAAAGGGTTATGGAGATAATACCCAGAATGGCTGCTGCCGGAAAAATATACACGAAGATATAGTTGTTGGCATCCAGTGCCCAGCCGTATGCGAAGGTCGTGGCCATCATCACTATCTTGTTGGCAGTGGTGGCATAACTGTAGAACCGCCCGAAGTTCTCGTGCGAGTATGCATTCTTTAAAAAGAGGTTGATGCTCGGGAATACCACAGGGTTGGCCAAAAAGTAGATCAGGAATATAAGCAGGAAGATGTAGTGGTATACCGAGTCGCCGGTAAGCTGTTCGGGGCTTCTTGGAAAAAACAGCAGCAGCAGCAGGGGAAGGCGGGTAAGGATGGCTGTCCTCCTGAGCAGCTTCTTTTTGTTCTTTATTCTTCTGAGGAAGGTGCTGAAAAATATAAGGAGAAGGAAAACCAGGTTTGAGAACTGGAACAGGACGCTTACCTGGTATCCGGATCCCATAAGGCTTTTTACGAAAACAAACTCATTGAGGGCTATAAGGCCAGCCAGGATGCCTTCTATGAAGGAGTAGGAGAAGTGAAGGGCAAAAGTCTTCTTCTCCTCCTGCCTGAGTCCCGGTATCCTTAATAGTTGCATAGCTCGATAATTGTGCCGCTGACTGTTTTCTTTTCCAAAAGGCGCAGCAAAATTACTCTCTTTTAGTGAAAAATTAGTTACTTTGCTGTTGATAAAAAGCAAAATATCCTATGAGAAAATACAGCATCTTTTTCTTTGCAGCCATTATGGCGATAGCTTCCTGTTCGCGTCAGGAGCATGATTCCTCAAGAATAACAGGCAGTGTAGAAAACCCGGGTGATTCCGTCGTGGAGATATTCTATTATACGGATTATGTCACCAATTCTACCAGGTCGGCAGAGGCAGAACTTGACGCAAATAACTCATTTGAAGCAGAAATACCCATGGGTGAAGCGGCATTTGTTCATATGCGCATACCCAGGAGGACCATTACACTTTACCTTGAACCAGGTGCATACGTGAATATTGTGTTTGATGCCCAGGACTCTGAAAAAAAGCCTGAGCTTACCGGACATAAGGCAGGCGAAAGCAGCTTTTTACTTTCATACAACCAGGATGTTGAGAGTAAATTCGGTCAGATGAGCATGTTAAACAGGGCCAGGGAGCTTAACCCCGTTGAGTTTGCCTCGTTTGTTAGGGATGCATATGAGGAAAAAATGGCCTACCTGAGAGAGTATCCCCGGTACACTGATCTTGATGCCGGTTTTGTTTCCCTTATGGAAACAAATATGAAGTATGAAAAATTCAACCACCTGATGGAGTATCCCTATATAAGGCGACAGCTTGATCCTGCCGGAGAAATACCGGAGCTGCCCGGATCATATTTTGATTTCCTTGACGATGATGAACTCTTCAGCGATGAAAAAACCTCTTCGAGGGCCTATGTGAACTTTGTAAGCACTTATCTGCACCACCATCTGGAGCAGTCGGCCCCTGAATACGACACCGATGAGGACTACATGAGGATAAGGTATGAAACCGCCTCAGAGCTATTTGCAGGTGAAACCCTTGATATTGCTCTTGCAGGTGCCCTGGTAAGCATGCTTAACTTCGGCGATTATCAGCAGGCGGTTGCCTTTTATGATAGGTTTGTTGAGGATGCCACTACCGAAAAGTACCGGGAGATTGTCGGAGAGGTTTATGAAAATGTATCCAGTCTTGCGCCCGGTATGCCAGCACCCGGTTTTACACTGACCGGTATAGACGGTGAACAGGTTTCCCTGGAAGACTTTCGCGGCAAAGTCGTTTACCTCGATTTCTGGGCGTCATGGTGCGGACCTTGCATGCAGCAGGTGCCCTATGCCAAAGAGCTAAAAAAACGCATGGAAGCATATGACGATCTTGTGTTCCTGTATATATCAGTGGACACTGATGAGGAGGCCTGGCGCAGGACAGTAAGGGAGCAGGAGATTGAGGGCGTGCATTTAAATGTACCTGGCTTCAGGCATGAAGTACCTCAAAGCTATAACCTTCAGGGTGTTCCCACCTTCTATCTGATTGGCCGGGATGGCAATATAGCAGACAACAGGCCGCCCCGCCCGAGCAATGAGAATATCGACCGGGCAATCCTTGCAGCACTCTCTGATGGAGGTATACCAATCCCCGGAAGGGCAGGGCTTAAGGGGCAGATCTCAAACCTTGGCGGTACTGTTGCCGAGATCAGCTTTTTCAGGGATTTTATCAATAACGACAGGAAAGTTCTGTCGCTGGACGCAGGCCCGGATGGACGCTTTGATCTTGAGTTTGATGTGCCAGGTCCCGTTATGGCAAGCCTGAGCGTAAGGGGAAACAGTTATCCGCTGTATCTGGAGGCTGGTTTTGACCCAGGTTTCAGCATGGATGCCTCACTTCCGGCAGGTCAGGTTGAGTTTTCAGGATGGGGCAGCAGGGAGAACAGACTTTTGCACGACTATAACGAAGAGGTCCTGGGTAATATCAGCCGTTCATTCCTCAACGAAAAGGCCAGGAACCTTTCGTCATACCCTTATCTGGCATTTGCCGACAGCATTGAAACCGTGAAAAGGGATTATATTGAATCCTACGATGGAACCGGGGATATGAGTACTGCGTTTTTGAACTACATGGAGACGGAAATCCTTACCGAAAAATACCAGATGCTGCTTGCCTACCCCGATTTATATGAGGGAGATGAAATGCATAATACTCCTGCCGCTTATTATGACTTTTTGGAAGACGCCACAAGGAGTAACGAAGGATGGCTGTTAAATCCCAACTATGTGAACTTTTTGCTTACTTACCTTGACTTTACAGCAGAAACAGACAGGGGGGAATACGCTTCATTGCATCACAGGAATTATGAGCTTGCCGGAAGGCATTTGCAGGATAAAAACAGGTACTATATCCAGGCCCTGTCAGTGAGCAGGGAGCTGAATTCAGGGGATATCCAACTTGCAATGGATATGTATGATGAATTTATGGAAAACAATCCATACGAGGAGTACAGCGAAAGCCTTGAGTCAGCCCTTGATAATCTCCGTGCCCTCTGGGAGGGAAGCCCAGCTCCCGAATTTACCATGACCGATATAAACGGCAATGAGGTATCCCTTTCTGATTACAGGGGTAAGGTGGTTTACCTTAAGTTCTGGGCATCCTGGTGCGGCCCCTGCATGAGGCAGGTGCCTCCTGCGGCAGAACTAAAGGAGAGGTTCGCCGGGGAAGAGGATCTTGTCTTTATGTATGTTTCAATCGATACAGACCCTTCAGCCTGGGAAAATTCAGTTGCAGGCCACGGAATAACCGGGGTGCACATGCGTACACCCGGAAGGGAGAGGGGTGTGCCCGCGCTTTACAACGTAAGGTGGATACCGAGCTTTTACCTGATTGGCAGAGATGGCAACATATTCGATCACAGGCCCCCGATGCCTTCGGATGATGGTATCGACGAGGCACTGACCCTTGCTCTGAATGAGTCCTGAATAACCTGTATTATAATTATGCGCCAAGATGCATAAATATACACAGACAGCAGCTTCCCCATCAATCTTAAACGCTTGATTAATACTCTGTTTGTAAGCTCTGACGGCATGTTCGTGCGCCCCTCTTTTTATCCGGAACAAATATAAATAGCAAAATTGTTTTTTTGGTTTAAAATATTTGTATAAGTTTGCATCCTGAAATTCTGAATTGTGATGTACAGTTTGTTTAACACGTTTTTTATTCTCTTTATTCTTCTCTTTGGACCCCCGAAAAGAAGTGAGGATGGCGTGTAGATAAAACAACAGAAAATAAATGAGCCCCCTTGCTTCTGAAAAAGGCAGGGGGTTTTTTTGTGCCCTGATCCTGCAACCGGTGCCGGGGTGTAATAAACAATAAAAATGATAAATAAGCTAAGAAGCAGTACTACAATACAGGGCCGGCTTAATGCCGGGGCCAGAAGCCTGTGGCGGGCCAACGGTATGAAGGATGAGCATATGGGCAGGCCTGTTATAGGTATAGCCAACTCTTTCACACAGCTTGTTCCGGGTCATATGCATCTGCATGACACAGGGCAGAAAGTTAAGGGCTGGATAGAGGAATTGGGCTGTTTTGCCGCAGAGTTCAACACTATTGCCATTGACGATGGCATCGCCATGGGGCATGACGGCATGCTGTATTCATTGCCTTCGCGTGAACTTATTGCCGACAGCGTAGAATACATGGCAAATGCACATAAGCTGGATGCCATTGTGTTCATAAGCAACTGCGATAAGATAACACCAGGTATGCTTATGGCTGCCATGAGGCTCAATATCCCGAGTGTTTTTGTTTCAGGCGGACCCATGGAAGCCGGTCGCTTCAGGGGCAAACCAGTGGATCTGGTCGATGCAATGGTAATGGCTGCGGATGGTAATGCAGCTGATGACGACCTCCTGGAAATGGAAAAGAGCGCCTGCCCGGGTTGCGGATCTTGTTCGGGGATGTTCACGGCAAATTCTATGAACTGCCTGAATGAAGCACTGGGTATGGCTTTGCCTGGCAACGGAACGGTTGTTGCAACCCACAGACAGCGAGATTCGCTGTTCAGGGATGCTGCAGGCCTGATAGTTGACCTGGCATACAGATATTATCGTGATGGCGACTTATCGGTACTGCCCAGATCGGTTGCATCCAGAGAGGCATTTTTAAATGCAATGACACTTGATATTGCAATGGGTGGCTCAACCAATACGGTATTGCATCTTCTGGCCATTGCTAGAGAGGCGGGTGTTGATTTTACCATGAAAGACATCGACAGGATCTCACGCAACACTCCTGTACTTTGCAAGGTTTCCCCCAGCAGCAGTTACCATATAGAGGATGTAAACAGGGCCGGAGGCATTATGGGTATAATGGCTGAACTAAGGGATGCCGGGTTGATTGATCCCTCTGTCAAAAGACTTGATATGCCAAGCCTTGGCCATGCCATTGACAGTTATGACATCAGAAGCGGTATGCCCGGAAAAAGGGCTCTTGAGATATATTCTGCAGCACCTTCCGGTGTAAAGCGGGGAGAATCTGCAGTGTACCCCTCGCTGGACAAAGACCGCGAAAAGGGCTGCATACGGTCAGTTCCCCATGCATACTCCGGCGACGGGGGCCTGGCCGTGTTGTTTGGTAATATAGCCCGTGACGGCTGTATAGTAAAAACTGCGGGAGTGGATCAGTCCGTTCTCAGGTTTGAGGGGAGGGCCAGGATTTGTGAGGCGCAGGAACAGGCGTGTGAGGCAATTTTGAGCGGAAACATCAACCCGGGTGATGTGGTTGTGATAATGTATGAGGGCCCGAAAGGCGGGCCGGGGATGCAGGAAATGCTCTACCCGACATCCTACCTGAAATCGGCAGGTCTTGGAACAGAGTGTGCCCTTATTACGGACGGCCGCTTCTCCGGAGGAACATCCGGACTATCTATAGGACATATTTCCCCTGAAGCTGCAGCCGGCGGGGATATTGCACTGGTAAGGGAGGGCGACATGATAAGCATAGATATACCATCCAGGAAGATAGAGCTGAAGGCAGACAAAGAGGAGCTTAATAAAAGACGTATTGAAGAAGAAAACAGGGGAGATAGCGCATACCAACCGAGGTCAAGAAACAGGGATATCCCTGCCTCACTGAGGGCATATGCAAAACTGGTATCGTCTGCAGATAAGGGTGCTGTAAGGATAATATGATAATGGCTTTTTGAATACTTAACCCAAAATAAATGGAAGCAAAGAAAAAACCAGTGACCGGGGCAGACTCCGGTAGCCCGGTCAGAATGAAAGGCGCTGAGGCCCTTATGGAATCACTTATAAGAGAGGATACCGGGATAATATTCGGTTATCCCGGAGGTGCGATAATGCCTGCATATGATGCACTGTTCTTCAGGTCGGACGAACTCAGGCACATTCTGGTACGCCATGAGCAGGGAGCCATACACGCAGCCCAGGGATATGCCAGGGTAAGTGGCAAAACAGGGGTGTGCATGGTAACCTCCGGGCCAGGTGCCTCCAATGTGGTAACCGGTCTTGCAGATGCCATGACAGATTCAACCCCGGTAGTGGTAATCACAGGCCAGGTGCATTCAAGGCTGTTGGGTACAAGGGCGTTTCAGGAGGTTGATGTGATAGGTATTACAAAGCCTATTACGAAATGGAACTGCCAGGTAAGCAGGGCGGCTGACGTGCCGCAGGCTGTTGCCAAGGCCTTTTATATTGCATCCAGCGGAAGGCCCGGACCTGTTGTGATAGATATTACAAAAGACGCACAGATAGGGGAGCTGGACTATGTTTACAAAAAGTACGAACCGGAGCAGGAACTCCCCCGGGTGCCTGAACCGGATATTGAAAAACTTGATGAGGCTGCCCGGCTGATAAACCTTGCAACAAGGCCCCTAGCGCTTATCGGCCAGGGAGTGCTTCTTGCAGGTGCCGAAGGGGAGCTGCTCAGCTTCCTTGAAAAAAGCGGTATACCTGCAGCGTGGACAATAATGGGACAATCGGCCTTGCCATCAGACCATCCCCTTAATGTGGGCATGCTCGGGATGCATGGAAACTTCGGCCCCAATATCCTGACCAATGAGGCAGACATTATAATCGGTATTGGCCTCAGGTTTGACGACAGGGTAACATCCGATCCGAGCGGTTATGCCAGGAAGGCCCGACTCGTGCACATGGATATAGATCCCTCTGAAATAAACAAGATAATACATGCAGACGTGCCTGTTGTCGGTGATGTAAAAATGAGCCTGCCCTTGCTGACACAGAGGATCAGCAGCAATGAACACCGGGAGTGGATCGAAAAATTTCATGCATGCTCCAGGATTGAGTTCGAAAGGCTGATAAGCAGGGAGCTTTACCCTGACAAGAAAGAGATGACTATGGGGGAGGTTGTAAGGAGGGTGTCCGAGGCCTTTGATGATGATGCCGTGCTGGTAACGGATGTGGGCCAGAACCAGATGATGGCCCTGAGGTATTTCCGTTTCAAAAGATCGCGCAGCGTGGTTACATCGGGCGGACTTGGCACCATGGGCTTCGGTTTGCCGGCCTCGATAGGCGCTAAGCTGGGGAGTCCAGGCCGGCCGGTATGCGTATTTATCGGCGACGGGGGCTTTCAGATGACAATACAGGAACTTGCAACCCTTTTCCAGGAGCAGCTTCCGGTTAAGATCATACTTCTGAACAATAATTTTCTGGGTATGGTAAGGCAATGGCAGGAGATGCTGTTTGACCAGCGGTACGCATCCACCAATATCCTGAACCCGGACTTTCAGACAATAGCAAAGGGCTTCGGTATCCCTTCTGTAAAGGTATGCGAAAGAGAGGAGCTTGATGGAGCAATAGATGAGATGATAAAGTCTGAAGGACCGTTTTTAATGGAAGTAATAGTTGAAAAAGAGGGAAGTGTTTTCCCGATGGTAATGGCGGGCGAAACATTAGGGGATATAAGGCTGGAATAGAGGCCTTCTGAAGTTTAAAGTATTTATTTTTTAACCAAAAACTGATTAGTAATGGCAAAGATCAATTTCGGCGGAGTAGAAGAAAATGTCGTGACAAGGGAAGAATTCCCTCTTGCGAAAGCAAGGGAGGTGCTAAAGGATGAAACAATAGGTGTTATAGGCTATGGGGTACAGGGCCCCGGACAGGCCCTTAACCTAAAGGAAAATGGCTTTAACGTAATAGTCGGCCAGAGGCAGAATTCCGCCTCATGGGACAAGGCCGTAGAAGACGGCTGGGAGCCGGGGAGTACGCTTTTCCCGATAGAGGAGGCGGTTGAACGTGCAACTATTGTGCAATACCTTCTTTCGGATGCGGGTCAGATAGCCCTCTGGCCTGAAGTAAAAAAGAGGCTTGATGGCGGCATGATGCTGTGTTTCTCTCATGGTTTCGGGATCACTTTCAAGGATCAGACCGGTATAATACCACCTAAGGATGTGGACGTTGCCCTGGTTGCTCCCAAAGGTTCGGGTACCAGTTTGCGCAGGATGTTCCTTGAGGGCAGGGGCCTTAACTCAAGCTATGCTGTATTTCAGGATGCCACAGGGCGCGCAGCAGAAAGGGTAATTGCCATGGGAATAGGTGTCGGCAGTGGTTACCTTTTTGAAACAACCTTCAGAAAAGAGGTTTACAGCGACCTTACAGGTGAAAGGGGAACCCTTATGGGTGCTATACAGGGTCTTTTTGCTGCACAATTCCAGGTGTTGCGTGAAAACGGCCACTCTCCCTCAGAGGCATTCAATGAAACCGTCGAGGAGCTTACTCAGAGCCTAATGCCACTGGTTGCCGAGAACGGTATGGACTGGATGTACGCCAACTGTTCCACTACGGCCCAGAGAGGTGCGCTCGACTGGTGGAAGCGTTTCAGGGACGCAAATATGCCACTGTTCAGGGAGCTTTACGGGGAGGTAGAGAGTGGCAAAGAGTCGCAAAGGGCCATTGATGCAAACAGCAAGAGCGGATACCGCCAGCAGCTTGAAAAGGAGCTTAAGGAGATACGCGAATCAGAGATATGGAGGACCGGAGCAGAGGTACGTAAGCTTAGGCCGGAAAACCAAAAGTAAGCCCGACCAGGCCAGTTAAACCAATCAAATCAAATAAACCAGCAAAATCATGGATAACAGGATAATTATTTTTGATACCACGTTGAGAGACGGGGAGCAGGTGCCGGGCTGCCAGCTTAATACTATAGAAAAAATTGAGGTGGCGAGGCAGCTGGAAAAACTTGGGGTGGATGTTATTGAGGCCGGATTCCCCGTTTCCAGCCCGGGCGATTTCAAGTCGGTGGCAGAGGTGTCCAAGGCAGTTGAAAAGCCGGTTATATGTGCATTGACCCGAGCAGTGAAAAAGGATATTGAGGTGGCTGCCGATGCACTCAGGCATGCCGTCAGAAAACGTATCCATACAGGGATAGGAACTTCCGATTACCACATCCGGCACAAGCTCGGTTCAAACCCTGAAGATGTTCTGAAAAGGGCCGTGGAGGCAGTAAAATATGCAAGGAAATTCGTTGAGGATGTCGAGTTCTATGCCGAGGATGCCGGGCGCTCCGACAATGAATACCTTGCAAGGGTAATTGAGGCTGTAATTGCAGCCGGTGCCACAACTGTCAACATACCCGATACCACAGGTTACTGCCTTCCGTCAGAATATGGTGAAAAAATCGCATACCTGGTTAATAATGTGCCCAATATAGACAAGGCCATAATATCCACTCACTGCCATAATGACCTTGGTATGGCTACGGCAAATACTTTATCCGGGGTTGTAAACGGTGCCAGGCAGGTAGAGGTTACCATCAACGGTATTGGGGAGCGGGCCGGAAATACAGCTCTGGAAGAGGTGGTGATGGCAATAAAAAGCCACCACTCGCTTGATTATTCGCACAATATCGATACACGCCAGATAATCAGGACATCAAAACTTGTATCCACACTGATGCGGATGCCTGTTCAGCCAAACAAAGCCATAGTGGGCCGCAATGCCTTTGCGCATTCGTCAGGCATACACCAGGACGGTGTGCTTAAGCACAGGCAGAACTATGAGATAATTGACCCGGCCGATGTGGGTATAAAGGAGTCTGCAATTACACTTACTGCCAGAAGCGGAAGGGCTGCCCTGAAACATCGCCTGCAGCTGCTTGGCTATGAGCTAGAATCGAATCAGTTGAATGAGGTTTATGAACGCTTTTTAGAGCTGGCCGACAGTAAAAAGGATATAACAGAAGAAGACCTCAGGATCCTGGTCGGCACGGAGCAAAAGAAAGGCAAGAAGGCAATTGAACTGGTGTCTCTGCAGGTGATCAGCGGAAAGACCACTATTCCTACTGCAACCGTACAGGTTAGTTTCAACGGGGATATTTTCACTGAGACAGCTTCGGGTAACGGCCCGATTGATGCTTCATTCACGGCGGTGAAGAACCTGGTGAAACGCCGAGTAAGACTTGAGGAGTTCCTTATACAGGCAATAACCAGGGGTAGCGACGATATAGGCAAGGTGCATGTTCAGGTGGAGCACAAGGGCAATATATATTACGGCTTTTCTGCCCATACCGATATCGTGACGGCATCCGTGGAGTCATTCCTTGATGCTATCGGTAAGATCTATTGACACAGATCAGAGTTATTAATTTAAAAAAAATGAAGTTTTGTCTGCAAGAACTATAATAGACAAGCTATGGGATGCCCATGTTGTGGGTGATATTGATGGAGTATCCGGGATACTGTACATCGACCGCCACTTCGTTCACGAGGTAACCAGCCCCCAGGCATTTGAAGGGCTGAAGAAAAGGAATCGCAAGGTACTGCGCCCGGAAAAGACAATAGCCACTGCCGACCATAATGTGCCTACCATGAACCAGGATCAGAAAGTCAGGGACAGCCTCAGCCGGCTGCAGCTCGACACCCTCGGGGTTAACTGCAGGGAACATGGTGTTTCTCTTTTCGGGCTTGGACATGAAAACAATGGTATTGTACATGTTATCGGGCCGGAGCTGGGTATAACCCAACCGGGAATGACTATCGTGTGCGGCGACAGCCACACTGCTACACACGGGGCATTTGGTGCGCTGGCCTTTGGTATCGGTACCAGCCAGGTCGAAATGGTACTTGCCAGTCAGTGTCTGGTTCAGTCAAGGCCCAAAAGGATGCGAATACGCCTTGAAGGCAAACTGCAAAAGGGTGTCGGGGCGAAAGACCTTATACTTTATGTTATATCCAGGATGTCAACCAGTGGTGCCACAGGTTACTTTATTGAGTATGACGGGCCGGCAATAAGACGGTTGACTATGGAAGAGCGAATGACAGTATGCAATATGAGCATCGAAATGGGGGCAAGAGGAGGCCTTGTCGCTCCAGACCAGACCACATTCGATTACCTGGAGGGAAGAAGTTTTTCCCCGAAAGGAAAAGAGTGGGATCAGGCCCTGGAATACTGGAAAACCCTTCCTTCTGACAGGGATGCAGTTTTTGACAGGGAGGAGGTTTTTGATATCTCTGACGTTGAACCTATGGTAACATTCGGAACAAACCCTGGTATGGCAATAGGGATTAACGGCAGTATACCGCCCTTAAGGCCGTCGTTCATGAAATCGCTGGATTATATGGGATTTTCCCCGGGTGAGCAACTCCTTGGCCGGGATATCGACTATGTCTTTTTGGGTAGCTGCACCAATGGCCGTATTGAAGATCTCAGGCAGTTTGCCCTGCTTGTTGCCGGAAAAAGAAAGGCTGATGGAGTTACAGTATGGATAGTCCCGGGCAGCAAACAGGTGGAGAAGCAGGCTGTTAATGAAGGTCTGGACAGGATTTTCGCCCAGGCAGGCATGGAGTTCAGGCAGCCGGGCTGTTCGGCCTGTCTGGCTATGAACGATGATAAGATACCTCCCGGCAGATACGCTGTTTCAACATCCAACCGCAACTTCGAGGGCCGTCAGGGGCCGGGTTCGAGAACCATACTGGCCGGACCATTAACGGCGGCAGCTGCGGCAATTACCGGTAAGATAAGTGACCCCAGGGATTTTATATAATAGAGACAATTATGCCTGTAGAAAGATTCAACACTCTTGTTTCCGGATATGTACCCCTTCCGGTCGACAATATAGATACTGACCAGATAATTCCTGCACGTTTCCTTAAGGAAACATCACGGGAAGGGTTTGGTAAAAAACTTTTTTACGACTGGCGCTATCTGGGTAATGGAGACCCCAATCCAGATTTTGTGCTGAATGACCCCGGGTTTTCTGGAAAAATTCTGGTAACCGGCAAAAACTTCGGCAGCGGTAGCAGTCGCGAGCATGCCGCCTGGGCGATTTACGACTACGGTTTCAGGGTTGTGGTTGCAGGCAGCTTTGCCGACATCTTCAGGGGCAATGCACTGAATACAGGTTTGCTTCCGGTTGAGGTCGGCAGCGCTTTTATTGACACAATGATGAAGGCACTGGAGCTCTCGCCTGCACCAAGGCTGAAAGTCGACCTTGAAAACCAGAGGATCAAACTGATGCCGGACGGAATTTCTGAAGGCTTTGAGATAGATGCCTATAAGAAAAACTGCCTGTTAATGGGATATGATGATATAGATTATCTGCTCAGCCGGCAAAAAGAGATAGAAAAATGGGAAAAAACTAATAAAAGATGAAGTTAAACATAGCAGTGCTGCCCGGCGACGGTATAGGACCCGAAGTTACAGAGCAGGCAGTAAAGGTAACCGCAGCAGTTTGTTCAAAAAATGGCCATGAGGTTACTTTCAGCCACGGCCTGATAGGAGCTGCAGCCATTGATGCTGTTGGCAGCCCCTATCCTGAGAAGACACATGAGCTTTGTATGGGTTCAGGTGCAGTGCTCTTCGGAGCCATAGGAGATCCCCGTTATGATAATGATCCGGGAGCGAGGCAGCGCCCGGAAAAAGGGCTGCTGTCGATGAGAAGCAGGCTCGGCCTCTATGCAAACTTAAGGCCTGTAAAGAGCATTCAGGCCCTGTATCATAAATCACCGCTGCGGGAAGATATAATTAAAGGTGTTGACTTTGTTGCAGTCAGGGAGCTTACCGGTGGTATATACTTCGGAAGGCCGCAGGGTAGGTCGGAAGACGGCGATACGGCATATGACACCTGTATATACCACCGTCATGAAATTGAAAGGATATCACGTCTTGCATTTGACCTTGCAGGGAAAAGGCGGGGCAAACTATGCATGGTTGACAAGGCTAATGTTCTGGCCACTTCAAGGCTCTGGAGGGAGGTTGTTCAGAAGCTCTCGGGTGAATATCCGGGGGTGGATACAGAATATATGTTCGTTGATAATGCTGCAATGCAGCTTATTCAATGGCCCGGCCGCTTTGATGTGATCCTTACCGAGAATATGTTCGGCGACATCCTTACAGATGAGGCAAGTGTGATAACAGGTTCCCTGGGAATGCTTCCCAGCGCATCAATAGGCAAACATACATCGGTCTTCGAACCTATTCACGGTTCATATCCGCAGGCTGCAGGCAAGGATACCGCCAATCCCCTG
The DNA here is from genome assembly GCA_007134525.1 of Bacteroidales bacterium. Lineage (GTDB taxonomy): Bacteria > Bacteroidota > Bacteroidia > Bacteroidales > UBA7960 > PUPG01. The sequence goes on along the minus strand of SLKR01000043.1, from coordinate 9,229 downwards.
GCAGCTGTTCTTTCAGCGGCCCTGATGTTCGAGTACGCATTCAAAATGCCCCGGGAGGCAGAAATGATAGTAAAGGCGGCCGAAAGCTCTGTTGGTGCAGGAGTGGTAACCGAAGATATGGGAGGGGCCGCCAAAAGCAGGACTTCCGAAGTGGGCGACTGGCTCGTAAAATATATAGAGGGTCTTTAATAAGCAGGTTTTATGATAGTTCAGAAATTCGGAGGCAGTTCGGTTGGCTCACCTGCTGCCCTGGGATCAGTGATTAAGATTGTGAGCCAGGCAAAAAAGAACGGAAACAGACCGCTTCTGGTTTGTTCGGCACTCAAAGGTGTAACTAGCAGGTTGCAGCAGTTGCTCACAATGGCTTCGCTCGGAGCAGATACAGCTGAGGGCCTTTCGGAGATCGAAAACAGGCATTATGAGATAGTCCGGTCGCTTGGGGGGGTTAAGTGCCAGGAAAGGGTGTTTGCATCGCTGGGTAAGCTCTTTAGCGAATTAAAGGCGCTAATGGAAGGCGTAAGGGCTCTCGGTGAGGTTTCCCCGCGTACCCAGGACAGGGTAATGGCTTATGGTGAGCTGCTTTCATGCAGCATGATAACCAATATCCTTCAGCAGCATGTTGGCAGTGCCGTATTTGCCGACACAAGAAATCTAATCAAGACCAATGGAATGTTTGGCTCTGCAATAGTAAACCTCAGCCAGAGCCATTCACTGATAAGGGATTTTTGTTCCGGGAACCCGGATCAGATAATCGTATTTACGGGTTTTATTGCATCAAGCGAAAACGGTGATACCACAACACTGGGGCGTGGCGGGTCGGATTACACTGCTGCAATAGTTGCATCGGCACTTGAAGCTGAAAGAATAGAGATATGGACCGATGTTGACGGGATAATGACTGCTGATCCTGCAATAGTGAAAAAAGCCTTCCCGGTGCCGGGACTTACCTATCCTGAGGCCACTGAGCTTTCATATTTCGGGGCTAGGGTTATTCACTCCCCCACAATGATGCCTGCAAGGATAACGAATATACCCATCATCATACGAAACACCTTTAACCCCTCATTCAGCGGCACCCTTATAAGTAACAGTATGCCATCAGGGGCCTCCCTGATAAGGGGGATATCCTGTATAGCAGAGATCTGCCTGATAACGGTACAGGGGGGCGGAATGGTCGGTAGAAAAGGTTTTACAGGAAGACTGTTCAGTGCCCTTTCGCATATTAATGTTATCCTTATAACACAGGCCAGCTCACAGCACAGTATTTCTGTGGCGGTAAGGCCTGAGGAACTGTTCGGTGCAGAACAGGCTATAAGAGATGAGTTTCGCCTGGAGGTAGCCGAGGGGCTGATAAGTATGCCCTCCTCGGAGGAGGGTATGGGTATAATTGCCGTGGTGGGTGAGAATATGCGCCATACAAAAGGTTTATCGGGAAGATTGTTCAGTGCCCTTGGCCGGAGCGGGGTAAATGTTGTGACCATAGCCCAGGGTTCGTCCGAACTGAATATCTCGGTTGTGATAGACAGGGATGACCTGTCAAAAGCGATGAACGCAATACATGATGCCATGTTCCTTTCGCCGGTCAAAACCCTTAATGTATTCTGCATCGGCCTGGGAAATATAGGTGGCACCCTTCTGAAGCAGATCAGTGAACATTCGGATTACCTGGAAAAGGAGCGCCATCTGAAAGTTAATATTGCAGGGGTTTGCAACAGCTCAAGGATGCTTCTGAACAGTGAGGGAATACCACCCGGCAGCTGGGAGGAATATTTCAGCAATGAAGGGGAGCAGGGCAGTGCCCGGAGTTTTACCGAAAGGGCTATTGCAATGAACCTTCCGAATTCGGTTATGGTGGATAATACCGGAAGCATCCAGGTTGCCGGCCTTTACGGAAGCCTTTTCAGGAGCAGCTTTTCGGTGGTTGCCTGCAACAAGACCGGGGTATCGGGTCAGTGGGAGAGATATATCAGCGACAAGCAGCTGGCATCCGGCTACGGTGTGGACTTCTGGTATGAAACCTCTGTCGGTGCAGGTCTTCCTATACTCAAAACCCTTTATGACCTTATGATAAGCGGCGACCGGATACTTAAGATCGAGGCCGTACTCTCGGGTACCATATCCTTTATCTTCAATAACTATAAGGGCGAAAGGAGTTTCGCCTCTGTTGTCAGGGAGGCTATGGAAAAGGGCCTTACAGAGCCGGATCCGCGCGACGACCTAAGTGGTTTGGACTTCATCAGGAAAATGCTGATATTGGCAAGGGAAACAGGGCTGGAAATGGATTTAGAAGATATAAACCTGCAGCAGTTGCTTCCTGAATCCTGCCTTAACGCAGAAAGTGTTGAGGACTTCTTTGTTGAGCTTGAAAAGGCCGAAGGTCATTTTGATTCTTTCCGGCAAAAGGCTGCATCCGGTGGCAGGGCTTTGCAGTTTGTGGGCGTGCTTTCCGAGGGGAAAGCTTCTGTAGGCCTCAAAATGCTGGATCCCGGCCATCCGTTTTACAATATGAAAGGAAGTGACAATATTGTTTCCTTCACTACAAACCGGTATCTAAACAATCCAATGGTAATAAAGGGCCCCGGAGCCGGAGCCGAAGTTACTGCCGCAGGGGTTATGGCCGACCTGGTGCGTGTAGGTGCACATTGAGATGGTTTCAGCAATGTATAAACAAGTAAAAATGCAATCTGTAAGTGTATTTGCCCCGGCCACAGTCGGCAATCTGGTTTGTGGCTTTGACGTTCTGGGTTTCGCTCTTGAACACCCGGGCGACAAGGTCAGAATGGAGCTGAATGACAGTGGCAGGGTCAGCCTTGATCTGGTGGAGGGGGATAAGGGAAGGCTGCCCCGCGAGCCCGAAAAGAATATTGTTAGTGCCGTAGTTAACAATTTTTTGAAGTATATCGGCACTAATCAGGGTGTAGGTATACGGCTTTACAAACAGATGCCCTTTGGCAGCGGACTTGGTTCGAGTGCTGCAAGCGCGGTTGCCGGCCTGGTTGCAATAAATGAGCTTATGGGTCAGCCTCTGAGCCGTGAGGAGCTGCTTCCCCTGGCAATTGACGGGGAGAGATTATCGAGCGGCAGCGCCCATGCAGATAATGTTGCTCCCTCGCTGCTGGGAGGAATAGTGCTGGTGAGAGGGAAAAATCTGAATGATGCAGTGAAACTGCCGTTTCCCAGGGATCTGGTATGTGCCCTTGTATACCCTCACATTGAAGTATCCACCAGGCTTGCCCGTGAAATTATCCCAGAGAACATAATGCTTAAGGATGCCATCAGACAGTGGGGGAATATTGCAGGGCTTGTGGCCGGTTTGTGTACTTCCGATAAAGCCCTTATTGGCAGAAGCATGGAAGATGTAGTTGCAGAGCCACTCAGATCGGGTCTTATTCCCGGGTTCAACTGCATGCGGGAAATTGCACTGGAAAATGGTGCGATCGGCTTCGGGATATCGGGTTCGGGACCGACCGTTTTTGCCCTCTGCGATGACAAGGCAAGGGCCCGGAGCCTGGCCGGCCTTCTCAGGCAGAGCCTTGATGAAAGGGGGATCGTATCAAGCACATTCATTTCGGATATTAACAATGAGGGTGCAGTAGTGCTTTCCGGTAAGCCCCATATGGTCTGAAAAATAATTAGTGAACCAATGAAGTACTTAAGTGTCAATAAGGAATCTGAACCGGTAACATTAAAGAGCGCCGTATTCAGAAATATTGCTGAAGACGGAGGCCTTTACATGCCGGTAACATTGCCCCGTATGCCTGACAGCTTTTTCAGGGAGCTACCCGGGAAGGAGATCCGGGATACGGCATTTGAGGTGATTTCCCGTTTTCTAAAGGCTGAAGTTCCTGTATCTGTTATTAAAGAGATCACCCGCGAGGTGTTTGACTTCCCTGTTCCGTTGGTGCAGATATACGACAATGTATATACCCTGGAGTTGTTCCATGGCCCGACGATGGCATTCAAGGATTTCGGGGCACGTTTCATGTCAAGGCTGATGGAGTACTTTAACCGGGGTGGCAGGTCAGTGATGAAGGTAATTGTGGCAACTTCGGGCGATACTGGAAGTGCAGTTGCAGCCGGGTTCTCAGGCATCCCGGGGGTGGAGGTTTATGTACTTTTCCCCAGGGGGAGGGTAAGCCCGTTGCAGCAAAAACAGATAACCACCTGGGGTGGCAATATAAATGCCATAAGCATAGAGGGCAGTTTTGACGACTGCCAGAAGCTGGCAAGAAGGGCACTTGCTGACAGCGACCTTAACAAAGGTTTTACAATTACTTCCGCCAACAGTATAAACCTTGCCAGACTAATACCCCAGTCGGTATATTATTTCCATGCCGTTGCCGGACTCGGGGAGGGGGGCGGCGCTCCCTGCTTCAGCGTCCCCTGCGGCAACCTTGGTAATATTACGGCAGGAATGATGGCAGGTAAAATGGGGCTCAGGACCGGCCGTTTCATTGCAGCGACAAACAGCAATGATACACTGCCTGAATATTGCAGGACAGCAAGCTTCTCGCCCCGTAAGCCAGTAAGTACAATCAGCAATGCAATGGATGTTGGCGACCCGAGCAACTTCCCCAGGCTGTTGCAGCTTTCAGGTAACGAACACAAGGTGTTTTGCAATGCTGTATGGTCATCCTCATTTACCGACAAACAAACCCTTGATGCCATAATAAGGGTCAGGGATGATACGGGATATATAATGGATCCCCACGGTGCGGTTGCCTTTCTCGGACTGGAAAAATACTTAAAGGAGTCAGGTAGAGGTGAAGTTGGCATTTTCCTGGAAACCGCCCACCCTGCCAAATTTACTGAAAGCCTAAAAGGTATCGCTGACAGGATTGAAATGCCACCACAGCTGCAGATGGTCATTGGCAGGGAGGAGAAGTTCACGGTCCTGGACAATGACTGGGGCAGCCTTAAGGATTATCTTATGGGCAGTACTTAGCCTGCCTGGAGTTTAAAATATGCCTCCACCTCGCTCAGGTCGTCAGCGGGAGGAGAAAGATCCCTTATTATCCTGCCCTTCTCAAGGAGAAGCAGACGTGTGCAGAGTCCCGACATATGGGCCAGGTTATGGCTTGAGAGCACTATGGTTGTTCCACGTACACTGTTCTCCTCTTCCAGCAGTCTTCTGATCAGGATTTGCGAGCTGGGATCCAGAAAGTTGAAAGGCTCGTCAAGGATCAGCAATCTTGGCCCTGTTATCATTGCGGCAACTATTCCTGCTTTCTGACGGTTTCCTGATGACAGCTCACGGATATATTTTTTCCGTCCCATCACCTCCCCCCCAAGGAAACGGGAAAAACCCCTCAGCTTCTCTTCAACTGCTTTGGCATCAAGCCCGCAGAGCCTGCCGGTAAAGTAAAAATACTCCTCAGGTGTAAGAAAGTCTATCAAAAACCCCTCGTCAAGATAACTTCCGGTAAAACTCTTCCAGGAATCGCTGCCGGCAACGGCTATACCGTCTGTAACAACTTCTCCACCCGTGGCCTCCGTGAGATCCAGAAGGAGCCTCAGCAGTGTTGTCTTGCCGGCTCCGTTATTGCCTACTATGCCCGTAATGCTTCCCTTTTCGACCGACAATCTGTCAACTACAAGCGAAAAGTCTTCTCCGTATTTTTTCTCAAGTCCGGTAATTTCAATAAGTGCCATTATTTTTCACGGTATTTACTAAGGTTATGATATTTTCTTTTTTCCATCTTCCCGGAAACCGCCCTTATCCATTTTCTGTGAGTCAGCAAAAATGCAATACCGGTTGTGGCGGTAACCGCAAATATTGCGTATTCCATTTGCATGGGCAGCAGGTATGCCAGAATAACAAGGGGTGTTATTGAGAACATTACGGCAATAATGGTAATAAAGAGATTACCGCTGCTCCCTTCAACGTTGAAAACCTGTTTTTTGTCAGGGTCGATGCGGGTACTATTGCCAACCCCGGTATAGAATAAGAATGCGAATACCGGCCCGGTTACATACAGGAACATACCGGCCATGGGCAATAGCAGCCGGGGGGCCGCAAAATATAGCAGGATAAGCATCGGAATAAGCTTGAGCAGTGCAAGCAGGCAGTAGAAATAATATTTTGACTGGATAAATATCCTGATATCAGCGTTTTTTGCCGCAAGCATGTCGAAAAAACGGCTTTCCCATGAAAAAACGTATTGCAGGTGGAAAAAGCCATATCCCCCAGCTATCATTATCATTACATAAACATATTCAGTTATGCCTTGCGGGGGCAGGAGGTAAAGCAGAAGCGGAAAGGCGGGGATTACAAGTGGCCACTGCCTGAAACCTGCAGAGGATCTTTTATTTCGGATCAGAAGTCTCCACTCCAGCTCCCAGTAAAGGCCCCATACCGGAACTGCCGCCAGCCATTTTTCCACCCTGCTGCTTTCTGCGGATCCTTTTCGCTGACCTGCATCTGTCCACTGGTAGAAGGATACCAGTAAAGCTTTTTTTGAAAGCATCAACAATGTTGCAAACACTGCGCTGCCTGCCAGGAACACATAAGGATTACCTGATATTAATTCAGTGCCGAGGCGAGCGGAAAGCTCAAGTATCTCTGCGCGGTAAAATGACGCTCCTGCAAAGGCGATAACCCCTATAAGGACTAATGCAACTGATCTGGCAAGTGCCGGTGACGACTGCGACTTTATCCATATTGTAATGGAGTGGTTTATTACTATTAACATAAGTGTGCCGGCAAATGCCAGCCATAATTGTGCTCCCGGCTCACAGACATTAAGGTAGAAAGGCAGTACCAGCGGAAGGAGGTAAAAATTATATATGCAGGGGAAAGAGCGGAGCAGTATAAGATCAGCAACAAGGCTGCGGCTAACCGGAAGTGTAAGGTATGACCGGACATCCTGCCGGGGCAGTTTCTGCATGAAAAGCCTTAGAAGCAAATCGGCCAGCAGTATTGGTATCAACAGGGAGAAGAATGCGGGCAGGGCCTGTTTATCCGGAAATACTTCCGCAAGCAAGGCGGGCATTAAGAGGCCCCCCAGATAAAGGCTCCAAATAAGGATCGCCCCGGCAAAAAGCATAACTACCTTTATTGCCAGCCCTTTACTGAAAAAATGAGCTCTCCGGAAGCTCAGCCAGGTATGGCTTAAAAGGGCTTTTATTATATAGAGTCTGTGCTGGCTTAAGGACATTCTCAGGATTGTTGCTTTAACTTCATCAGTAAGGGGAATGCATGGTTGACATCATTTTCTGAAACTACCAGGCTTATTTCGTTTGAAGTTGATATTACCTCGCAGACGTTTATCCCTGCCCAGGCAAGCTGCTTAAGAAAGTAATAATATACACCCGATATTTCAGTGTTGTCTTTCGGCAGCCTGAGGGTAACCGAACTAAGCCCGCTTTTATACGAGATAAGCTTCTCCCCACCAAAAACCTCGTTTATCTTACCGTCGAGTGAGCTGCTTGCAACCAGGGTGGTTTCGTAAACTCCTTTTGAAAAGGTATAGAACACCTCGTTTTCCTGGCTGAGCCCGTCAATCAGCCTGCGCTGGCATTTACCCAGGCCCGGAGAGTTCTCAAAAGTGTGATCGCTAAGCCCGGACCGTACTATGATATCCCCGAGCGCATTCATAAAAAGCCGGAAGCTCTTGCCTACCTTGAACCTTTTGTCTGCGGGCCTGCGGTTTATGGCCATTATAATGGCACTTTCCCTGACATTTTTCCTGGTCATACTCTCCACTTCAGGTCTTATTTTCCTGGCAAGGGCTGAGACATTTATCAGCTCGTCATTGAGGGCCTCATCCAGAAAAGGCGACCTCCCTATGATCTTTTCAACTGCATTTGCAATAAGCATATGTTAAAATTTTAACACAAAGTTATTAATGTGTTTAAAATTATGAAAAATTTCACAGACAGAGATGTTTGTATTTTCTTTGCCATGCCAAATAAAAAAACAACAGCAAATGCAATCACCCGGACTTATCGGACACAAGACACCATTTTACCTTTATGACCTTGATCTTCTTGAAAGGACAATCGGGGCTGCCGCCAGCGCAGCTTCATCAAGAGGGTACAATATTCATTATGCCCTGAAGGCCAATCATGAAACAGGCGTTGTAAGTCAGATCCTCGACAAAGGCATCGGGATCGACTGTGTAAGCGGAGGAGAACTTGAAAGGGCGCTTGAACTGGGATGCCCTGCCGGCAATATAGTATTTGCGGGTGTGGGGAAAACTGACGACGAGATTATCCGGGCGATCGAGAGCGGGATACTATGTTTGAACTGCGAGTCGCTTGAGGAGCTTGAGGTCATTGACAAACTCGCCTCTGCATCAAAAAGACAGGTAAGGGTGGCGCTAAGGGTCAATCCTGATATAGACCCGCTTACACACCAGAAGATAAGTACCGGCAAGGAGGAAGACAAGTTTGGCATCAGCACGGCGTATCTGCAGGATGCCCTTGATTTTTGCAAAGAAAGCAGCAGCATTATTTTTGCCGGACTCCATTTCCATATTGGTTCACAGATAATGTCTGCCGGCCCATATATAGAGCTTTGCAAAAGGGTGAATGCCATATGGAGGACTTTCAGCATTGATTCTTACGGAGGCTGGATCCTGAACCTTGGTGGCGGGCTTGGAGTAAACTATGAAGACCCCGACAACAATTCTGTTCCGGATTTTGAATCTTACTTCAGCATTTTCTCTGAATATCTTGATATACCCGGTGATGTCAGCATCCATTTTGAACTGGGAAGAAGCCTGGTGGCCCAGTGCTGCAGGCTTATCACCAGGGTGTTGTATGTCAAGAAAGGTCTGAGCAAGAAGATGATGATTGTAGATGCTGGCATGACCGAACTTCTCAGGCCAGCCCTTTACCAGGCGGTTCACGGCATCGAAAACCTTTGTTCATCCAGGCCCTCCAAAGTGTATGATGTGGTAGGGCCGGCATGCGAATCTAGTGATATCTTCGCCAGGGATATTGAGCTGCCTGAAGCAGCAAGGGGTGATATAATTGCAATAAAAAGCTGCGGGGCTTATGTTCAGTCAATGAGCCTTAACTACAACCTCCGGACCAAAGCCGAGTCGGTATATTTCTATCCTCAGTCTGAAAGCAATGTGCCTGCCCTGAACGGTCATCCGGTGAAAACCGGAGCCTCCCTGCAGGAAGCATTCTGATAACAGAACTTCCGCTCTAAGTCAGAATAAGGCCAATATTGTTTATCTTTGATAATAATCAAAGAGTTGTGCTATGCGTATAACCAGGC
>SLKR01000017.1 GCA_007134525.1 Bacteroidales bacterium | reverse complement strand
TTCCTGTCTGATGATATCCATTCGAACATCGTTGGCCGCTCATCGAAATGGCGATTGAAATTTCCGTAAAACATCCTGTTGAGCCACCTGCTCTTCTTGTCCGGACCTTCAAACAGTATCTTGAGTCTTATAAACGTAAGGAACAGAAACTGGATAAGTCCTGACATAAGGAAGCTGCCGGAAAGTATAAGGCCTTGAACGTAAACCGGATACAGGGCATTAAAATGGCGGGCAAGAACCGAACCCATGCTGTGACCCAGAACGAATACGGGTATTTCCGGTCTGTTTTTCCTTACCGAGGTATATAATGCCCTTACATTCTCAAGCATTATCTGCCAACCCCTTTTGCTACCGATAATACCTGCTTTATCAGGACTGCCCGCTGTATTACCCTGCCCGGGATGATCCAGTGCGTATGTGCCGTAACCGTTGGAAGCCAGAAATTTGCCAAATTCGCTGTATCTTCCCGAGTGTTCTGCCATACCCGGTATTATGATCACAAAGCCCTTTATACTTCCGGAAGGCAAAAAACTTTGTATAAAGAACCTGTTTTTTGTTGAGCTGCTAAGATAAAAAGCGTTTTCGTTTATTTCACCGGCTTCCATAAATAGTCATTTTTTTCGACCTTTGCATCTTTTTAAGTATCCATGTCAAATATATTAAACTTCTGTGCATGAAGGAAGAAAAACCAGGATTCGGCAAACAGCTTGACCCGGTAAGGCGCTTTTTGCTGATGGTTGCAGGCACCATATCACTTGGCCTGGGAATACTTGGTATCCCCCTGCCCCTGTTACCAACCACTCCCTTTCTTCTGCTTTCCGCCTACTGTTATGCACGAAGTTCGGAGAGGTTCTACTACTGGTTGATAAATCACAGAATATTCGGCAAGCACATAAGAAATTACAGGGAGCACCGGGGCACAACCCTAAGGGTTAAGACGTGGGCCCTGATACTACTTTGGTTAAGCATATGCTTTTCAGCGTTTTTTGCAGTATCTGAATTATGGATCCGGATCCTTCTCTTTATGATTGCAGCAGGGGTTACAATTCACATTACCTCACTGCGAACCATTCACAAGGAGTAAACTGGTATAAAAAAGAGGCCGTAATCAGTATTCATACTGACCACGGCCTCCATGCATTCATTTGTAGGCCTGGATTTTTTTATTGCCTGGGTTTTACATAGCCCTGCTTTATTTCTTCCTCTGTTGGCTCCCTGCGGTGGACAACTTGTCCCCTGAAATGGAGATCCATGCCTGCCAGCGGGTGATTGAAGTCCATTTTGACTTTTTCCTCCCCGATATCCATCACTTTACCCCGGTGGGGGTTGCCTTCCTGGTCTTCCATATTTATTATGTTACCTTCTACCAGAAGGTCTTCGGCGAGTTTTCCGTCAATTACAAAAATGCTTTTTGGAAGATCTACAACGGCTTTTTCGTTTACCTGGCCGTATGCATTATCCGCTTTTATCAAAAAGTCAAACGACTGGCCTTCGCCCAGGTCTTTTACATTCTCCTCGAAACTCTGGTTTAACCTGCCCGCACCGAAAAGAAACTCGATGGGCTGATCCGTATTTACTGATTCCAGTAATTCTCCTTCTGGCCCTCCTTCACGTAACTCGTAAGTTAGTGCAATTACTTTGGCATCGGATTGAGTCATAATATACTATCTTTGGTTTAAAAATTAACGGGATAATCCCCATTAAGAAAGGAGAAAATCCCGAAACAAATTGATTTCTAATGCAAAGATATAAAAACTGGCCTCAATGGCCAAGACGAGGCCGTATAATTTTTTATCACTGTGTGAAACATTGTGTATTTTTAATAAAAAGTGTATCTTTGCCGTCCTGAAAATAACAAAGGTATTTTATCATGGCTAAGAAAACTAAAGAAGCACGACACCAGGTGATTCTGGAATGCACTGAGCATAAGGACAGCGGAAAGCCGGGTACGTCGAGGTATATCACAACCAAGAACAAGAAAAATACACCCGACCGCCTTGAGCTGAAAAAATACAATCCTATACTAAGGAAGATGACCATTCATAAAGAAATTAAATAATACAGATAATGGCAAAGAAAGTAGTTGCAACACTAAAAACTTCGAGCGGCAAGGGTTTTGCCAAGGTGATACGGATGCAAAAATCTGAAAAGACGGGTGCTTATTCTTTCGAGGAGGATGTAATCTCAGCCGAGAAGGTAAAGGATTATTTCACCCGCAAAAAATAATAAAGCAAGTAAAATTTTAGGTTGCTGGTTTGCAGGCGCTTAAGGCTTTTCAGATCTGTACTTCGTGTATACCGGGTACAGGTCTTTTTTATTTAATCAGGTATCTACTGCCTTACCTCCGGTGAGATCAATTCTGCTTTTAAATTCAAAACTAAATGGGCGTACTGGATATTTTCTCAAAAAACAGGGAAGAGAAGCTTGACAAGGGGCTGTCCAAGACCCGGACCAGTTTTATCTCCAAGCTTTCCAGGGCGGTTGCCGGAAAGTCAACTGTTGACTCCATGGTCCTTGACGATCTGGAAGAGGTGCTGATAAGCTCTGATGTTGGGGTGGCAACCACTATTAAAATAATTGAAAGGATAGAGGAGAGGGTCTCTCGTGACAAATACCTTGGCACTGAAGAGCTAAACCGTATCCTGAAGGAAGAGGTTACGGCCCTTTTGAAAGAGAGCAGTGCAGGAGATTTTTCTTCCATAACCGGCAAGGACACCGGAATGCCTTATGTGATAATGGTGGTCGGGGTTAATGGGGTAGGAAAAACCACTACAATTGGCAAACTTGCCCATAAATTTAAAAGTGCCGGCAAGAAAGTAGTGCTCGGTGCAGCTGATACCTTCAGGGCTGCTGCCGTAGACCAGCTCACCATATGGTCGGAAAGGGCCGGAGTGCCTCTTGTAAACCAGGGTATGGGAGCCGATCCGGCTTCTGTTGCTTATGAAACACTGGAATATGCGATTAATAATAAGACCGACATTGTTATAATAGATACTGCGGGAAGGCTGCACAACAAGGTAAACCTCATGAATGAGCTGGGCAAGGTGAAGAGGGTTATGAAAAAGATCATTCCTGATGCCCCCCAGGAGGTATTGCTGATACTTGACGGGTCAACAGGACAGAATGCATTTGAACAGGCCCGGCAGTTCACTTCCGTTACCGAAGTCAACGCCCTGGCAATAACCAAGCTCGACGGAACTGCAAAGGGAGGAGTTGTAATTGGCGTGAGCGATCAGATGAGTATCCCTGTCAAATATATAGGTGTGGGTGAGGGTATTGACGACCTGCAGCTATTTGACCGGGAGGCATTTGTTGAAACCTTATTTCAGTCGTGAGAACCAGGGTAAAGGGAAAGATCTCAGTTGCTTTTATCACACTTGGGTGCTCAAAGAACCTGGTTGATTCCGAGAAAATAATGGCCCGGCTGCCTCAAAACCGCTTTAAGATTCTTGGTCAGGAGTGGGGAGCTGCCGATATCCTTGTAATTAACACCTGTGGATTTATAAAGGACGCAAAAGAGGAAAGCATTGAGACCATATTGCAGGCGGTTAACTCCCAGAAGGAGGGCCGTATAAAAGAGGTTGTTGTAACGGGTTGTCTTTCTCAGAGATACAAAAGTGAACTGAGTGCTGAGATACCCGAGGTGGATGCATGGTTTGGAGCCAGGGGGCCGGAAGATCTGCTTGCACACCTTAATGGGGCCTTGCCTGACAATGAAGCCCGCAGGATAATTACCACACCTTCCCATTATGCATATCTGAAGATTGCCGAGGGTTGTGACCGCACCTGCTCTTTTTGTGCTATACCGCTGATCAGGGGGGGCTACAGGTCAATACCACCTGAAGACCTCGTTAAGGAAGCGAAGATGCTCTCTGATGGCGGTGTCAGGGAGCTGATACTGATTGCACAGGATTTGAGCTATTACGGGATTGATATTTACGGAAAGCCCGGGCTGGAAAGACTGTTGCCAGAACTATCCTCTATTGAAGGTATTGACTGGATAAGGCTTCACTATGCCTATCCGCACAACTTCCCTGACTCCCTGATAAGCATGATTGCTGATAATGAGAAAATCTGCAACTACCTTGACATTCCCCTTCAGCATATAAGCGACAATATACTGCGGTCGATGCGACGCGGTCATGACAGGGCCGGGACATATAGGTTCCTCAGACGCCTTCGTGAAGGCGTACCCGGAATTGCACTCCGGACAACCCTTATGGTAGGTTATCCCGGCGAAACTGAGAGGGAGTTCATGCAGCTTCTGGATTTTGTTAGGGAGTTCCGTTTTGAACGGCTCGGGGTATTTACCTATTCGCCTGAGGAGGGAACAAGGGCCTTTGCACTGGGTGATACTGTTGCTGAAAAGGTCAAGAAAGAAAGGGCCACCAGGCTGATGCAGCTTCAGTCGGAGATATCTCTTGAAATAAATACCTCTAGAATAGGTGACAGGATAAAAGTGCTTATAGACAGCGAGAATGACCAGTACCTGGTGGGTCGTACCGAGTTTGATTCACCCGAGGTTGATAATGAGGTACATATAGAAAAAGCCCCGGGGCTTAGTCCGGGGCAGTTCTTGTTGTCTGAGATTACCGGTGCCAGTGAGTTTGATCTCTATGCCAGGCCGGTTTGATTTACTTAAGCAGCAGGGAGTTGAGTATCAGTTTGTTTGAAACAGGGGTAGACCCCCTGAAGTTTGGAGCAAAGGAAAAAAGCACAGCCTGTCCATCTCCTCTCCCGATCCACACTATTGCAGGCTGTCTTTCCAGAAGCTCTTCATTCTCTGCATAACCGCTAAGTAAAAGGTTCTCTTTTTCGGGGAACTGGCCTACTACCCTCCTGTCCATGCCGAAGGCAGGTACGGATGTGGCGAATACCGGGGAGTTTCTGTGAAAAACACCTATCTCTGACTGCATACCGTAGGTGACCGGGTGATCCTTAATGAGGTTTATCTTCAGAAAGGATCCGGGGCATGAAAAACCTTCGGCACTTAGCTGAGATGAGATATCCCTGACAGGAAAATTGAATCTGTCATTCTGATTCCCCGGATCCATCAGCCCGAAAAAGAGACCTGCAGAGCCTGCCCATGATACAACCCTTCCCCCTTCATTGATGAAAGCAAGTACGTTTTGCCAGCCCTCGCTTCCCATACCGGTAATATATTCGGGATTGTAAAAGGGTATGACCACTTCGCCGCCTCTTGTAAAATGTCCGTCAATTATCCGTTCACGGGGGGTGTCCGGAAAAACGATTACATCAAAATCAGTGCTCAGTCCGGCATCCCTGAAGTCTGCAGGTTTGAGCACTGTATATGGGATACCATAGGTGTCAAACAGATATCTGGTCCATCCTGCATCCATGTCGTGGAAATTCGTTTCGCAGAGTGCCACCCTTGGCATGCTGATCTGTTCGGCTTCTGCAGGTCTGCTTTGAAATGCCATAGGAAATACTTTTGTGTCAGCGATCACACCTTCCAGCCGGAGACGCGTATTGTTCAAAACCGGGGTTATGAAGCTCCCCGCAGGTATATTCATGCCTTCGGCAAGCTTTTCGGAATCAGTCCGGTATACCTCCACCCCATTGTCGAGCAGGGCAAATGCTGCCCTGTAGCTGCTGTTTTCGTTAGATGGGAATACCAGCCAATTGGCGTCGTCCGGGATTATAAAGCCCGTTTCGGCTTTGTTTGGGTCATAGGCCGAAAAGCTTAACCCCGCTGCAGCATAATGAGTGTTTACTTCGATGCATTGCAGACCGCGGTGAAGCGGAAGAGACCAGGATGTTATATCGTAGGGACGGATGATTTCGCCCCCTGGGGTATATCTCCTTACAGGGAATACCTGGCTTTCCATTACCTCTTTTATGAAGGCCCTGAATGGCTGGGCAAGGGGGATTATATAATCCCCTTCATTAATCAGTTTCCCCTCCATAACAGCATTATCATCCATGCGGTAAAGATCTATACCATGCTTGTCAAGCAGGGTGAGCAGATTGTGGAGCTCCCCGCTGTCGTGTTGTGTAGCCGGAAGGACGTAATAAAAAGGAGGCTCTGTAAGTCCTTTATTTATCTCCCGCCTGCACATTTCATTTCTGAACTCAAGAATTTCCCTTCTGTGCAATGATGCTGTTTTGACCAGGGAGTATACCGATTCAAGCTCATAGTCAATAAGGTCTTCAAGCTTCCACCAGCCGCCGGGCCATGGCGCCGGGAAGTTTATACTCTTCTTGTAGTCTGAAAGGCCCTTGCCGGCAACACTCAGCTCATTGGCCTCAATATATATTGGCGTTGCAATCTGTACACTTGCAGCTTCAGTAAGCAGGCTGATAACATTCTTCCAGGCACTGGTCTGTGTTGAGCCTGGCCAGTAGTCGTCGAACAGGTAGTGCTGACTTATTCCCTTGAGCCCCTGTGCCGTCATGTCCCTGGCCATATTGGAGCCGAAGACCCAGGTCCAGTTCCATACCAGTTCGTCAATGTTAAGGGCAATAGGGTCGTGGTTAGGTGGTACAAAATAACGCGGCCCGGTACTCCCCATCTGGTGCTTTTCAACCAATACCTGGGGAAACCAGTCGCGGTTGTAAATATCTGCCACAGCCTGGTTGTCGCTCTGTGTCAGGGTTATAAAATCCCTGTTAATGTTGTGCCCGACATATTTGTGGTACACTCCCGGCATGCTGCTTCCCTCATAGGGTGTACCCAGATACTGATTGTAATGTTCAACTATCATGTTCATACCATCGGGATTATGGCATGGAACTATCATAAAAACAACATCGTCGAGGTGGCGAGGGTCTCCTCCCTCCCCGGTTGCCAGGTTGTATGCCATCAGTGGTGCTGCCTGCGAAGGAGCTACCTCGGTTGAGTGCATAGAGAGTGTTACCAGAACAAAGACTTTACCCTGGTCAAGTATAATCTCCCTGTCATCTGCAGGTATATTGCCGTCAAGTGCCAGCCTGGTATTAATCTCCCTTAACCTGTCAAGGTTCCGGATGTTTTCGGCCGATGAAACGAATGTTATGTACATCGGCTTTCCCATGGGTGATTCACCGTTTTCCAGCATAGCCACCATATCTGATTCGCCGCTAAGCATTTGGAGGTATTCAATCATGTCCTCATAAAGGAACATCTTTCTGTCCTCTCCTGGCATGAACCCGAAATAATCACTGGGGTGTGTCAGCTGTTCAGATGGAGAAGCAGCACTGCTGATAATTAATGTCAGGCAAAGTGCAATGATTTTGTTAAACGACATAGTGAATGGATTTGAGATTTGTTGTTAAGTGATCAATCCCTGCAAACTGTTAAACAGGGCTGATTATTTTTTCATTATGGTATTGTATCCTGCCTTAAGGATATCATGAGCCTCATTTTTGTCCTTGCCTTCGGCATAGGTCCGCAATACAGGCTCAGTTCCCGACGGCCTTATCATAAGCCATGTGGAGTCGCTGAAGTAGTATTTGAAACCGTCCAGCTTCTCTGTCTTTACTATCCTGTAACGGCCAAAACCTGGGTAAGCATCGTTTTCGCAGTTTTTCACAATTCTTTCCTTGTCATCAGGGCTTAATGAAAGGTCTGAGCGTTCAAAGGCAAATTTCCCGGTTATTGAGTATACATCCTCAATCAACTCATTAAGGGTTTTTCCGGTTCTTACCATAGCCTCCCAGATCAGCAGGCCGTTGAAAATACCATCACGCTCGGGAATGTGACCGCTTACAGCAATGCCCCCAGACTCTTCTCCCCCAACAAGTATATCTTCTTCCAGCATTAAGCTGCAAATATGCTTGAAGCCGATTTTAACAATCTCAAGGGGCAGGTTAAATTCTTCGCACAGCTTGTTGATCTTTACCGTTGAGGAAAAGCCGGTTGCAACTTTACCTGTTTTATTTTTGATCTTGTGCAGGTAATAAATCAGAAGCAAAATAACATGATGTGAGTCGATATAGTTGCCATTGCCGTCCATCAGAGCTATACGGTCGGCGTCGCCATCAACGGCGAGTCCGCAATCTATATCACCTTTTTCTTTTATCCTTTTGCTGAACTCGCTGAGGTTTCTTTCAAGAGGCTCGGGAGGAATACCGTCAAAAAGGGGCTGGCGCCGGCAATGCAGCAAAAGGATACCGGGGAATAGCCGTCGCATTATTTCCTGGCCTGAACCGTACATTGCATCGAATGCGAACTTCATGCCGGAGCTGCGCAGCTCTTCAATGTCAAATTTCCCCTCCAGGTATTTGCAGTACATTTCATCGAGATCAACATATTCCAGCAAACCCTGTTTTTGAAGGTCTTCAAGCTTCACAGAATCCAGGTCAGCATCGAAGCTGCCGGGAATGAGATTTTCCACTGCCTGTATATCATCTTCAAGAAGCGGACCTCCATACGACCCCTTCAACTTGTAACCATTGTAAAGTGGAGGGTTGTGGCTTGCTGTGATGAAAACACCCGCAGTACATTTATACCTGAGGGTAGCCATGCTTATCATTGGTGCAGACGCGAAACTGCCGGCCATGATAACCCTCACATTATTCATGCAGGCCACCTTTGCGACTGTCTCTGTGAACAATTCTCCCCCGAAACGGCAGTCGTGCCCAAGCATAATGGCCGCGTCCGGATCCTGCTTAAGAGCCCATTCGGCAGTGGCCTGGGCTATGCGTGCCACATTTGTCACTGTGAAATCTTTGGCAATAATAGCCCGCCATCCATCGGTTCCGAATTTTATCTTCTTCATAAGTATAGTTTATCATCGGTATATGTTCATCTCATTGAG
Source organism: Bacteroidales bacterium (assembly GCA_007134525.1). GTDB lineage: Bacteria > Bacteroidota > Bacteroidia > Bacteroidales > UBA7960 > PUPG01. The sequence continues at coordinate 22,877 of SLKR01000017.1, read as the reverse complement.
TGCCTCCCTGTATTGCCTTGCATTTCTCAGGTGCTCCCGGTATGTTTCTGCAAATACGTGGTAACCGCTAAAGTCATGTCTGGCAGTAAAATAGAGATAATTATGCTCTTCGTAATTGAGTACGGCATCAATGGCAATTGGTTCGGGCAGGTTGATAGGGCCCGGCGGAAGCCCGGCATATAAATAGGTGTTATAGGGCGAGTCATAAGTAAGGTGGTGGTTCAAAACCCTCCTTATGCCGAAGTCTCCGAGGGCATAAATTACAGTAGGATCTGCCTGCAGGGGGATCCCCCTTTCAAGCCGGTTGATATATACACCAGCAATGCGGGGCATCTCCTCCCGTTTATTGGTCTCACTCTGTACAATTGATGCAAGTATACCGGTTTCCAGGGGCGAAAAACCCAGGGAGGAAGCCTTCTCAAGCCTGCCGTTGTTCCAGAACCTCTGGTATTCCCTTATCATACGCTCCAGAAGCTGGTCCGCTGTTATGGTCCAGTAAACCTCATACGTATCAGGAATGAACAGCAACTTTGACGTGATACTGTCCATGCCAAATTCCGCCAGGTCTTCGGTGTTGTTCAGCACGCTTATAATATCGGCGGAGTCGAGTTGAAGCTGCACTGAAATTGAGGATGCCAGTTCCTCTCTGGTGCGGATATTGTTGAATGTTAGCCTCACGGGATGTTGCATTCCTGACCTCAGCATGTTTACAAGCTGGTTGTTGCTCATCCCATCTGTTATACGGTACCTGCCGGGAGTAAGCCTTGACGGGTAATTCTTCCTTTCCGCCACCCTTTTGAACGTTGTCAGGTTATTTATAAATCCTTCCATTTCCAGGGCTGAAACCACCTCCTGGTAACTTTGATCTTCAGCGATAGTGAAAAACACATATTCATCTTCACCCAGGTCAACATTCGGAGCATGCACATTGTAATAAAAAGCGGCCCAGAGTGCAAATGCCAGCAATACAAAAGCAATTGCCGCAATTATAAATGTTCTGCGAATCTGTTTCCCTGACATACCTATATTCCTTTACTAAAAAACAAGCTGCAGGAATAATTCATCCCTCCAGCTTCCGTTATGCAGTCTCCAGCTTTTTTTGTTTCCGCTTACCTGAAAGCCCTCCTTTTTGAAAAGCCCGATACTGCCTGTGTTTCCTGTATCTATTCCGCAATGTAATTGTTTAAGCCCCAGGGTTTTATTTGCATATTCAATTACAAGCCGCAGTGACTGGCCAGCATAATCTCTGCCCCTGTAGCTTCTGTCCATTATAATTCCCACAGCTGCCCTTTTGTGTTTTGGGTCAAACTCAAAAAGGTCGATGATCCCGACGGCCTCTTTTGAGGCCTTTTCAACTATCATCAGCCTTAGCTGTTTGTCAGCATATATGTCGTTCTGAGCATTAAGTATATATTGTTCGAGGTGAAAACGTGAAATGGGATTCACATGGTCGCTGTATTGCCAGTTCTCGGGATCATTCTCCAATTGATAAAGCTTGCCCAGGTCTTCTATTTCAACCGGCCTCAGTAATATTTCTTTCCCATCCAGCATAAACTGCCTTTTTGTTTGATTGTCAGATTTTTACTTCACCCCTGAAAACAAATACAGCGGGCCCCTGTAATACTATATCCTTTACCGGCCCCTTTTCGCGATCAGGTATATTATAGGATACAATAAGGCCGCCGCCCTTGGTGTCTACCCTGTATATAGCCTTCCCGGCCCGCATGCGCTGATGGCTGAAGGCTGCGATTGCAGCTGCTGTTACACCCGTTCCACATGAAAGTGTTACATTTTCCACACCCCTTTCGAAAGTATCAACCCATAGATTATCAGTGCTTTCAACCCTTGCGAAGTTCACATTCACTCCCTCCGGCTGCCATTCAGGCGAGTGACGTATCTTTTTACCCTCGCTGTAAACATCCCCGCCTGCACCAAACAATACCAGATGTGGCGACCCGGTATTTACAAAGTATTTCCCTTCACCCAGCCTTTCAGGTAGTGCTGCATCATTTAACGTTACGCTTACCAAATATTCGCCATTTTCTGTTTTTTCAATTCTGGCTGTATGAACCCCGTCTGCAGCCCTGAATTCTGTGTCACTGCTGCCCGCATAAGCATTCATAAATGCATATGCGACCGCACAACGGCTTCCGTTGCCACAAAGGCTTCCTTCCCTGCCATCGGAGTTAAAGTACTGCATGAAAAAATCGTATTCCGGGTCTTTTCTCAGGATTATCAGCCCGTCTGCCCCAATGCCGGTATGCCGGCTGCAAAGCCGTGCTATGGTTTCCTGCCCTTTTTTGCCTGTTGCATCAAAAAGGGGACTGCTGTCGTCGACAATAATAAAGTCATTGCCTGTGCCATGAAACTTGTTAAATTGCAGGTACATCGGCTATCCTTTTTATAGCTTCAAAAATAGTTAAAAAAATAAAACCCGTGGCCGGCCGTTTTATGATGGTTTTTTGTTTTATTAAGAATTTTTGGGTCTGGTAAGGCATGCTTATTGTTAAATTGCACATGTAAATAGAAATATGACAAACTGGCCTGTTTTTTTAAGGTCAACGGTCAAACATTTTTTATAAAGGGATTGTTAATTTAAACAATTGAGAAAAGGCATGAAAAAGGTATTTGGTTTATTTTTTGTAGCATTACTTGGCGGAATTACGGCAATAGGCATAACCCACTATTTCTTCACCTTAGAAAATGACAATGTGGTGGTGTCTCATACCATACCACCACGTAGTGAACGTGTTCCCGCATCGTTTGCCAGCCAGGGGGGCGGTGGAGGACTTGGCCTTCCCGATTTTACTGCTGTATCTGAGATGACGGTTGATGCCGTTGTGCATATCCGTACTGAGTTTGAACGAAGTTCAAGTCCTTACCAGGATTACTTCGGACCGGATGATTTCTTTGACTTCTTTTTCGGCCCCAGGAGAAGGCAGCCACAGCAGCAGCAACCTATGATAGGAAGTGGCAGTGGTGTTATATTGACTTCGGATGGCTATATTATAACCAATAACCATGTTGTTGACAATTCATCGCGTATAGAAGTCACACTCAACGACAACAGGATGTATGAGGCATACAAGGTTGGCAACGACCCGACTACCGATCTGGCATTGCTGAAGATCGATGAAACGGACCTGCCATATCTTGGCTTCGGTGATTCAGATGCACTGAAGGTTGGGGAGTGGGTGCTGGCCATCGGAAACCCGTTTAACCTGCAATCAACTGTTACTGCCGGTATTGTAAGTGCCAAGGGAAGAAACATAAACATTCTTTCAGATACCCTTGCGATAGAGTCTTTTATACAGACCGATGCTGCTGTAAATCGCGGAAACAGCGGAGGTGCGCTTGTTAATACAAGAGGTGAACTGATTGGGATCAATACCGCAATAGCTTCCACAACAGGTACTTTTACCGGTTACTCTTTTGCAGTTCCAGCTAATATCGCTATGAAGGTGGTTGAAGACCTGCTTGAATTCGGAGAGGTACAAAGAGGCATGCTTGGGGTTACCATATCACCTTTTACAAGCCGTGAAGCTGAAGAAAGGGGCCTTGGCGTTAATCGCGGGGCATATGTTGAAAGGGTCGGTGAGAACAGTGCGGCTGATGAAGCCGGTATCAGGCAAGGAGATGTTATAACTGGCATTGATGGTACAGAGATAAGGAATCCTTCCGAACTAATTGAAACAGTGGGAAGGAAAAGGCCCGGTGATGAGGTGCTTGTTAAGTATTACCGTGATGGCAGGGAGAGGGAGACCACTGCAGTTCTTAGAAACATTTACGGAGAGGTTGGTGCAGTCAGGCGTGAAGTTAGGGAAACAACGGAACTGCTGGGTGCCCGTCTGGAGAATGCGCCGGATGAACTGCTCGAAAGACTGGATATTGAACATGGTGTTCAGGTATCTTCGGTTTCAAGGGGAGCCTTCAGCAATGCCGGTATAAGGCGAGGATTTATTATAACGCATATTGACAATAATGCCGTTCGTGATCCTGACGATGTTGCAGGTATCCTGCATGACAGAAGTGGCGGCATTCTGATCGAGGGTGTTTATCCGGATGGAAGAAGGGCGTATTACGGGGTCGGTCTCGACTAACATACCCGGAACGCAAAATGGGTTTACTTCGCCGGAATTGCATATAAGCATAATTTTTCGTACCTTTGGGGGCTTTTTTGTGAGTGATCTAACAACTAAAAAAGCTACTTCCAATAGTTTAAACATTAAAATAACATATGCGACAGCTAAAAATTTCCAAATCTATTACCAACAGGGATACTGCTTCCCTGGATAAATACCTCCAGGAGATAGGCAAGGTACCTTTGATATCTGCAGAAGAGGAAGTACAGCTGGCTCAGAGGATTAAGCAGGGGGATCAGGTGGCTTTGGAGAAGCTTACCAAGGCTAACCTGCGGTTTGTGGTTTCTGTGGCCAAGCAGTATCAGAATCAGGGACTTAGCCTTCCTGACCTTATAAATGAGGGCAACCTCGGTCTGATAAAGGCGGCAAAACGCTTTGACGAGACCCGGGGTTTTAAGTTCATATCTTACGCAGTTTGGTGGATCAGGCAATCGATACTGCAAGCTTTGGCTGAGCAGTCAAGGATAGTACGTCTGCCCCTGAACCAGGTCGGGTCTTTGAACAAGATAAAGAAAGAAGCATCCAAACTTGAACAGAAGTATGAGAGGCCACCGTCTGCCGAGGAACTTGCAGATGCCCTGGATGTAAATGAAGACAAGATAACCGAATCTTTCCGGATCTCAACACATCATGTATCGGTTGACGCTCCCCTTGTGCAGGGCGAAGATGCCAGTCTTCTTGATGTATATGTAAACCAGGACTCCCCGAATGCTGACTCCAGTCTGATACATGAATCACTGGCAAGGGAGATACAGCGTTCGCTTGCAACCCTTACTGACAAGGAAAGAGATGTGATAAATCTCTATTTTGGTATCGGGATGAACCACGGGCTTACACTTGATGAGATAGGGGCAAAGTTTGATCTTACCCGTGAAAGGGTCCGGCAGATAAAGGAAAAAGCCATAAGAAGGCTTAAGCACACATCAAGAAGTAAACTGTTGAAGGCATACCTTGGGCAGTAAAACCCCCCCGCCTATATGTTAATTAAGAGATACAGAACAGCCTTTTTGTTTCTGGCAGCGCTGTTTTTGAACAGTACTGCTCTTTCTGCAACAGAGGTTAGAATACAGATTGCAGCAACTGCTGATGTGCATGCCAGGCTCTTTCCTTACGACTTTATAGACAACCGGCCCTCAAGGAATTCTCTGGCCAATGTTCACTATATTGTACAGGCTTTGCGTGCACGCCACAACGAATCGCTGATAGTTTTGGATAACGGCGACCTTCTGCAAGGAACCCCTGCAGCATATTATGCGAACTTTGTGCAGGACTCCGAAGAGAACCTTTTTAGCCGGGTGATGAATTTTATCGGTTATGATGCAGCTACAATAGGGAATCATGATATTGAAGCCGGTCCTGATGTATATAACCGCCTCAGGGATGAGTTTGATTTTCCGTGGCTGGGGGCAAATGTACTGGATGAAGAAAGCGGTGATCCATATTTTAAACCATATGTGATAATTGAGAAACAGCGGGTAAGAATAGCGGTACTGGGGCTAACCACAACCGGTGTTCCAAACTGGCTCCCCCCGCATCTGTGGGAGGGGCTTATTTTTCAGGATATGCCGGAGGCAGCAGCTTACTGGGTCGACTATATTCGTGAAAATGAGCAGCCCGATGCCATAGTTGGTCTTTTTCACAGTGGCTTTGGTCCGTCTGACCCCGATCCGGAAGATCATCCTCTTGAACACGCCACTGCCTATATTGCCAGGAATGTTCCTGGTTTTAACGTCATTTTCTCCGCTCATGATCACCGAAGGAGGGTACAGACGGTAATAAACAGGACAGGGGAGGAGGTTCTGGTACTCGGACCGGGCCATTTTGCCGAAAACCTTGCGCTTGCTGAACTGAGGTTCAGGCGAACCTCAAGACGTACCTTTGAGCTTGAAGATGTCAGGGCGGAAATGATCTCTACCGAAAAGGCCGTTCCCAGCCATCCCTTTGTGAGGAGATTTGAGGATGATGTGCAGGAAATCCTTGACTTTTCAAACCGTGCTGTAGCTGAGATATCATCATCAATGCATTCAATGGAATCATTTTTCGGCAGCGCACCGTTTACTGATCTTGTTCACGAAGTACAGCTTGAGCTTACTTCTGCGGACATTTCTTTTACCGCGCCACTGGCCTTTGACCAGACAATTAATGCCGGAACCTTACGTATGAGGGATTTCTTCCGGTTATACGAGTATGAGAACTACCTTTACACAATGGAACTTACCGGTCAGGAGGTGAAGGATTACCTTGAATATTCTTACGGTTTGTGGTTTAACAAAATGCGGGATTCAGACGACCATTTGCTAAACCTTTACAGGGACCAGTTCGGACGGATACCAGAAGACAGGCGCGGAAGACATGCACTGGCAAATCCGACCTATAGTTTCGATTCAGCGGCTGGAATTGAGTATGTTGTGGATGTGTCGAAAGATATTGGTTCAAGGGTGGAAATATTGAATATGGAGGATGGGGGTCCATTCAAGTTGGATAAAACATACAAGGTTGCAATAAACTCATACAGGGGCAGCGGTGGCGGAGGTCACCTGACCGAGGGTGCAGGCATTCGCCACGGAGAGTTGTCCGGCAGGATAGTGAGCACTACTGAAAAGGATCTTAGGAGCTATATGATTGAATATCTGGCTGAGGCCGGAAAATACGATCCTTCAGAGAGGGGAAACTGGCACATCGAGCCTGCTGAGTGGGCAGAAAAGGGTCGTGAAAGAGATATTCCATACCTGCGTCCATGATGACGCTGCTATATATCCTCCCTGAGTCTGAAATCCTTATGCATTAATTCGCCGTCACGGATAACTGTCATTGAAATATTTTTTCTCTCCCCTGAGGAAAGGATATCAAGTATCTGGTCCAGTGTCAGCTGGGTGTACCTCAGCATATTTAGCCTTACGATCTGGTCGCCTGTCATTACTCCTGCCTCATAACCAGCGGACCCCGGCCTTACGTAGTGTACAATAAATTGCCTCATATCGGGCCCGCGAGCAACTACCTCCAGTCCGCTGAGGCTCGTATTGAAAGGTTTGTTGTGATCCCTGCCTGGCCTCAATATGAGTTTTTCAGATTTGTAATCAAGGATCACATTATATCTTCTTATTATACCGCCACCTATAAGGCCCTCCCAGTCTATTTCCTGTCCGTGAAACTCCAGGAATCTTCTTTCAGGGTAAGAAACCACAGGATTCTCGATATGTGTGTTGCCGATAATAACTTTTTCCACCCTGCCAAGCCTTCCAAGGAGATTGCCGCTTATACCCTTCCCCAGGAAGCCGTCAATTACCTCTTCCGAAAGCTCAATATAATCATTGTTCAGGTAAATGGGGTGGCTGGCTCCCAGATCGAAAAGCAGGTTTGTGGTGAGTGAATCACCTTTTTCGCTTACTATTGTTGATTCCACATATGGCTTGCCGTTAACTATCCGTATAGGTACCTCTATATCCCTGTTCCTTCTCCTGTATGTCGGTTCGCGGAAAACCCTTATGGTTTCATTCGCATAGTCAATCCTGACAGGGAACTGCCTGAGAAAGTCATGACCTATTATTCCGTAAACCGGAAAACCGAATACCTCAGAAAAGGAGAGAATGTCTTCCGGAATAACCAGCAGATTCATGTTCTTACCGATTATACCCCTTGTACTTATGTTTACGCCAGTCGCCAATGCGGCCTCAACAATTCCTTCCCCGCCCAGGCCGTAGATAAGTACGGTTGATCTCAGGTTGAGTCCGAGTATTTGTGCAATTACCGGCTCGGTAAGTATTGTCGTATTGACACCTGAATCAAGTATAAAATAGAAAGGGCCGCTTTCATTAATATAAAGAGGCATTACAGCCAGGTTATTGGTCACCCTTATGGGAATGGTTACCGAACGCCTCTCCCTGGCAAAGCTGAACTCTCCCTCAACCGCAATGCTTTTGGATGCCGCAAAGCCGGATGTCAGTAACAGATATAATATCAATGAATAACACAGTAGTTTCATACCATGTAAACAGCAAAAACTCAGCCAAAGTTTAATAAAGCTCCGGAATAAGCCCCCGGGTGTTAAATATTGTTAAGCAAGCCCTTGTTAATTTTCCTTGCTATCCCCGGACCCGAATAGATAAAGCCGGTATATACCTGTACCAGGCTTGCCCCTGCCTGTATTTTTTCAATTGCGTCATTGGCATCAGATATACCGCCGGTGCCGATAATGGGGATAGAGCCATTGGATCTTTTATGCAGATAGGCAATAACTTCTGTTGACCTCTCCCTTAGTGGCCTTCCGCTGAGTCCGCCCTGACCTAAATCTGCAACTTTTCGGCTGCCGGTTCTGAGCTTTTTACGAGTAGTTGTGGTATTGGTGGCAACTATTCCATCAAGCCCCGTTTCTCTCACTATCTCGATTATTTCATCAAGCTGCCGGTTGTCAAGATCAGGAGATACCTTTATGAGTATAGGTTTGGGTCTTTTTTTTGATCTGTTAATGCCCTGAACTGAACTGATTATTTTGATAAGCTCATTTTTTTCGGCGAGCTTTTCCATGCCCTTTATATTCGGGCAGCTAACATTTATTACAAAGTAATCAACATATTCATACAGCTCCCTGAAGCATTTGCAATAATCATCCGATGCTTCTTCATTGGGTGTAAGGGTGTTTTTTCCTATGTTGCCTCCGATTATTACCCTGGCCCTGGTTTTCCTAAGCCTGCGGACGAATTCATCTATACCGTGGTTGTTGAACCCCATTCTGTTGATAAGGGCATGGTCCAGGGTCAGCCTGAAAAGCCTTGGTTTCGGATTGCCTTTCTGGGGCAGGGGCGTAACCGTTCCTATTTCTATATGTCCGAACCCGAAACAAGCCAGATGGTTGAAAAGTTTTGCCTCTTTGTCAAAGCCTGCTGCGATACCAACGGGATTCGGGAAATCGATACCGAATACACGCCTTTTCAGCCGCGGATCCCTTACGGTATAATGCCTGCTTACCAGATGCGAAACTCCGGGAATAGAAAAAAATACTGGCAGTATAACCGACACCAGCCTGTGTATGAGCTCAGGCGGAAACAAAAACAGAACTGGTCGTATCAGGTTTTTATACATCCCGGGTATTAAACTTATTTATTCCTCTTCCTGTTTGTCCTCTTCTTTGCTTTCTCCTTCTTCTTCCGGCTTGCTTATCATATCGTGCTCCAGGAGTGTATTGTACCAGGTATAGACTTTTTTAATGTCAGACACATATACCCTCTCCTTGTCGTACTCCGGCAATATCTCCTCAAACTTAGACCTGAGTTCGTCCGGGTGCGACTTTGGATCAGGACCCTGTTTCCCTTCAAATAATTCGTGTATCTTCCATAAGACCTCCTTTAGTGGGATTTCCTTTTCGTATGTGAAAATGCTTATATCCTCCAGGGTGCTTGAGCGATCGGTTGGGAAAACGGGAAGCTTCCTGCCGTCGGCAAGTGATTCAACTACCAGTCCATTGCGGGTCTGGGCCTTTACCCTGAATAGCCCGGGTTTGCCTGCGATCGTCATTATTTTGCTCAGATCCATATGATTGCTTTTTGTTGTTTGTTTTTATAATGTCAGACATAAATATAATTCAAAAATCTTCGTATTATCATGAAAACATCTGAAGGCTGTGCAGTTTTTTGTAAATACCGTCTTTTTCAAGCAGCTCAATGTGTGTACCGGTCTCAATTATACGGCCTTCGTGCATTACGCAAATCAGGTCGGCATTTATGATGGTTGACAGCCTGTGCGCTATAACAACAGAGGTACGGTTCTGCATTACGTTGAGCAGCGCTTCCTGTACAAGTTTTTCGGATTCTGTATCGAGAGATGATGTAGCCTCGTCCAGAATGAGTATCGGAGGGTTTCTGAGTACTGCTCGTGCAATACTTATCCTTTGCCTTTGGCCGCCCGAGAGTTTGTCTCCCCTGTCGCCGATATTAGTATAATAACCCAGTGTTGTCTCCATAATGAAATCATGGGCATTTGCTATCCGGGCTGCCTTCTCAACCTCCTCAGGTGTTGCACTGTCAGCACCAAATGCAATATTATTAAAGAAAGTGTCATTGAACAGGATTGGCTCCTGATTTACATTTCCCATAAGTGCCCTCAAATCCTTTATCCTTATCTTCTTTAGTGGTGTGCCGTCAATTCTGATCTCCCCCTCATCAACGTCATAAAATCGAGGTATAAGGTCAACCAGTGTAGATTTGCCGGCACCCGACTGCCCTACCAGTGCAACTTTCATTCCTTTTCTGATACTGAGCCCTATATTTTTAAGAACATAGGTGTCTTCATACCGGAAACTTACATTTTTGAATTCAATTTCAGAACTGAACTCCTTTTTTTCAACCGCCCCGGATGAGTCCCTTATACTTACTTCGGCCGAAAGGATATTGTCTATGCGTTCTGCTGAGGCCAGACCTTTTTGTACATTATACCAGGCTTTTGAAAAATTCTTCGCAGGTTGAATGATCTGTGAGAAGATCGCAAGATATCCTATAAAAGCCTCCGGTTTAAGTGTTGACTCTCCGGCAAGCACCATGGATCCGCCGAATATCATTATTATTATGAATACTGTAGTACCGAGGAATTCGCTTAAGGGGGAGGCCAGGTCCTGGCGGCGGTACAGTTTGTTCATTATCCGGGTGTAGAGGTTGTTCAGGCTCAAAAAACGCGACCTCATTTTCTTCTCCGCATTGAAGGCTTTTATTACCCTGAGTCCTGTCAGGGTCTCCTCCATTACCGACAATATCATACCAAGCTTGCTCTGGCTCCTGAGTGCGGTAGGTTTCAGGGTACGTGCAACCCAGCCTATCAATAATGCAGCCACAGGCAACAGAATCATTACAAATATGGTCAGCTTAGCACTCATAAGCATCAGCCAGGCCATGTAAATTATTATTGTTATGGGGTCACGAAATGCCATTGCCAGTGATTGTATCACTCCTATCTCTATCTGGTAGACATCATTTGTCATCCTGGAGATCACATCACCCTTTCTCCCCTTTGAATAATATGCAAGTGGAAGCTCGAGCGATTTCTCATATATATCGTTGCGCATATCCCTTACAACACCGTTCCTTACTGGTGCAAGATGGTAAAGTGCGATATATCTGGAACCGTTTTTGAGAAGGCTGGCAAGTATAACCAGAATACTCAGCAACAGCAGGGCAGCTGCCTCACCATAGCTGCTGATAAGCAGGGTCAGGTAGTAGTAAAAGTTGTTGATTATAGTTTCGTAGTTCAGGCTTAATGGCAAAAGGTCATAACTTTCCTGATGGGTCTGGAAGAGGATTGTCAGAAAGGGTATAACCATTGTCAGGCTGAAGAGCGAAAAAATGGCCGAAAGCAGGTTGAAAACTATGTTCATTGCCACCCTCGTCCAGTAGGGCAGGATATAAACAAAGATCTTCTTGAAATTTCGCATCGGACAGTTACCTTCCTTATTCTACTGGTTTTGGAATTATCCCGGTATAATTGAAGGGAGTGATCTCTCTGAGCCTTTCTTTCTGTTTTTCGTCGATGTCGAGCCCTTCAATGAAATCATGGATATCCTTCAGTCCAATTGTTTTATTCTTCCTGGTCAGGCCCTTGAGGGCCTCGTAGGGTGACGGATAATTTATTGTCCTGAGGATGCTCTGAATGGCCTCTGAAATAACTACGCTATGCTCTTCAAGATCAGCGTATATCTTTTCCTGGTTTACTCCAAGCTTTTTCAGCCCTTTTAACGTGGCCCTTATGGAGATCAGGAAGTGGGCCAGCGGCACACCTATGTTGCGCAGCACTGTTGAGTCGGTTAGATCTCTTTGAAGGCGGCTTATCGGGAGTTTGGCCGAAAGATGGCTGAAGCAGGCAGATGCGATGCCGGCATTCCCTTCAGCATTTTCGAAGTCTATCGGGTTGACCTTGTGGGGCATTGCAGATGAGCCAACTTCACCCTCTACGATTTTCTGCTTGAAATAATCAATGGAGATGTATGTCCAGATATCCCTGTCAAGATCAGTAATTATGGTACATATTCGCCGGCAGGCGTCAAATATCTCTGCAAGTCCGTCATAATGGTCTATCTGGGTAGTTATCCTTGAACGTTCAAGCCCGAGGGATGCGGTAAATCTGTCGGCAAAACCGACCCAGTCGATATTGGGAAAAGAGACATAATGGGCATTGAAGTTGCCGGTTGCGCCTCCGAATTTAGCAGGGTAGGGGATTGATCTTAAGGTTTCGTACTGCTTTGCGATCCTGTCGTAGAATACCATTATCTCCTTACCAAGGGTAGTGGGGGAGGCAGGCTGACCGTGGGTCCGTGCAAGCATGGGCAGTTTGAGCCAGGTGTTTGACATTTGCCCGAGAACAGAAAGCAATTCATCCAGTGCCGGGAATATCACCTTTTCAGAGGCATCTCTCAGCATCAGGGGGAAAGCCGTATTGTTTATGTCCTGGGAGGTCAGGCCGAAGTGAACGTATTCTTTGTACCTGCCAATGCCTTCAGCTTCAAACCTCTCCTTTATGAAGTATTCTACAGCCTTTATATCATGATTTGTGCGGCTTTCAATCTCTTTCACCCTTAATATATCTTCCCTGTCTACCTGGTTACCTATATTTTCTGCGACCCCCAGCTCCTTCTCAGTAATTGACTCCAGCTGTGGCAGTGGTATTTCAGCAAGTGCAACGAAGTACCTGATCTCTGTAAAAATCCTGTAACGTATCAGTGCAGACTCGGAGAAAAACTCCCTGAGCGGAGCAGTAACCGCCTGATAGCGGCCATCAACAGGACTTATGTTTTCGAGCATTTCGTTCACCCTTATCTCTTTTTACGTTTTTTCTGTGCCTCCTGCTTGCGGGCCAGTTCTTCCATCCTTTGCTGCCATTTCGACTTTTTGACTGGTTTTTTCTTGTTCTCCTGAATCTTGGCATGCAGTGCGTCTTCATCTATGAACCTTTTGAAAAGGAACATCTGGCCAAAGGTAATTACATTGGCCAAAAAGTAGTAATAGCTGAGCCCCGATGCAAAACTGTTGAAGATACCGAGCAGCATAATTGGCATAAAATACATCATAGTCTTCATCCCGGGCATCTGGCTGCTGGAGCTCATCATCTGGGAGTTCATATGAGTGTACAATATCATGGATCCGGCCATCAGAAGGGTAAAAAGACTAACATGGTCGCCATAGAATGGGATTGAGAACGGCAGGTCCATTATGGAATCGTAGGATGAAAGGTCATCGGCCCAAAGAAAGCTTTGCTGCCTTAGTTCAATTGATGCAGGAAAGAACCTGAACAGAGCTATCAGGATGGGTAGCTGAAGCAGCATGGGTACACATCCGGCCATTGGATTTACCCCGGCCTTCTTGTACAGTGCCATGGTGGCCTGCTGCTTTTTCATCGCATCCTCCTTTTTTGGAAACTTCTTACCCAGCTCCTCTATCTCTGGTTTCAGCAGCCTCATCTTTGCCTGCGACATATAGGTCTTGAATGCAATTGGCAGGAGTACAATCTTCAACAGTATGGTCAGGATCAAAATTATAATACCATAATTGAGATCCATGCCATCAAGCAGGTTGAAAACCGGGATTACGGCAAAGCGGTTAATCCAGGATGTAAGGAAGAAACCCCATCCAAGCGGTATTTGCCTTTCAAGTTCCAGTTCATATGCGGTAAGCAGGCGGTAATTGTTTGGCCCCAGATACCACTGCCACTCGTAGTGGTTGTCGGTTCGGGCGTCATAGTCAACATTTGCGGATACCCTCATTATTGCCAGGTGGTCTTCATCTTCTTCTTCCAGAACAGTACTTGATATATCCGCGTTTGAGAACCCCTCACTTGAAATAAGTACGGTTGAGAAAAACTGCTGTTTGAATGATATCCACCTGATGCTTGTTGTAAGTCTCTCTGAGCCATCCCTGCCGGGCCTCAGCCTTGAAACCTCGTCATTGGTGTATTTGTAGTGAACAGTAGTGTTGTTGAGCTCGTTCTGCCTGTTCTTTTCCAGCCGCATAAGCTTTGCCTGCCAGTCTAGGTTCAGATAGGTTGTGTTTGCCGGTAAGGCCCCATCCATACCAGTGAAACGGATGTCGAAATCGAGCATGTAATCGTTCCCGTCAAGGCCGTATGAGAACTCTATATAGCTTGGGTTGTCGGCACTGTGCAGATCACTGAAAGCCCTCATAGAGAGCACAAGCCTGTCGTTACCTGAGATGCCTGCCTCATCCAGGTCATCCGCTTCACGGCCGTTAATATACGGTACGAAATAAAGGTTTTCGGAAGAGATATTCCTGTTTCCGGAGAAGAAATTGAATGCGAACTGGTTTTCATCTTCGCTGAACAACAAAAGGGGAGACTGGTCATGTCTTTTGTAGTCCAGCAGCTCGGCCCTGTGTATATTCCCTCCCTTTTTGTTTATGGTAAGCCTTATAACATCGCTTTCGATTGTTATGAAGCTGTCTTCGTCTGTTGCCGAGCGGGAGAAGTAACCCATGCTCTCCCTCAGCCGTTGCCTCTGAAGCGAGTCTAGTATTTCTGGGTCAGCCTGGGGCTCTTCTTCAAGTACCTCTTCAAGTGATATTGTCTCTTCAGGAAGCTCTTCGCGGGCAGCTGCCGCTTCGGCCTCTTCCCTTTGCATGTTAGCTATACTGTCCCTTGCCCTTATTGCTTCCAGCCTCTCCTCTTCACTTGGGGCCATGTATATGCTGTACCCAATAATAATGGCAGTGATAAGTAAAAGGCCTATAATATTATCCCTAGTCATCTGATGGTGTTTGTTTTTCGACTGCAAAGATAGCTTAAATCATTGAACTTGCCTTGACGAAATCAATAAACAAAGGGTGAGGGGCGTCCACAGTGCTTTTGTATTCAGGATGAAACTGCACACCTACGAACCATGGGTGTCCCTTTAGTTCGATAATTTCCACGAGCCCCGACTCAGGGTTTATGCCCGGTGCGGACATTCCTGCATCCTCGAACCGTTTAAGGTAATGGTTATTGACCTCGAAACGGTGGCGATGCCTTTCGGATATAACCTCACTGCCATAGATATCAAATACCCTTGAAGGGCGGCTTATTTTGCATGAAAATGCCCCCAGTCGCATAGTTCCCCCCTTTATGTGCACTTTCTTTTGCTCCTCCATTATGTCTATTATCGGATCAGCGGTTGCAGGATTCATTTCGGTTGAATGTGCCCCTGGCAGATCAAGTACATTCCTTGCAAACTCTATCATGGCACATTGCATGCCAAGGCATATACCCATGAATGGAATGCCATTGGTCCGGAGATAGTTAATTGCCAATATTTTACCTTCTATGCCCCGGTTACCGAATCCGGGAGCCACAATTACTCCCTTAAGGCCTGACAGCTTCTCTTTAAGGTTATCTTTACTTATATGCTCAGAATGGATAAGCCTTAGATTAACCTTGCAGTTGTTAACTGTTCCGGCGTGTATAAGGGACTCAATAATTGATTTGTATGAATCAACAAGTTCCACATATTTGCCAACCAGTCCTATTTCGACAGTGTGTTTTGGCGACTCGAGCCTGTTGATAAAGGCTCTCCATCTTTTCATGTTTGGTGGTTGCTTTGCAGATACCTTTGTCTTTTTCAGAACAACCCTGTCGAGTTTCTCATCCTGCATCAGCAATGGTACCTTGTAAATGCTGCTGGTGTCGATTGATTCGATTACCGACGATACATCAACATTGCAGAACAGTGCTATCTTGTTCCTGATATGATCATTAAGGGGTCTCTCCGTACGACATACGAGAATGTCGGGCTGCACACCGTACTCCAGCATGGTCTTTACAGAGTGTTGGGTAGGTTTGGTCTTGAGTTCCCTTGCTGCGGCAAGGTAGGGTATCAGTGTAAGGTGTATGACAAGGCAGTTGCTTCCCATTTCCCACTTCATCTGCCTTATTGCCTCGATATAGGGCAATGATTCAATATCACCGACAGTCCCTCCAATCTCGGTTATTACAAAGTCAAACTCATTTTTGTCGGCCAGAAGTTTGATGCGGTATTTTATTTCATCGGTTATGTGGGGAATAACCTGAACTGTTTCACCCAGGTAATTTCCCTGCCTTTCCTTGCTTATCACCGACTGGTATATTTTTCCGGTTGTCACATTGTTTGCCTGAGAGGTCGGGACATTAAGGAAGCGTTCATAATGGCCCAGATCAAGGTCGGTTTCAGCTCCGTCATCTGTAACATAGCATTCACCGTGTTCGTAAGGGTTAAGGGTACCGGGATCAATATTGATATATGGATCAAGCTTCTGGATAGTTACGGTATATCCCCTGGCCTGCAGCAGTTTTGCCAGCGAGGCTGAAATAATTCCTTTGCCAAGGGAGGATGTAACCCCACCTGTTACAAAAATGAACCTGGTGTTGATCTTAGGACCTGTCATCTAAATTATGGTTTGCCTGTTGGGTGATTAAATTTCAAAGCTGCGAAAGTAACAAAAGATTCAAAATAAGAGAAGCCCTGATGCAATTAGAAATGTAAATATAAAAAAAGTGGGTAATACAGCACTATTGTTGCTGAATTACCCACAAAAATTAAAAAACAATTTTATGTCAGAACTGCATTACTGCCTGATTGTTGCAGAAAGGCAGAGCTTCTTCTTTTTCGTCTTTCCGGATCTTATTCATCAGAGCCTGAAAATATGCATGGTTTTCCGGATTGGTGACACCCTCCTTAATTGCAGGCAGAATTTTTTCCGGGATATCATCAAATGATTCTTTCTCCTTGGCTATCTCCATTTTAAGGGTTTCACCCTTGATGGTTTCAAATATGAGAATTTCGGTTGGGATATGATGTCCTGCTGCTGGAAAACCAATGCTGAAAAAAAACAACGTGATAAAAAGTAAAGTTTTCATGAGATTATTCAAAATTAAATTAGACTAAATAAAAATAAACATTCGTCAATACTATATACAAATCCGGCCTTAAATTGTTCAATCACAAAAAAGGCTACCTTTGAGTTGGTAATATGGTTTGACTATGGCCGAGGATATCCGTTCAAGGGAGGGTTTAAGACGTGCCACACTCCTTCTGGGAAGCACCCTTACGGTAATGGCTGGTGCAATTGTTGCCCCTGCTTTGCCCGAGATAAGCCGTTCATTCGGGCATCTTGAAGAGGCTGAATTGCTGAGCAAACTTATTCTGACCCTGCCGGCACTTGTGATTGCATTGATGGCCCCTGTTGCCGGTTTCTTCATGGACAAGGCAGGCAGAAAAAGGATCCTGCTCGCCTCTTTGCTTCTATACGCAATTGCAGGTACCAGCGGTGCGTACCTGAATGATATGTACATGATTCTTGCAGGAAGGGCTTTTCTTGGCATGGCGGTGGGGGCACTAATGACATCCATAGTTACCCTGATTGGAGATTACTACCGGGGCGACAAAAGGTCAAAAATTATGGGTTATCAGGCTGCTTTTGCCTCAACAGGAGGCCTGGTGTTTATCTCCGCCGGAGGTGTTCTTGCTGATATGCACTGGAGATACCCTTTCTTTATTTATTCAGTATCCCTGGTTTTGTTCTTTCTGGCTGTTGCTTCGGTTTATGAGCCTGAAAGAGCCCGCCCGGCTCCCGGGGTAAAACTTCCGGCAATTTCTATGTTTCGTTTAATTCCTGTAAAGGTTTTATGGGTTTACCTTATCGCCTTTTTCTCGTTTGCTGTGTTCTACATGATCCCGGTACAAATGCCGTTTATGCTCAGTGCCATTGAAGGTGTAACAAATACCGGTGTCGGTATTGCAATTGCCTGCATGAACATAACGGCAATGATCAGTGCTTTCAATTACTCAAGGGTGAAATCCCGGATGGGTTTCCCCTACATAATGGCCCTTGTTTATGTACTGGTCGGTATGGGTTATTCTGTGATAAGCTTCTCAGATTCGTATATGATGATTGTAGGAGGAATACTGATATGCGGTCTGGGTTTTGGATTGCAGATGGCAAATGTCAATCTCTGGCTTGTAACTCTGGCTCCGGCAAATATAAGGGGAAGCCTGGTAGGCTATCTTAACACCTTCATTTTTTTGGGAATGTTTCTATCTCCTTTGCTATTACAGCCACTTGCTGAAATAACCTCCTTATACCAGAGTTTTTTTATCGTCGGAATACTGCTTGTAATCGTTGCATCAATACTGGCTTACTCCGGGCTGAGGGGATTCTGGAATATCAATTTGAATGAGAACTAGAAAGGATGTTTGAGTTTTGAGATGGTTTCAACAGGGTCTTTTGATCTGAAGACAGTGCTTCCGGTTACCAGTATGTTTACCCCGCACTTAACCAGCTTCCCGGCATTTTTCAGATCTATTCCCCCGTCTACTTCAATCAGCAGATCGGGATTCAGCTCCTGCTTGATACCTGTAAGCTTCTCTATCCGGCCATAGGTTGACTCAATGAAGTGTTGCCCTCCGAACCCGGGATTTACCGACATAAGCAGAACGTAATCTATATCCGGAATGACATCCCTTATTAACTCAATATTGTTGTGTGGGTTTACTACGACTCCTGCCTTCATTCCCAGTTTTTTGATCCTCTGTATACTGCTGTGAAGGTGATCGCAGGCTTCGTAATGTACACTCAGCCAGTCTGCCCCGGCTTCTCTGAACTTCTCAAGGTATATATCGGGCCGGCTTATCATCAGGTGAACATCAAGCGGTTTTTCAGCGATACTCTTTATCTGCCTGATGATTGAAAACCCGAATGAGATGTTTGGCACAAAATTCCCGTCCATTACATCTATATGGAACATATCCGCCTCACTGCGGTTGACTATCCGTATGTCGTCTTCCAGCCGCAGAAAATTTGCAGCCAATAATGACGGGGCTACCAGGTGTTGCATTGTTTCTGAGTATAGTCGGCCAATTAGCCCAAATAAGTTTTAAGAATCCTGCATTTAGATGCCTGTTTAAGGTGGCGCAATCCTCTCTCCTTTATCTGTCTGGCCCTTTCCCTTGTCAGGTTCAGCTTTTCGCCTATTTCTTCAAGGGTATGTGGTTGCAATCCTTTCAGACCAAAATAATGTATTATTACATCCGCTTCCCTTGCGGGCAGAGTGGCTATAGTCCTTTCAATCTCGCTTTTGAGTGAGTCATAGAGAAGGCTGTTTTCCGGAGTCTGACTGTCATCCTCATTGTAGATCACCTCATACATATCCGACTCATCACCCTCAAGCAGGGGAGCATCCATAGAGAGGTGGCGTCCGCTGTTCTTAAGGGCATCCTTTACTTCCTCCTCTGAAATGTCGAGCATTTCAGCTATCTCATCGGGGTTCGGTTCTCTCTCATGGAGCTGTTCGAGCTGCCCAAAGGCCTTGTTGACCTTATTAATGGTTCCAATCTTGTTGAGTGGTAGCCTAACAATCCTTGCCTGTTCGGCAAGTGCCTGAAGTATTGACTGCCTTATCCACCAAACGGCATAAGATATAAACTTGAAACCCTTGGTTTCGTCAAAACGTTCTGCGGCCTTCATCAGGCCGAGGTTTCCCTCGTTAATAAGATCTGGAAGGCTGAGGCCCTGATTTTGATATTGCTTGGAAACGGAAACCACAAAACGAAGGTTTGCCTTGCAAAGTTTTTCAAGGGCCTGTTTGTCACCCTTCTTTATTCTCTGCGCCAGCCTTACCTCTTCTTCGGCTGAGATCAGCCCCATCTTTGCTATCTCCTGCAGGTATTTGTCCAGTGATGCAGTATCTCTGTTAGTTACCTGTTTGACTATTTTGAGCTGTCTCATAGCACCTGGATTGTTGGGTAAACCATAATAAATGATACGCAGGAGCGGGCAAAGTGTTGCAACTGCAGATAAGAGATACCGCTTTGGCCGTTTATCTCTGCGGCTTGCTTTCGCGGGGCAACAGGGCCTTCCTGGAGAGCTTAAGCTTGCCGGTTTTCTTGTCAACGTCAAGCAGCTTAACCTCAATTTCTTCACCTACTTTGAATCCGCTGTCTTCTACCTTCTCCAGCCGCCTCCACTCTATCTCGCTGATATGAAGCAGTCCCTCCTTTCCCGGAAGTATTTCAACGAACATTCCGAATGGAACAATGCTCTTTATCTTGCCATTATAAACCTGGCCTATCTCAGGGACTGCAATTATCCCCTTGATCCTTTCAACCACAAAGTCTATAGACTTCTTGTCTTCTGATACTATGTCAACCACTCCGTAGTCGCCTACCTCCTCTATAACAATCGTTGCACCGCTTTCTTTCTGGAGCTCCTGAATAACCTTTCCTCCGGGGCCGATAATGGCGCCAATGAATTCCTTGGGTACTGTGAGTTTGATTATCCTCGGCACATGCGGCTTATAGTCCTCCCTCGGTCCTGAAATGGTTTTACTCATTTCATTCAGAATGTGCAGACGTCCTTGCCTGGCCTGTGTAAGTGCTTCTTCGAGTACTTCGTATCTAAGACCGTCTATCTTAATGTCCATCTGGCATGCAGTAATACCTTCTGCGGTACCCGTTACCTTGAAATCCATATCGCCAAGGTGGTCTTCGTCTCCCAGTATGTCTGAAAGGATAGCATACTTGCCAGACTCACTGTCTGCGATCATTCCCATTGCAATACCTGAAACCGGCCTGGATATATTTATTCCTGCATCCATTAGAGCCATGGTGCCTGCGCACACTGTTGCCATGGATGAAGAACCGTTTGATTCAAGGATGTCGGAAACAACCCTGATGGTATACGGGTTATCGTTTCCGTCCGGAAGCACGGGTTTAAGGGCGCGCATTGCAAGATTTCCATGTCCTATTTCCCTGCGGCTGGTAAACCTCATCATTTTAACCTCTCCGGTTGAGAAAGGAGGGAAGTTATAGTGCAGCAAAAACTTGCTCTTGCCTTCGATAACTGCGCCGTCAATTGTCTGTTCGTCCAGTTTTGTACCCAGGGTGACGGTAGTAAGAGACTGGGTCTCACCCCTGGTAAATATTGCAGATCCGTGTGCAGCAGGCAGATAGTCCACCTCTGTCCATATATCACGTATCTCATCCGGTTTGCGTCCGTCAAGTCTTTTTTGCTCATTGAGTACGAAGTCCCGTATTGCCTTTTTCTTTATCTCACCGAAATAAGTCTTGACAAGTGCTTCCTTTTCTTCCCTCTGCTCTTCTGTCAGACCTTCGAGATATTCCTCCAGCAAGCCGTCAAAGTTCTCGTGGCGCTTGTGTTTGTCGTTTGTACACTGACCTGTAATGTCATACACTTTCTGGTACAATGCTTTTTTCATATCTGCTAAGAGTTCCTCGTCAGAATCCAGTGGAGGATACTCCCTCTTTGTCTGTGATTTCTCTACTTCGGAAGCAAGTTCCACCTGCGCCTGGCACTGAAGCTTGATAGCCTCGTGGGCTTTTTTGATGGCTTCGAGCAGGTCAGCTTCCTCAACTTCCTTCATCTCTCCCTCGACCATTACTATGTTCTCCAGTGTTCCTGCCACGATAAGGTCCATATCTGCAGAAGCAAGTTCGGTAATGCCCGGGTTTACTACAAACTCATTGTCTATCCTTGCAACCCTGACCTCTGATATGGGCCCGTTGAAGGGTATGTCGGAAACCGTAAGGGCCGCTGATGCAGCAAGTCCTGCCAGTGCATCAGGCAAAGTGTCTTTTCCTGCGGATATAAGTGAAATCAGAATCTGTGTCTCTGCCTGGTAGTAATCCGGGAACATTGGCCTTAAGGCCCTGTCAACCAGCCTTGATATGAGTATCTCATGTTCTGAGGGGCGGGCTTCTCTTTTGAAAAATCCTCCGGGGAAGCGTCCCGCTGCTGCGTATTTTTCCTGGTAATCTACTGAAAGTGGCAGGAATGATTGCCCCTCCCTTACCTCTGATCTTGCAACAACTGTCGCAAGTAGCATTGTGTCGCCCATACGGACAACAACAGAGCCATCAGCCTGTTTTGCCAGCTTTCCTGTTTCAATTGTGATTATCTTGCCATCACCGAGATCGATCGTCTTCTGTATTCCTTTTAACGTACTCATCTTTTTTCCTTTTCTTTCTTCTTTAAATATATTGATCACTTATATGTTTTGATAAAAAAACAGGCAATTAAAGAATAATTGCCTGTTTCTATACCGTATAACCTATTTCCTGAGCTTAAGCTTCTTGATTATCGCCCTGTAGCGTTCGATATCATTATCTTTCAGGTAGTTCAACAGTTTTCTTCTTTTGTTTACCAGTAAAACCAGGGAGCGCCTGGTGTTAAGGTCTTTCTTGTTCTGCTTCAGATGTTCCGTAAGGTGTGTGATACGGTGCGTGAACAAGGCTATCTGGCTTTCAGGAGAGCCGGTATTCTCTTCCTTTTCGCCATGTTCCTTAAAAATCTTCTTCTTTATTTCAGGACTTAGATACATTTGTTGAAAATTTATTTCTCTTTGAATTTATTGTTGTTACAGGCGTGCAAAGGTAGAAAGTTTTTTTGGATTGGCAAAATATTTTGACGTTTTGCATGGTAAAATCATTTATCCCCCGAAACCTGCGCATTGAACGCAGTGGGCGCTTTGTGGCATGGCCATGAGTCTGCCTGCAGGTATTGGTTTACCGCATCTTTCACATTTGCCGAAGTCGGGATCTTCTAGTTTGGACTCCATGTGTTTGAGCCGCGAGAGTTTATCCTCTGCCTGGCGGAGGGCAGCCTCGGTAACACTTTTATTGTTTATTGCATCCATCCTGGATACCCTCCCTATGGCATTTTCCGGCGCTATAGGTTTTGTCAGTTCACGGTATTCCTTTACCCGTCTTGCTGTTCGCTCAAT
>SLKR01000018.1 GCA_007134525.1 Bacteroidales bacterium | reverse complement strand
GGAGATTGAGAAGATATGGAGAGAAGCCGGACTTACACCAGAAAAGCATCTTGCATTCTATTGCGGTACCGGCTGGCGTGGCAGTGAGGCCTGGTTCAATGCCTGGCTTATGGGCTGGCCGCGGGTGTCGGTATATGATGGAGGCTGGTTTGAGTGGAGCAGCGACCCGGCGAACCCCTTCGAAACCGGCAGCTTAAAAATTTCAGATCATCTGCCCGATGCTGACAACGATATCATAAAGGAAGAAATACTCCGGGGCCTGCGGGGAAAGCCAAGGAGGATATCCAGTAAGTTTTTTTACGACAGCCGCGGATCTGAGCTTTTTGAAGAGATCACCCGCCTTGATGAATACTATCTTTCAAGGGTAGAAAAGGGAATAATTTCCAAGGTGTGGAACCGGCTGGGCCTGGGAAACGGAGCTGTCAGTATCGTGGAGCTTGGCAGCGGCGACAGCTCAAAATTTGGCTTGCTCTTGTTGCAGGTGCCCGGGGATCACCTTGAGAATATATGCTATTACCCAGTAGATATAAGCAGGGAAGCCATAAAAGAGGCTTCCGTATCGCTTTTAAGGCAGTTCCCCCAGATCTGTATACATGGCTTTGCGGCAGACTTTCAGCAGCAGCTGGATATGATCCCCAACAGTGACGGGAGACTTTTTTGCTTTTTCGGAAGTACTATCGGCAATCTTGATCATGATCAGGCGGCCGGGCTGCTGAAAAGAATCGGCAGTGAAATGGCAGAAGGCGATCATTTTCTGCTTGGTCTTGACATGGTAAAGGATACTGCATTGCTTGAAAAAGCCTACAACGACAGCCGCGGGGTTACCGCAAGGTTCAACAGGAACATACTAAATGTTATAAATAAGCTGCTGGGAGCTAACTTCGATACAGGGCTATTTGACCATGTAGCCTTTTATAACCAGGAACAACAAAGGGTGGAGATGCACCTGCGTGCCCAAAAAGATATGGAGGTTTTCTGCAGATTCAGCGACGACAGGATAAGTATTAAGAAAGGCGAACTCATACATACTGAGAACTCCCACAAATACAGCCGGGAAGATATTGAGCGGTTCTGCTCACTCTCCGGCCTTAAGCTTGTGGACACCTATACCGATGAAAGCGAATGGTTCACCCTGGCCCATTTTTGCAGGGCAGGCAGTTGACCGTTTAATCAGAATGTAAGAACTTTAATACCGGCTTTTAAGTAGTCGCTTAAGGGCCTGCCCATTGGTTTAACATCAAAACCCAGCTCCTGTAGGGCTTGGGTTACCTCATAGGCGTCTGCACATACCACACAGGCCTCTATTTGTACTCCATCCTCCTGCATCTGAAAAAGTTTCTCCCTGACAGGCTGGTTTTCCGCGGCAAGTTTTGCAGAGGGCCCCCATATAATCAGGGTTACCTCCTCAAACCATCCGGCGGTTTTTGCGGCATGACCGTACATCAGCACCATGCGTTCTGCAAGATAAGGGTCATCGCTTGTCCATAGTATCACAAGTTTGTCTTCATTTTCATGTGCAGCCTCCTCTACGTTATGGATATTTCCGTGGCCTTGTGCTGTATTAAGGCACAGGCCGGTAAATATTAATCCCAGCATTAACAAATGGATAGTTTTCATTTCTCCAATTTTTTAAATTATTGATAATTTAGTTGGTTGCAATTGAAACTTATTAAAGATAGTGCTTTTCTTTTTAGATACCGCATTAAATACGGTGCGCAGGTCTGGCCCCACCCAACGCAATTGGATCTATTCCCTGTCTTTTTGATTGAACTGAAATCTGCAATTTGACTATTTTTACAAATTAAGTAATGCCAGCTTATATAATGTATAGACCCATTCTGATATGAAATACCACTTCGACACCTCACTCGGCAGGATAAGCCTGCAAATTTCAAGGGCACTAGGAAGATCATTTGAATCCAGGGCCCGCCAAAAGGTTGAGAAAATCCGGGCAGATCAGTGGTCGGTCATTTCCCTGTTATACCACAAGGGAGCTCAGACCCAGAAAGGGATATCAGACAGTCTGTTCATGGACAAAGTTGCAGTGTCCAGGCTGATTGACAGGCTGGAAAAGGCAGACCTGGTTAGAAGGGAAAAGGTCCCGGCAGACAAAAGGGCGAATACAGTTTCACTTACTATTGAAGGTAACAGGATGTACGGTTTAATGGAGCCGTTAGCAAGGGAGGCAATAGGGGAGGCGCTTAAGGGAATGACCCTGGATGAAACAGAATCGCTTTTCAGAACACTGGACCGCATTAAAAAGAACTTAAGGTGCTGATTTCACCTGTAGGAATTAAAGGAATACAGCTCCCCCAGCTTTTTACGTATCTTCTTTCTGGCGGTATCCTTCTTTGGATAACCCAGGGTTATAAGCAGAGGTATGCGTTTTTCCTCAGGGATGTTAAGCAGCCTGCGCACCTTTGCCTCATCGAACCAGCCCAGCATGCATGTACCCAGGCCAAGCTCAGCAGCCTGAAGGCACAGGTGGTCTGCAACAATACCGATGTCCATAAGGTATAAGTCCTTATCCTTGATGCTGCTGCCTATTTTCGAGAGCCAATTCGGGGGTTCGGCTACCAGTGCTATAATAACCGGTGCCCGGGATGCAAAGCGGTTGAAGCGCATCACCGTGCTGTAGCTTGCACCTGCAACCTTGTCCTTAAGCTCCGGGTCTGTTACCACTACAAACCGCCATGGCTGTGAATTGCATGCAGAAGGTGCCATGCGGCACGACTCCATGATCCTTTCAATATCCTCTTTATTTACCGGCTTGTCCCGGTACTTTCTTACACTCTCCCTTTTATATACCAGTTCGAAAAAGTCCATGTTTGTTTAAATTCATATCCTAAATT
>SLKR01000045.1 GCA_007134525.1 Bacteroidales bacterium | reverse complement strand
AATAAAATAGACGAATACACTCTAATGTTAGGTCGAATCTATCATCAATTAAACTATTTACTCCGCGTGCTTGATTAATTGTATGATTTCCATTAATTCTTTTATTTGGAAAAATGATATAAGCTCCTATGGTTGAACCTGCATTAAAGAGTTCGTTTACATCTTCTGGAATTTGTTTAACAATCCAATTTTTTCTCTTTTGATTTCTGTACGAGTGTGTTATAGCATCGCTACCTAAAAAGAATTCTCCAAGTTCTGACTTATGATATAAATAAGCTCCACTTTTATCATCAGATAAATCAAACGATTACTTAACCAAACAAGAAAGGTCAAGCGATGAAAACCATTACAATCAAAATCACGGGGAAGGTTTCTCCCGGCCGCTCAAAGCCATGCGTTTAAGAATAACATGAATAAAACTTGCGTACGAAGCAAGAATAACCTCAATAGCATTGGTGATATGCCGATGTTGGCAAACATTAAATTTAACTTAAACATTCGATTATGAAACAATTACTAAAGGAGATACACATGAAGCCGAGAATGCTTTTCTGGTTCCACTCAGTAGCTGCCCTCGGTTTCGGGTTGGCATTCCTGGCATTTCCGGGTTTCATTAGCGACTTTCTTGCAGTGCCGACCGATTCTATGGGAACCATTGGTTGGAGGTACTTCGGACTTGGAATCCTCGCATTTGGGGGGATTGCATTCGGCTCCCGAAACAAGACAGTCGACGAGGTCCGTTTCCCGATCATTCTCGTGTTCTTTCTGATGTTCATCGCGATGGTACTGGTGAAGCTCGCTCTGATGTTGTTCACTGGTCTTGAGCTCAATCTGTGGATGTGGGTTGTTGTCGGCTTTCATGTTGTTATGGCCGTTGCCTACGGTAGCTATCTGTTCAGGGGCCGATAGGCCATCACTTTTCTCCCCGACAAACACAACGAAGAAGCGGGCATCAAACAGAACTTAACAGGTATTCAATACATTCTAAACAAGTTTTATAGGCCAGTAACTATTACATAATAATAGTGAAGCCCTGGTCATAGAGGCCGGGGTTTCTCTTTTAAGGTGAAGAAAGCCCTGGATTTCCGATTAGACATTATAAAGGGATGCATCGTTACGCTTCGGCACAGGGATCATGTAGACTTCAACTGAAAAGTTGAGTGAAAATCAAACAAACATCACTATCAATCAAGCAATAAAACAAATCAACAAAATGTATGAGGTTGTTTTCCAGTACAAAAATGGCAACAGGCAAAAGGTTTTACTGAAAAACAACCCAGCCCAAGAACAAATAATGCAAACAATTAACAACAACTTTTGAAAATGGGTGTCCTATCCGGAAAACAGGAGACAACAGGGAAAACCAAACGACTTCGTACCGGATTATTATTTACTTGGCCTGGCTTCCATGTGGCCTCTTTTATCGCCCGAACAGCAATTTCATCTATCGCCTCATCCATGCCTCTCATAGCCGTTACCGTTGAAGCAGTGCTGATATATACAGGGCTTGACCTGCGTTCCATACCTTCAACGCCAAATTCATAACAAACTTATTTTGTTCTTAAAGTTGTGCAATTAAGAGTAATAAATTTATTTATAATATGAAACATTTCTTTATTTGTATGCTAATTAATCATTTACCTGCAAATTACGATGAGTCAAATTGAGGGTTTAATAAATAGCAAGATCCATACCATAAGGGGTGTTCAGGTGATGCTTGACAGCAACCTTGCAGAGTTGTATAATGTAGAGATTAAGGTTCTTAATCAGGCAGTTAAGCGGAATAAAGAGCGCTTTCCCGATCATTTTATGTTCCAATTAAGTAAAGGTGAACTTCAAATCTTGAGGTCACAAACTGTGACCTCAAGTACTCATGGTGGTAGAAGATATAATCCTTTTGTGTTTACTGAGCAAGGAGTCTCTATGTTATCCGCAGTTTTGAAAAGCAAGAAAGCCGTTGAGGTAAGCATAAAGATCATCACTGCTTTTGTCGAGATGCGCCGTTTTTTGATAAACAATGCTGTTGTTTTTGAGAAATTTCATCAAATCGATCAAAAACTCCTGGAACACGATGAGAACTTTAATAAGCTTTTCGATGCCTTGGAGCAAAAGAGTTTAACACCCCGGCAAGGCATATTCTTTAATGGCCAGGTGTTTGACGCTTTTTTATTTATTTCGAAGCTCATTGCATCCGCAAAATCCAGAATTATTCTGGTAGACAATTATGTGGATGAAGACACCTTGCAGTTATTCTCCTGCAAAAACAGCAAAGTATCAGTGAAAATTTACACCCGGCACCTCAACCCAAGGCTATCACTGGCAACAGACAAATTTAATCAGCAACATGGAAGCCTCGAAATTACGAGGTTTGAAGACAGTCATGATCGCTTTATCATTATTGATGATGAGGTCTATCACATTGGTGCCAGTTTGAAAGACCTTGGTAAAAAATGGTTTGCGTTTTCGAATCTGGGATTGGAACCGGGGGTTATTTTATCGAGGCTTAGTGATTGAAACCAGCCTATAACATCAGGCATGTGGCTGGGCTTGACCGGCCACCCATATCTATAGTTGTCTCTGCAATGGTTCTTCGCACCAAGAAAACAGACCGCATTCGCGGAACCTGGATGCACCCTTGCCTTTTTATTGACTTTACCAGTGGCTCAATCCCAAGCTTAAAACCAAAGGCAACAAGTTTATTAACAACCAGTTTACAGAGCTTCGATACCCAGCGGGAAACAATTGCTGGATTTTAGGCAGGCAGCGTTCAAAAGAAGCCAAGGAGATGATGTGCAAGGGTTTTCAGGATACAAGAGTGGTTGCTGTGAAGCCTTATGGAGCAAAATAATCGATGAATTTGTAAAAATTAATAGTATTTTTAAAAAACAGCTTATTGTATCTTAGCGTCCTAATTAATGGGGGAAGTCCAGTATTAACCAAACAATGTTAAACAGAAGAATTGACAAAATAAACATGATCAAATCATAGGTAAAGGCGTGGCAAAACCACAGAAACAACAAGAATGCGAAGATTAAGTGGTAGTTCTTCACTGATGATGCAAGAATAAAACTGCATCGCCTTTATCCGTCAATTCATGGTTGAAATGACACTAGAAGGGAGTGCGAACGATGTGTGGATCTTCCAGGTGGCATTCTTCTGAGCGATTCTGTAGTCGTTACATTTCAAGAAGTTCCGCTACCTATCCCACTTTCATTATGGGCCCTGGCGCTGGGAGGCATCCTGATCGCCGGATTTGTTTTCTTTCAGCACCGGCGCTCCATGCTAAAAAGGGTTCAGAATGCAGGTACTTTTTTTTAGACCTCTAAGGAGAGTGATGAAGAAGTTGCACGCTGAAAGAAAATGACGGTTTTTCATTGCTGGTAAACGCAAGAAAATATCAAAAAAGACTATGTAACTACCCATAAATGTCTCAAATTATGTTCACATAAAAAAACCAGCCACCCACGATCTCCTCGTAAGTGGCTGATTATCTTGTGGGCCCAGCTGGGCTCGAACCAGCGACCAACTGATTATGAGTCAGCTACTCTAACCAACTGAGCTATGGGCCCTGAAAACGTTCAATCCTGTTTGGGATAATTCCGTTTTGGGATTGCAAATTTACATAATATTCTGATTAATCAGAAAAGTTTTTTTTCTTTGCCCCTTTATTTTTCACAGTAATCCCGGTTTATTGGGTTGCGGTTTGCGTAAATAACAGAAAATGGAAATAAGGAACATTGTCTTTGACCTGGGGGGCGTACTGCTTAATATAAACTATGATCTAACCATTGATCAATTCAAAAAGCTTGGTGTGAGAGATTTTGATTCAATATTCAACCAGGCATCGCAGGTAATGCTTTTTGACAGATTTGACAAGGGGGCGATCTCGCCTGAAGACTTCCGCGATGAGCTAAGGAGAATAAGCGGACTTGCTGCAAGGGATTATGAGATTGACCAAGCCTGGAATGCAATGCTGCTTGACCTTCCTGCCCGCCGACTTGCCCTTTTGGAAATGGTCAGGAAAAGATACCGGATATTCCTGCTCAGCAATACAAATGCGATTCATTACCCTGCATACAGTGAGGGTCTTTTTAAGAAATACGGCTTCACAGACCTGGAGGAACTGTTTGAAAAACAATACCTCTCTTATAAGATAGGAATGAGGAAGCCCGACAGGGAAATATTTGATTTTGTGCTGGAAGAAAATGGTCTCAGGGCAGAAGAGACACTTTTTATTGACGATACATTTCAGCATGTTGAGGGAGCAAGAAAGGCAGGCTTAAAGGCGCATCATTTGGATACAGGAAAGGCTGAGGTTGCTGATTTGTTCACCTCAGGGCACCGCCTCAAATCATTATGAAAAGACATTCTCGATCTCATCCAGAACCTGTTCAAGCTCTGGCAGTGAAGGAGCTGTTACAAGCCTTATCCGGAATGGCTTGAAGTTGGGAATGCCGCTGAAATAACTGGAGTAGTGTTTCCTCATCTCAAATACGGCAATATGCTCACCCTTCCATTGGGCTGACATCCTGATGTGCCTCCGGCAAAGGGCAATTTTCTCCTTTAGCCCTGGTGGCGGAATAATGCTGCCTGTTTTTAGATAGTGCCTTATCTCTTTGAATATCCATGGGTTGCCGGTGGCCGCCCTGCCAATCATTATACCGTCAACCCCGTATTTTTCAAAGGCACTGAATGCCGAGGGCCCGTCTTTAATATCCCCGTTACCTATTACAGGTATGTGCATCCGGGGGTTGTTCTTAACTTCACCGATAAGTGTCCAGTCGGCGGTGCCCCGGTATAGCTGGCAGCGGGTGCGCCCGTGTATTGCAATGGCGGCAATACCGCAATCCTGCAGCTTTTCTGCAATATCAACAATGTTTTTTGTGGATTTATCATATCCCAGTCTTGTCTTTACGGTAACGGGTATATTCACGGCCCTGACCACCCGCCTTGTAATCTCAGCCATTTTCGGTATATCATTCATTATACCTGAGCCTGCCCCCTTTGATGCTACTTTTCTTACCGGGCAGCCGAAGTTGATGTCGATGAATTCAGGGCCTGCATCCTCTGCACGACGGGCAGCTTCCTCCATTGCTTCCGGGTTTGCACCGAAAATCTGTATGCTAACCGGCCGCTCTTCAGGATATACGTCCAGTTTTTGCAGGCTTTTACCGGCGTCGCGTATCAGCCCATCTGCTGATATGAACTCAGTGTAAACCCAGTCGGCACCCAGCTCCCTGCAGATAATCCTAAAGGGCGGGTCGGTTATATCCTCCATGGGGGCGAGCACGACAGGGAGTTTGTCGAAGTTCACATTCCCTATTTTGATGCCCTGAAGGGCGGTATTGGATCCTGCCTCTGACATTTATCGTAAACTTTGCTTATTTTTGGTGCTTCTCCGGAAAACAAAAATAAACAATTGTTGTCTTATGAAAGATGGCGGTATTCTTGGCGGGCTCCACCCCTTTTTGAAACTCCTGCTTCTGGCCCTTCTGATGCTTGGCAGTACTCTGGTGGTATTGATTGTAGGGTTTATTATCGCCTATCCGTTTATAGGTGACGAAATGCTGAGCGGTCTCGGGGCAGGGGATATGAGTATAAACAGTCTGAGGTATGTCCAGATACTGAGCCATCTGGGTCTTTTTATAATATCAGCTGCAGGGTTTGGCATATTGGTAGGCGGCAAGCCGGCCAGATACTTCAGGGCCGCAAAAAGGCCCCTCGGACTGTCGGTTTTGATAACGGCAGTAATAATGGTGGCGGCAGTTCCAATGGTTAACTTCCTTTTGGAGGTCAACCAGGATTTGAGCCTTCCCGAATCAATGAAGGGCCTGGAACAATGGATGCGACAGTCGGAGGAGGCCGCTGAACATATGACAAAAATTCTGCTGGATGTCAGTACACCGTGGGGCTTGTTGTTTAATATTTTTATGATCGCTGTTATACCTGCATTAGGAGAGGAGTTTATCTTCAGGGGTGCCATTCAGCGTATATTCAGGCAGTGGACTGGCAATGTACATATTGCGGTATTTATTGCAGCAGTGCTTTTCAGCTCGATGCATATGCAGTTTTACGGATTTCTTCCCCGCCTTATGCTTGGCATGGTACTGGGATATATGCTTGTTGTTACCGGGAACATATGGATCCCTGTTTTTGCACACTTTTTTAACAATGCCATGGCGGTGATATTCTTTTACCTGGTGCACAACGAATTAACAGGCTTCGAGGTGGAAAACGTCGGAACAGGGAGCATTGCACCTTATGCAGCAGCTGTAAGCATGTTTTTTGTTATACTGCTTTTCAGGTACATGCGCAGGGTAGAAACCTAAATATCCTTCAGTAGCCTGTTATCGTCTGACCCCTCTATCAGTTTTGAAAAACTCGACATTGAGGTTTTAATGGATTCAAGTGCAGGGCCGGCTTTTGCTATCATAGTGTCCATACCTTTTTTCTCAAGGTGTTCCAGAACGGTCTTGATGCTAATTTGGTTGATATCTGTCGCCGGCTGGTATGCCCTGTCTTTTGACTGTGAATTATCCGTTTCAATTACCAGGTTTACAGTGTGAAGCTCATTGAGTATATTCCTGACAAGGCTGTTGGGCATCTGCAGTTTGCCTGATATAGTATCTGCGGCTGCAGGCTTTTCCCCGTTTCGGAAGTTGTGCACCAGCATATGCATCACATAAAGGGTAAGTATCTTTTTGTTGAACGGGCTTATGTTTTTGGTTTCAGACTCAAACTCGTAATTATCAACATGCTGGTTGGCAAATGAGAGCTCTGCCCCAAAAAGTACAACTATCCAGCTTACCTGCATCCAAAGAAGTAACAGTGGCAGTGCAGCGAATGACCCGTAAATTGCACCGTATCGTGCTGCACCTATCTGAAAGGCAATATAGGCCCATTGAACCAGCTGGAAAAGCGTCCCAGCAAATATCCCGGCTATCAGAGCTGAGGAGAGCTTTACCTTCGTGTTCGGCATTACCATATACAAAAGTGTAAACATCACCCATATCAGCACATATGGCGTAGCCCTTGCTATTAGAAGAAATACAGGGCTAAGTATTGTATCACCTATCTGCTGGAGCTGGGTGTTGAGAAAAACGGTTATTGCATTGGCCAGTATAAAGAAAATAGGGGCAATGAACATCATGGCGAAATAGTCACTGAACTTTCTTGCCCATGACCTTGACTTCCTTACCTGCCAGATATCATTAAAGGAGTCTTCGATATTGACAAGGAGCATTGTTATTGTATACAGCAATATTGCAAGACCGGCTGCAGCAACAGTTCCGCCGTGGGTCTGCCGGAAGAATGTGTCGGTGATTTCCATCACCCAGCTGAAGACCTCCTCCCTTCCGGCAAGTGCCGATTCAAGCTGCCGTTCAACATAGCCCTCCAGGCCGAAGCCTTTTGAAATGCCGAAAGCAAGGGCAACCACGGGCACAATACTCAATACCGAATAGAAGGTAAGGGCCGGGGCACGAAGCAGTACCTTGTCTTCCCGGAACCCCCTGAATGCAAGTACAAGTATTCTGAGCTGCTTTATCAGGAATGTTTTTCTTGGCGAAAGATCTCTCAGCGGCATACGCCATATTTCAACCCTGATAAAGTGGGTTGCATTCTCTATGGTTTTTATGAGTTTCTGTATCCTTTTTTTCATGGCCTGGAAATTGATCCGCAATAAGTAAAGATAATGTGTTACAGTTTAAATACGTAACTCTCTCAAAGATAAGAAAAACAAAAAAGCGGCCCCTTAAACAGGAAGCCGCTTTTATTCATTCAAAAATGGCAATTATTCAATTACAAAGAAGCCCTGATCAATTCCGCTGTTTATCTCCAGGTTGTCAAGTCTCATCTCCAGAACCTGCGGCCCGGCTTCTATATTGAGCATATGTGCAACCAGTATGCCCTCTACCTCGCGGTAATCCGAGTATGTTGTACTTCCCTGCGGATTTAAGGTCTTGATCTTCAGGCCGGTTTCAGTGCAATAGTAATCATAGGCCTGTGTGTCGCCCGGATAAGTTACTTCCAGCTTGTATGCCCGGCGGCCATCTATGGTTTCTATGCCAAGCAGCTCCTTCTCTATATCGTAATCCCGGTACTCCATTTCAAGATTCATTACTGCCTGTGATTTCATTGCGTCGAACTCTGCACCCTCTGTAAACTGCTGGCGCCCCATCTGAGATACTACAACCGCCTTTTCACCGTCAAAGAGCTGTTGTGAAAGGGTCATTCCGCCCATTTCCATTTTCTGAAGAAAGTAATGCGGGGTTTTCTGATATATTTTTATCTGTAACTCCATGCCCATGGTGCTGGCTGTAAGTTCCTGGGTCATATCCTCAATGGCCTCCAGCCTGTCCCTGCCGCCTAATGCATCAATGTAGTTCCCAATAACTGTTTCTGCAGTGTATCCATCAGGTGCAGGAAGGATGTCAGGATCCTCCGCCGGCCGTCCGAATGCATCGTAGAATTCAACCTCTCCCGTTTCACTGAAGGGTATGAGGGTTTCAGCAACTTCATTCTTGTTTCCTGCAACCACTATTATGGAGTTGTCAGGTTTCAGGTATTTTTCGGCCATTGCCCTGACGTCTTCGGCAGTAACCTCATTCAGGCGTTCGAGATAGGTTGCGTAGTAATCTTCAGGCAGGTCGTAGCGTTCTATGTTCAGTGCAAAGTTGGCCATAGTACGCGGGCTTTCAAGCGAGCGGGCAAAGTTGCCTGTCATAAAGTTCTTTGTAATATCCAGGTTCTGGGCTGAAACAGGTTCATGTATCATCCGTTGCATCTCATAGAGGATCTCGGTTACCGTGCTGTCGGTTACCTCATTGCGAACCTCTGTCCTGGCAGTGAAGCGGCTTACCAGCCTGTCGGTCCCTATGCTTGACCTGGCTCCATAAGTATAACCCTTGTCTTCGCGAAGGTTCTGCATAAGCCTGCCTGAGAAAACTCCCCCGCCAAGTATGGAGTTCATAACACTCACCTTTATGGCATCCTCATGCCCCGGGGGCAGTACCACAGGGTGTGTGACCATTACAACACTCTGAACTGCACCGCTGCGGTCAGCAAAGGCCACCCTGCGCCCTTCCGGGGCCTCTGGTGTTGAGTAAGTCCTGGCGGGCACCTCTCCTGGTTCCCAGCCGGCAAAATAGTTGTTGACCACCTCCCTTGCCCCATCAACATCAATATCACCAACGATCACAAGGTAGGCTACATTGGGTTTGAAGTGGTCTTCGTAATACTGTTTGATCATTTCAATGCCGATGTTGTCAAGGCTTTCGGTAGTGGTGTTTTCGCCGTAAGGGTGGTCGGGCCCGTAAACGGCTGCCCTTGATACATTGTTGGCCATTGCGCTTGCATCAGTACTTACTGTTGCAAGTCCTGACCTGGTCTGCGTTATAAGACGCTCCATCTCTTCTTCAGGGAAGGAAGGGTTAAGTACTATATCTGACATCAGATCGAGAAGTGTCTCCTTGTGCCGTGTCAGGGAAGATGCGAACACACCTGTTGAAGAGGTGGAGATTGTTCCCCCGATAAAATCTATACCTTCATCTATTTCCTGCTTGCTCCTGTTTGTAGTGCCTTCACGTAAAAGAGACCCTGCAAGGCTGACATAACCCTTGGCATCACCCTCCAAAACGGGGTCAATGTCGAGTGTGAGTTGAAAGGAAACTACTGGTACCTGCCTGTTCTCCACCACGATTACCTTAAGACCGTTTTCCAGCTCGAAGCTGTCGAAGTCCCCCAGCTGTATCACTGGTGCAGGACCCGGCTGAGGCCTCTGGCTTCTGTCGATCTGTGCATTTATACTGACAGATACAAACAGGATTAACAGGAATGATATGACTGTTTTTCTCATGATTTATATATTTTCTATTGTTATTATCTGAACTATTGGTTTGCAGGCATATAATACAATACCACCCTGTTGTCTTCACGAAGGTATTGCCGTGCTGCTTCCCTAATATCTTCACTTGTAACATCCATGTACCTGTCGATCTCGGTATTTATCAGATTTGCGTCACCGTATATAAGGTGGTAATTGGCCAGGTTCCTGGCCCTTGTTGCAATTGTAGTATTGCTGTTTACCATCCTGCTCTCAATCTGGTTCCTCAGCTTCTGCAATTCTTCATCAGTAATAAGCTCATCCCTTACCCTTTCAAGCTCTTCATCAATACTGGCCTCAACCACGGCAGGATCAACGCCGATATTCGGGATGGCCATAATAATGTTCAGGCCAGGATCTTCCAGGCCGAGTGGCATTGCCTGGATTCCCATGGCAGTCTGCTCCTCGATTACCAGCCTTCTGTTAAGGCGGCTGCTCTCCCCTCCCGAAAGAAGCCTTCCGAGCATCTCAATCGCATAGTAGTCTTCTGTACCCTGTGCAGGGATGTGAAATGCCTGAATCAGCGCAGGAAGCTGTATATTGTCGTAAACAGTGTCGCGCAACTCTTCCGTGCGCAGTGGTTCTGTAACATCCGGCCTGTATAGTTCATGTTCTCCGCTTGGTATATCACCGAAATATTTTTCAACCAGGCCCCTGGTCTCATTAATGTCAATATCACCTGTAATAACAAGTACTGCGTTGTCAGGCACATAGAACATATCGTGGAAATAGGTAATGTCTTCATAGGTGGCGTTACGGATATGTTCATCCTTGCCGAGAACGTCAGTCTGATAGGGGTGTACCGTATAGGCACGCTTTATGGTTTCAGTGAGTATCCTGCCGTATGGCTGGTTATCGCGGGTCTGTTTCATCTCCTCGGTAACAACGTTCTTCTGTGTGGCAATCCCTATCGAGTCTATAACCGGATGCAGCAGCCTCTCGGATTCAAGCCAGAGCCCCAGCTCAAGCTGGTTTGATGGAAGGAGAACGAAATAGTTGGTTACATCGAAACTGGTGTATGCATTTAGCGATCCCCCGGCCTCTTCCACTATTTCTGCAAATTCACCGCGACCGATATGTTCTGTACCCTCGAACATCAGATGCTCGAAAAAGTGGGCGAAACCGGTGCGCTCTTCAAATTCATTCTTTGCACCAACATGGTACATGATATTTACAACCACGTTGGGAGTAGTGTTGTCTGCATGGAGAATAACATGCAACCCATTGTCGAGTGTGTACTCCGTGAATTCTATTCTCTGGCCCATTGCGCGGGGCAACAGAACTGCCGCAAGCAGCAGGGATAGAATCAGGAATTTCATGAAGATTTTCATTTTGTTTGTTTTTTGTTTATGAATCAGGTATTTGCGGATTAATTACAGGATAAACCAGACAAATTTAAGTAAAATATTTTTATGTTTTAATATTCCAGATCAAGCCCAAGTTCATCTTTAAGCTTTTTTATATCCGGGTTTTTGTTTATCAGTTCCCTTAGTTTTTCTGCAGGCAGGTATGCCTTTTTCCGGCCTCTTTTTTCCTTTATCTCTGTTTTTATATCTATATAATTATTTTTAAGGGCCTTGTGCAGTCCGGTAAGGATTTCCGGTTTTTTTTCGCTGACAAGATCCTGCTGTATAGCGTTATCAACCCGTATTATCAGAAGATGTTCACCTGAGAGTTTGGGTTTATCTCCTGTCATGGCCATGAACAGCGCAAGGCTCTCTTGCTTGTAGGAAGCGGCTATTGCTTTCCAGGCATCCAGGAGTTGTTCGTAAGAAAAACTCTCTTTTGCCTTTTTCAGGCCATTCTCTTCTTCCCGCACCTTCTCACCGTTATCTTCTTTAGTCCCGTTTATCTTAAGGCTGATCCTGCTTATGGAACTGCCGTCCGGCAATGCTTTTGCCCTTTTTTCTGTATTGCTCCTTGTGGCTGGCCTTACCGGTTCGGATGAGGGAGGGGCATCAGCTTTTTTGTCATAGGGGGTGGATCCCTCAGGAGGAAGGAGCTGTTCCGGTACCTCTGATACTTTCGTCAGGGCTTTTTTTTTTCAAGTGATGCGGTTTGCAGCAGCGACAGCTCCAGCAGCAGGCGCTTATTGGTGCTTGCCTTGTATTGTATGTCAGCTTTATTGTTAATATCCAGGGCCTGCATCAGAAAATGTTTCGGGCACTTCTGAGCCTGTACCTTATATCTTTCTCTTAAATCATGGCTTCCCTCAATCAGTGACAGGGTCGCCTGATCCTTGGATACCAGCAGGTTTCTGATATGTGTACCAAATCCGGTGATGAAATCTGCCCCGTCAAATCCCTTCTGCAGGATTTCATCCGACAGCAAAAGTATATCGGAAGGCTTTTCTTCCAGGATCAGGTCCATTACCCTGAAATAGTAATCATGATCGAGTATGTTGAGGTTTTCAATGACATCCTGATAGGTAATCCTGTTGCCGGTAAAACTGTTTATCTGGTCGAATATAGAGAGGGCATCCCGCAATGCACCATCAGCCTTCTGGCTTATTGTATGCAGTGCCATTGGGTCAGCATCCACCGACTCCTTTTCTGCAACCCAGGCCAGCTGCTTTGCAATATCCTCAACAGTTATCCTTGCAAAATCGAATATCTGGCAGCGCGAAAGGATGGTGGGGATGATTTTGTGTTTCTCGGTGGTAGCCAGGATGAACTTTGCATATGCAGGCGGTTCTTCCAGTGTTTTCAGAAAGGCATTGAATGCCTGCTGTGAAAGCATATGCACCTCATCAATAATGTAAACCTTATACTTGCCAAGCTGTGGAGGTATGCGAACCTGATCGACAAGTGCACGTATGCCGTCAACAGTATTGTTTGAGGCGGCATCAAGTTCGTGCACATTAAACGAATGCGACTGGTTAAAAGAGAGGCATGATTCACATTTGTCGCATGCTTCTATGTTTTCGGCAATATTCTCACAGTTGATGGTCTTGGCCAGTATCCTGGCGCAAGTAGTTTTACCAACCCCCCTCGGCCCGCAAAAAAGAAAGGCCTGGGCCAGGTGGTTTGTCTTTATGGCATTTTTCAGGGTGTTTGTAATTGATGCCTGTCCGACAACCATATCGAATGTCGCCGGCCTGTACTTGCGCGCGGATACTACATACTGATCCATCTATATCAACCCCTTTTCATGTTTTTTCCTGATGGCCGTGAGCATGTCCTCTGTCATGGCATCCAGATCATAGTCCGGCGTCCATCCCCAGTCATTGCGGGCTGAAGAGTCGTCGACCGAGTTGGGCCATGAATCAGCTA
Organism: Bacteroidales bacterium; assembly: GCA_007134525.1. Taxonomy (GTDB): domain Bacteria; phylum Bacteroidota; class Bacteroidia; order Bacteroidales; family UBA7960; genus PUPG01. The sequence continues at coordinate 58,915 of SLKR01000045.1, read as the reverse complement.
TCTCCTGGCGAAAATCAGGTTCGTATGTTATTTCGAATTCAGGGATATGCTTCTTGATGGATTCCGCCATATCCTTAACGGTAAAGTCCATTGCACCGACATTGTAGTCGCAGTGATTGTTAAGGCTTTTGAAATCGGCCTGCATAAGGTCAATGGTCGCCTTCAGGCAATCAGGCATATACATCATCGGCAAACGGGTATCCTCCTTTACAAAGCAGGTATACTTCTTTTTCCTGACAGCCTCATAATAGATCGCTACGGCGTAGTCAGTTGTTCCGCCTCCTGGAAGGGTTTCATGGCTTATAATTCCAGGATACCTGAGACCCCTTACATCCAGACCATACTTTTTCACATAGTAGTCGCCAAGAAGTTCTCCTGCAACCTTTGTTACACCGTAGATAGTGGTCGGCTTCAGTACGGTTTCCTGGGGAGTTCTCTCGGCAGGGGTTCCCGGTCCGAATACAGCTATTGAACTTGGTACGAGTACCTGTTTCATTTTGCGTTCACGGGCGAGCTCGAGGATGTTGATAAGTCCGTTCATGTTTACATCCCATGCAAGCATTGGGTTTTTCTCCCCGGTTCCCGAAAGAATGGCGGCCATGTTTATTATGACGTCTATTTTGTACTTGTCAACCACAGATACAAGGCCCTGTTTGTCGAGGGCGTCAACTACCTCGCAAGGGCCTGTTTCCAGAAGCTGTTCCGATGGTTTTGTTTTCCTTATCCCTGCAATTACATTGCTGCCACCGTAAATGTCACGCAGGGCGAGTGTGAGTTCTGACCCGATCTGTCCGGCTGATCCTACTACCAGTATGTTTTTCATTATACTATTATGGTTTTTATTTGTTATGGTTCGAAGCAGTGTTGGCAAAAATAGAAAAATTAATTCGTTTTTCTATATTTAACCAGGGAGGTGCGCAAAGGTGTGATAATCTGTCTGTCAAAAACAATATCTTTGTCAATGATAAATAGTAATTGAATAATAATTTAAACCTAATTCAGTATGTACGGAAAAATAAAGGAACATCTTCAAAAGGAGCTGAAAGAGATCCGGGAGGCCGGTCTTTACAAGGAGGAGAGGATAATAGTAACTCCGCAGGATGCGAAAATAAAGGTGGAGTCAGGTCAGGAGGTACTGAACTTCTGTGCCAACAATTATCTGGGTCTTTCCAACCACCCTGAACTCATAAAAGCGGCAAAGGAGGGGATGGACTCAAGGGGGTTCGGCATGTCTTCGGTAAGGTTCATATGCGGTACACAGGATCTGCACAAGGCTCTTGAAAAGAAGATTGCGGATTTCTTCGGGACTGAGGACACCATACTTTATGCAGCATGTTTCGATGCAAACGGTGGTGTTTTTGAACCACTTCTTACAGGAGAGGACGCAATAATTTCCGATTCCCTTAACCATGCATCTATAATTGATGGAGTAAGGCTTTGCAAGGCTGCACGTTACAGGTATAATAATGCTGATATGGAAGACCTGGAGGCAAAGCTCCGGGAAGCGCAGGCACAGAGGTTCCGTGTAATTGTAACCGATGGTGTTTTCTCAATGGACGGAAATGCCGCTCCAATGGACAAAATTGTTGAACTTGCCAGGAAGTATGATGCAATGGTAATGGTAGACGAATGCCATTCAGCCGGTGTTGTAGGTGAAACCGGCAGGGGAGTTACCGAGCTTTACAACATAAGGGGTGATGTTGATATAATAACCGGAACCCTGGGTAAGGCATTCGGGGGTGCGATAGGAGGATTTACCACCGGACGCAGGGAGATAATCGAATTGCTGCGCCAGCGATCCAGGCCCTATCTTTTTTCCAACTCGCTGCCCCCATCAGTTGTGAATGCAGGTATCAGGATGTTTGATATGATGTCAGAAACACATGACCTACAGGACAAGCTTCACCGCAATACAGAATACTTCATGGACAAGATGAAGAATGCCGGCTTTGACCTTAAACCGACCCAGTCGGCAATAGTTGCCGTAATGTTATATGATGCACCGCTTTCGCAGGAATTTGCGGCCAGGTTGCTCGATGAGGGTATTTACGTGATAGGGTTCTATTATCCTGTTGTACCCAAGGGTCAGGCCCGCATAAGGGTGCAGGTCTCTGCAGCCCACGAAACCGGCCATCTTGACCAGTGCGTTGAGGCTTTCATAAAAGTAGGGAAAGAACTTAAGGTGCTAAAATAGTAAAATGAATCTTACAGATACGCACACACATCTGTATCTTTCGCAGTTTGATAGTGACAGGCAGGAAGTTGTGTCAAGGGCAAAGCAAGAGGGTGTCAGGCACATGCTGATGCCCAATATTGACAGTCATACCGCAGGCCCTATGCTCCGGGTTGCCGGGGAATACCCCGGCTTGTGCCTCCCAATGATGGGCCTGCACCCTACCTCGGTGGGGGAGTCGTATGATACTGAGCTGGAAATAATAGAAGGCTGGTTTGAAAAGGAGAATTTCGTTGCAGTGGGGGAGACCGGGATTGACCTTTACTGGGATACTGCATATCTTGAGCAGCAGATAAAATCACTTGAAAGGCATATTCAGTGGGCAATAAAGTATGATCTGCCTCTGGTACTGCATTCCCGCAATTCACTCGGTGAAATATTCGGGGTGCTTGAAAAATACCGGAATAAAGGCTTAAGAGGTGTCTTTCACTGTTTCCCGGGAGGGGTTGAAGAGGCTGAAAAGGCCATAGATCTCGGGTTCATGCTGGGGATAGGCGGAGTGGTGACCTATTCCAACAGCCAGATGCCCGAAGTTGTCGGGAGCACAGGCCTGGAGCATATAGTTCTTGAGACCGACGCCCCCTTTCTTGCGCCCCATCCCAAAAGAGGTAAAAGGAACGAAAGTTCATATTTGAAATTTATTGCAGGCAGGGTAGGAGATATTAAGGGAATGGATGCCGAAGAGGTCGCCCGGGTGACCACAGCAAATGCCTCGCGCCTTTTTTTCAGTTATTAAACAAATTCCTGATATGGAAAAAAGCCCCCGTATTCTGATTATATACACCGGTGGTACCATTGGAATGGTTGAAGACTCCGTGACCGGTGTGCTTAACCCATTTGATTTCGAACACCTGACTGATCAGATACCGGAGATTAAAAAATTCAACTACCAGATCGACAGCATATCCTTTGACCCCATAATTGATTCTTCGAACATGGAGCCCGGTATATGGGTAAGGATCGCCAGGATTATAGAATCCCGTTATGACTCCTATGACGGATTTGTGATACTGCACGGGTCTGATACAATGGCCTATACGGCATCTGCCCTCAGCTTTATGCTTGAAAACCTTTCGAAGCCGGTTGTGCTTACCGGGTCGCAACTGCCCATAGGAAAGATAAGGACAGACGGTAAGGAGAACTTTATTACCTCTGTTGAGATCGCTGCGGCAAGCAAAAACGGGTTTGCCGTTGTGCCCGAGGTATGCATATATTTTGAGTACCAGCTCTATCGAGGCAACAGAACCCACAAGTTCAACGCCGAACACTTCGAGGCTTTCAGGTCGGTCAATTATCCTGTACTTGCCGAGGCCGGGGTTCATATAAAATATAATGAAGCCGCCATACAAAAGGCCACTGAACAGGAGTTCAGGATATTTACAGGCCTCGACACAAATATTGCAATACTGAAGATCTTTCCCGGTATAAGCCGTAAAGTTGTTTCTTCTGTTCTGTCCATTGATGGTCTAAGGGCCGCTGTACTGGAGAGTTACGGTTCAGGAAATGCTCCGACCAGCAAGTGGTTCATGGATGAGATAACAGGGGCCATTGAACGCGGGCTTATGATCTGCAATATAAGCCAGTGCAGGGGCGGTGCGGTAATACAGAGCCAGTATGAGACAGGTAAATGGCTTGAGAAGGCCGGAGTTATCAGCGGACATGACATGACAACCGAAGCAGCCGTAACCAAGCTGATGTATCTTATGGGCAATGGCTACTCCGGTCATAGACTTAGAAAATATTTCGAGAAGCCACTCAGGGGTGAGATGAGCCTGCCATAAATTGTCAGATCTTCTCCTTGTAGCATTTTTCCTCCTGCATGAACTGATACCTGAAATCAACCGGCGGGTTAAAGGTATCCTTGACTGAACGGGGATTGATCCACCTCAGCAGGTTAAGGTAGCTGCCTGCCTTGTCGTTGGTCCCTGACATCCTTGCCCCTCCGAATGGTTGCTGGCCTACAACCGCTCCGGTAGGTTTGTCGTTGAAGTAAAAGTTGCCTGCCGCATAGCGAAGAACCTGGCAGGCCTTTATGGTTGCACGGCGGTCTTTGGAGAAAATTGCCCCGGTTAGTCCGTAAGGTGAAGTCTGGTCGCACAGTTCAAGTGTCTGTTCAAAGTCTTCATCTTCGTAAATGTATATTGTAAGGACAGGCCCGAAGATCTCCTCTTCCATTGTAATAAAGTGAGGGTTGGATGTAAGTATGACCGTAGGGTCAATGAAATATCCGTCTGACTTATCACCACTGCCCCCGAATACTATCTCCGCCTCGTCCGAGTCGCGGGCCTTGTCTATGTAGCCCATGATCTTGTCGAAGGCCCCCTCGTCGATTACTGCATTTACGAAGTTGCAGAAATTCCTGACATCTCCTTTTTTAATCAGGGATATGTTGTTCCCCATGCTTTTTTTTATGTCAGGCCACAGGGATGCGGGTATATATGCCCTGGATGCAGCCGAACATTTCTGCCCCTGGTACTCAAAAGCACCTCCTACAAGTGCTGTTGAAACCTCCTCAACATCTGCTGAAGGATGAACCACAACAAAGTCCTTCCCGCCGGTTTCTCCAACTACACGAGGATAAGAACGGTAGTTTTCAAGGTTTTCGGCAACTGTTTTCCAGATATGATTGAAGGTGTTGTTGGAACCTGTAAAATGCACCCCGCCGAGATCCTTGTGTTTTAGAACAATATCACCTATCTGGCTTCCGCTTCCGGGAAGGAAGTTTATTACTCCGTCGGGCAGGCCCGCCTCCCTGAATATTCTCATAAGGTAATAATTTGACAGCAGTGCAGTGGAAGCGGGCTTCCAGACAGCCGTGTTGCCCAGCACGACAGGTGCAAGCGACAGATTGGATGCAATTGCGGTGAAGTTAAAAGGACTCACTGCAAATACGAAGCCCTCCAGGGGCCGGTATTCAATCCTGTTCAGGTTGCCCCTTTCGGAGTGTGGCTGGTCGTCGTATATTTCAGAGACATAATGTGCATTGAAACGAAGGAAATCAATGGCTTCTGCAACAGCTTCTATTTCGGCCTGGTAGGCATTCTTGCCCTGTCCCAGCATGGTTGAGGCGTTCATCAGGTATCTGTGCTTGGTGGCTATCAGTTCTGCTATCTTCAGTGTTATTGAAACCCTTTCCACCCATGACATCTCAGCCCACTGTTGATGAGCCTTCATCGCTGCCTCAATTGCCATCTTCACCTCTTTTTCCCCGGCTTTATGGTAGACCGCAAGTACATGCTTGTGGTTATGCGGCATTACAACCTTGCCGGTATTGCCTGTTTTAACCTCTAGGCCTCCTATGATAAGCGGTATCTCAACCTGAATACTGCTTTGCCTCTCAAGTTCGGCCTCAAGGGCCTCTCTTTCAGCTGTTCCTTTCGTGTAAGGCAATACCTTTTCATTTTCAGGACGGGAATAATAGAACTGTGCGTTATTCATAATATAATATGTTTTTGATTTACAAACTGGTAACGGCCTGGCGCCTTTATGAGCTTAACAATGAATAATGCCTAAAGGTTTAATATCCGGTGCTATTGATTCTTACTCGCTTGCAGCCTCTTCCTTTTCAGCTACTTTGCGTGAAATGCGTATGCTTACCTCATAGAGGCCGAACAGGGGTATACCTACCATTATCTGGCTGAATATGTCAGGTGGCGTGATAAGGGCTGCAAGTGCAATAATTATGACAAAGGCTAGTTTACGCTGCCTGCGTAATGCCTCTGGTGTAACTATCCCCGCCTTGCTTAGGAAGAATACGAATACCGGCAACTCGAAAAGTAACCCTGCTGCAAATGTTATGGTCGTGACTGTGGTTATAAAGGATCGCAGCGCTATCTGGTTAGCAACAAGACCACTGACCTGATAGGACCCCAGGAAGTTTATAGACAGGGGCACTATCAGAAAGTATGCGAAAACCACCCCCAGAAGAAAGAGCCCGGATATTACAACTACTGCACCCCTTGAGTTTGCCTTTTCCCTGGGTTTCAGTCCCGGCCCGATAAAACGCCAGACTTCCCAGACTATATAAGGAACTGATACAATTATCCCGGCTATGAGGGATACAAGAATATGCGTTGTGAACTGCCCTGCCAGCTCAATGTTTATGAGCTGGACGGGATCTGCATTTATACAGAGCGCCGGTATTGAAAGCTGGTCAGAAAGCCAGCAGAAGGCCCTGTTTGTCAAAAAGTATGGCTCTTTTGGGGCCAGGATTATTTTGTTAAATAAAAAATCTTTTGATATAAAGGCTATTGCGGCAAAAGCAAAAACTGCCACTGCCGAGCGAATCAGGTGTCCGCGCAATTCTTCCAGATGACTCCAAAAGGTCATGGTCCCATCAGGAGGTTCAGGATATTTGCCTTTATTGTCAGACAAGGAGATTTTCCGTTTTTAATGAGAAGCAAAAATAGTTCAAAAATGGACATAAAAAAAGCCCGTACACTTTGATACGGGCAAACCTATAAGCTGACCATATGAAGCCGGCCAGAAGGCCCTATTCCGGGTGAATTGCTTCTACCGGGCAAACATCTGCACAAGCACCGCAGTCTGTACATACGTCAGGATCAATTTTATAGATATCACCTTCAGAAATAGCATCCACGGGGCATTCATCAATGCAGCTGCCACATGCAGTGCAATCTTCATTAATTACATAAGCCATCTCTATACGATTTTTATGGTTTCTAAAAATGGTTAATTCCACTGCAAATATAATTCCTTTAATCGAACACAACATGCTTTTTTGCCTGAGTCATATCAATTTGTAATTGATTTAAATAAAACCGCTGATCCGCAAAATGCGCATCTATTCTTTCCTGTTACAAAAAAAGTTAGGAACTTTGGAGGCAATATGTTTTTTAACTATAACTTCGCAACGAATTAAATATTTCTCCATCTCTACTAAAACTTACAGATCGTTATGGTACAAAAAAATGCTGTGCGGGAACTGGAAGATGTCGTGGTAAAATTTGTTGGTGATTCAGGCGACGGCATGCAGCTTACAGGGACTTTGTTCTCAGATGTTGCAGCACTGGCAGGTAATGACCTTGCAACTTTCCCCGATTTTCCGGCTGAGATCCGTGCACCGCACAACACCATTGCCGGTGTCAGTGGATTTCAGATGCATATGGGCAAAAGGAAGATATATACCCCTGGTGACATGTGCGATGTACTTGTAGCAATGAACCCGGCCTCACTCAAGGCCAACCTGAAATGGGCGAAGCCCGGGGCGACGCTTGTAATCGACTCTTCAACATTTGATGAGAAAGCAATTGAGAAAGCAGGTTATACCGAAAATCCACTGGATGATGGTTCCCTTGCTGGATATCAGGTTATCAGTGCCCCGGTTACGGATCTTACGAAAGAGGCCCTTAGCGAACTTGGTGTTGACAAGAGGATTGCAGAAAGGACAAAGAATATGTTTGTGCTCGGAATGCTGTTTTATCTTTTCGAGCGCGACCTGGAATTACCATTAAACTTTATCGGTAAAAAATTCAAGGACAAGCCCAAGGTAATAAATGCAAACCAGACTGCACTTAAGGCTGGTTATAACTTTGGCGAAACTACTGAAACTATCAGTGAGACCTTCAGGGTTGAGCCAGCTCCGCTTGAAAAAGGACTGTACCGTAACATTACCGGAAACGTTGCAACTGCATGGGGGCTGCTGGCAGCATCTGAGCGCAGTGGCCGTACATTGTTCCTTGGTTCCTATCCGATTACACCGGCTACTGAAATACTTATGGAGCTGTCGAAGCACAAGTCTTTAGGGGCCAAGGTCTTTCAGGCCGAGGACGAAATAGCAGGTATCTGTTCGGCGATAGGGGCAAGCTTTGGTGGCCTGATGGGCGTTACAACCACTTCAGGACCAGGGTTGTCGCTTAAGAGTGAAGCACTCGGGCTGGCTGTCATTACAGAGCTGCCGCTGGTAATAGTAAACGTTCAGAGAGCGGGCCCGTCAACCGGAATGCCCACAAAGAGCGAACAGTCGGATCTTATGCAGGCCCTTTTTGGGCGTAATGGAGAGAGTCCTTTAATGGTTCTTGCATCTTCGAGCCCGGCAAACTGCTTCTACTATGCCTATCTTGCATCCAAATATGCAATGGAGCATATGTGTCCGGTTATACTGCTTACTGACGGATACCTTGGATTTGGTTCGGAGCTTTTCAGGATACCTGATGTCAGCGATCTGCCTGCCATCAAACCTCCAATGGCCGATCCCAACGATCCTAAGTACAAGCCATACCGCAGGGATGAGAAGACCCTTGTCCGTAAGTGGGCGGCTCCCGGAGTAGAGGGGTTGCGCCACCGGGTCGGAGGACTTGAAAAGACAAATATTGACGGAAATGTTTCAACTGACCCTTTAAATCATCAGCTGATGGTCAATATAAGGGAGGAGAAAATTGCCCGCATAGCCGACTACCTGCCCCTTCTAGAGGTAAATGGTGAGCAAGAGGGTGATCTGCTTGTTGTGGGCTGGGGAGGTACTGAAGGAGCGCTTACCTCTGCAGTGAACCGTATGCAAGATGAAGGGCACAGTGTGAGTCATGTCCAGTTTAATTTTATCAAGCCATTGCCCAGGAATACCAGGGAGGTATTGTCAGGCTTCAAGAAAATAGTTGTATGTGAACTAAATAACGGGCAGTTTGTAAACTATCTGCGCATGATATTCCCTGAGATCCCCTATTATCAGTTTAACAAGGTGCAGGGGCTGCCATTCCATGTTCAGGAGCTTACCGATGAATTCACAAAAATATTGGAGGAATAGAAATGATCAGTTACAATAAGGTAGAAAAGTCGCCGGTAGAACTCAGCAAACAGGATTTTGTAAGCGACCAGATGGTTAAATGGTGCCCGGGTTGCGGTGCGCATGCCATCCTTGCCGCTGTAAGCAATGTTTTTCCGAAAATAGGCTATAAAAAGGAGAACTTTGCAATGGTATCCGGTATCGGGTGTTCTTCCCGCTTCCCCTATTATGTTGATACTTTTGGATTCCATGGTATACATGGCCGTGCTGCTGCTATCGCAAGCGGTCTGAAGGTAGCCAATCCCGGACTGAGTGTGTGGGTTGCAACCGGCGATGGCGACTCAATGGCAATTGGAGGGAACCACTTCATTCATGTCCTTCGCCGTAATATAGACATCAATGTTCTGTTGTTCAACAACCGTATATACGGCCTTACCAAGGGGCAGTTTTCGCCTACAACCCCAATGGGGGCAGTAACCAAAACCTCCCCGCATGGTACAATAGAGCCCCCATTTACAGTTTCAGGTCTTGTAATGGGCGCACAGGGGACATTCTTTGCAAGAGTTCCCGACAACAATGTAAAGCTGATGACCGAAGTGCTTTATGAAGCAGCCAAACACAATGGTACTGCGGTTGTGGAGATACTCCAGAACTGTATAATATTTGCCGACAAGATCCATGACATGGTTACCAACCGCGAAACCCGCGAAGACCGTCAGGTAATACTCAGGCACGGAGAACCGGTGATCTTTGGCAAAGAAAGAAACAAGGGTATTGTTCTCAGGGGCACCAGCCTGGAGGTAGTTGAGATTGGGAAGAACGGAATAACTGAGGATGACCTTATCGTACACGATATGTATTCGAGCAATCCAGGAATACAGCGTATGCTCGGATGGATGAAGGCCCCTGATTACCCTGTTGCTATGGGGGTTATAAGGGCAGCTCCCAGCGAAAGCTATGACGATCTTTCAGAAAGGCAGATTGAAACGGCAAAGAAAACATCCGATATAAAGTCGGTTAATGATCTCCTGCGTTCAGGCGACACCTGGGAGATATAACGACCAGAAGACCCGGGATCACATGAAAATACTGATGGTTCTCGACCGTGAGTTCCCTCCCGATATCAGGGTTGAAAACCAGGTGGAGGCACTTACAGGGGCTGGACATCAGGTTGATATTGCCTGTTATACAAGAAAGGGAAGGCAGGCGGTTGATACCTTCAGTAAGGCAAGGGTTTTCAGAAAACCTATAGGAACTTTCATTTATAAATCAAGCGTAGGTTGCCTTCGTTTCCCGTTTTATTTTACATTCTGGAGAAGTTTTGTTTTCGATCTGTGCAGGGATAATACCTATGATGCGGTTCATATCCATGATCTGCCCCTGGCTCTTATCGGCGGGGAGTTAAAAAGGGAAAAGGGAATTAGATTTGTCCTTGACCTGCACGAGAACTGGCCTGCCCTTTTGAATGTATCTGATCATACCAGCACCCTTCCGGGAAGGCTGTTATCGTCTGACCGGCAGTGGAGAAAGTATGAAGTGGATATGTGCAGCCTTGCAGATGAGATCATTGTAGTTGTCGAAGAGGCCCGGGCACGGCTTACCGGTCTTGGCATTGAAGGGAATAAGATCACAGTTGTTTCAAACACCCTGAACGGCAACAGCTTCGTAATGCCAGGGCTATCACCGGACCCCTCCTTTTTTACCCTTTTATATGCTGGTGGTATCAACCGGCATCGAGGCCTTCAGGATGTTATCATGGCATTGCCTGAGGTGAAGACCATAAGGCCCGTCAGGTTATTTATAGCCGGTGAGGGGAAGTATATCGGGAGGTTGAGGGAAATCGCCCGTAATAAAGAAGTTGGGGATCAGGTTCATTTTACGGGCTGGCTTGCGTTTGAAAAGATGAACGAGCTTATGGGCAGGGCTGATATATGCCTTATCCCGCACTTAAAAAGCGAACATACCGACTATACGGTCCCACATAAGCTGTTTCAGTATATGTATGCCCGCAAGACGGTCGTGGCCTCCGATTGTCTTCCGCTAAAAAGAATCATCGAAAACAGCGGATGCGGAAAAATATATAGTTCAGGTAGTTCGGGTGATCTTGCCGGCCTGTTATCTGATTTGTCATCCGGGTATGAAGAACTCATTGAGATGGGTCTGAGGGGGCACAGATCTGTTAAGGATAACTATATGTGGGAAAAGGATGCCGGGAGGCTGGTTGGTATATATAATAATGCTAACTAGGAAAGTTTATGGGCATTATTCAGCGCGATAGCCTGAGGGTGAGCATTATATCGTATGCAGGTGCCGCTATAGGCTACCTTAATAAGATCTTTCTGTTTACTAATTTCCTTGAATCAGAAGAGGTGGGCCTTGTCAACCTTATGGTGACGGTTTCGCTAATATACGCTCAGTTATCTGCCCTTGGCGGTAGAAATATTATCCTCAGGTTCTTTCCGTTTTTCAGTGACTTACGTAAGAATCAACATGGATTCCTGACTGGAGTGATGGCAATTATACTCGGAGGGTTTACTGTCATTACCATTTTGTTTGTTCTGGTAAGGAGACCTCTGGCCGGCCTGTATGTTGATTCCAGCCCACTGCTTGTCGAGTATGCAGTATACATTGTGCCAATGGCTCTGGCCACACTGTTTTACAACATCTTTGAGTCATATCTGCGGTGCCTCTACAGGAATATCCTGCCCACAGTGGCCCATGAGCTCATTCTGAGGCTTTCCGTAACCATCGCGGTCAGCCTTTATGCTCTTGGAGTTATTGGCTTCGGTGCATTTGTGTCATTATACGTTGGTGCATACTGCGTTCCTGCAACTCTTCTGATAATATACAGCGTATCCCGTGGTCTTGCCGGGTTCACATTTTATATTCCCCCTCTATTCAGGCGTCTTGGCAGGATCATGATAGTTTATGGCCTGTTTTTACTGATGAACAATCTCAGCGGATTCCTGCTGGTGAGCCTTGACTCCCTTATGGTAGCAGGAATGCTTGATCTTGGGGCAGCCGGAGTATATACAACCATGGTCTTTTTGACCTCTGTTATGCTGATACCCTACAGGTCAATGGTAAAGGTTGCCGCACCAATGGTTGCATCAATATGGAAGTCGAAGGATATGGACAAGATGCAGGATATATATGCAAAGGCCACTTCAGGCAATCTTGTTGTAGGAGCCAGTATTTTCATGCTGCTTTGGGTAAACCTGGATTCAGTGTATTATTTCATGCCTGCAGGCTATCAGGAGGGCAGATATGTATTCCTTCTTTTGGGTGCGGGTAAGCTTTTTGATATGAGTTCAGGCCTTAACTCAACCATACTGACAACTTCACGCAAATACCGTTTTGATCTGCTGTTTACAATCGCAATGGCTGGTTTGGTATTCATTACCAACCTACAGTTTATTCCGCTATGGGGCATTGAAGGGGCTGCTTTTTCAAGCATGCTCTGCCTTGTTTTGTTTAACTTCCTGAGAGTGATCTTTATACGTTATCACTTCAATATCCAGCCGTTCAGGGGGGTTCATCTGGTGGTTATTCTGCTTATGGCTGCGATAATGTTTGTTTCAGGGCTGACGGCAAAGCTGCCTGTGGTGTATGCGGATATTTTGCTGAGGTCCGTAACAGCATTGGTGCTATTTATTGTACCGGTATGGCTTATTAGGGTGTCACCAGAGCTGAATGCGTGGGCCGGCGGAATAATCAGTCGGTTTGGCAGATAGGCTTACTAGTCGAGACCTGTATTGACCCTTACCTCATTTACCCTGACGGTAAACTCAAACCTGTCCTCCATAAGCATCTCCCTGAAACTCTCCATCCTGTTGCCCATAATGCGCTCCACCATTCTCCTTTCCTGGTCAGACATCTGTTCAAGCTCCCTTTCCATCTCCCTGAGGCTCTCTTCTGCATCTCTTCTCTCCTCCTCGGTCATGGAGGCACTGAGACCTGTAACAACGGTTGTTGTTTCGAAAGCAACCATCATTCCATCAATGTTGCGGTAATCCCTGAACATGATAACCGGCTCTACCTGCCTTACTTCACCGGTTTCTGTTTCAGCTTCAGCCATATATGACATCTGCCTTATTACCCAGTTGTCTGCATCAATATATATCCTCATTTGCTCCAGACCCTCTTCAAGTACATCCTCAGCATCCGGGAACATGCCTTCAATCCTTTCGACGAACAAAACGTGTACCTCATGTCCGTCAACCTCATCCCTGCCCTCGTACCTTGCATTCTGTTTAAGCTTATCATAGGTTTCAGGGGTGAAAAGGTCTGCATCAGAAGCAGTTGTTGTAGACTCAAACCCGCCGAAAATATCTGTTTCGGTGCGTGCGGTGAAGTAGGGTCTGCCATTGTCGTAGGCCTTATTGTAATAAATGGTAAAAAGGTCTGTTTCAACCACATAGTCATCTATGTTCTCAATCGACTTTTCATACTCCTGCCAGGCTGTTTCGATTATTTCAGCAGCCCTGGGATCTGTATACTGTGCTGAAGCACTGAGGACAATCCCGGCGATAAGTATAAGGCCGGCAGTTATTGCTGCAATTTTTTTTTCTAATATGCTCATTTTAAGGCCTCCTTAACAGTTTTGGTGAATGATGCATGTAAGTTATTCAAATGTAAAATTTATATTTATAGGATCAAAGCAAAACTTCATTAAAGTATCTTTGTAAAAGTATGACAGCAAGGGTCTTTAAAGCATTTAAAACACAAAAGCCTGTGGTGGAGCTGTTGCCCGGGTGGCTACGGTGGGCTGATGGAATTGCAGATACCGTTGTTTTGCTGAACTCAAACGGTTACAGAAACGACAAATATACAAGGCTGCCCTGGATACTCGGCATAGGCTCAGGCCCTGAATACAGGGGTACAGGCGGGAAGGTATTCGAAGAACTCCGTGAGTTCAGCAACTCCTGCAATGATTGGATGTTTGGCTTTTTCAGCTATGAGCTGAAGAATCAGCTTGAGAGGCTTAGCTCAAAAAACCCCGACTATATTGGCATGCCTCTTTGTCATTTTTTCAGTCCAGGCATCCTGATATATCCAATGGGTAAATATGAGATAATGATAGGTTCACTTGTTGGTGAGGGTGAATGGCCATCACCGGAAGGTGTATTTGGCGATATTTCCGGGATAGTTGAGAATGCTGGCGGCAGCCATCATAAGCATGGTGGCAAAATCAGGCAAAGGGTGAATAGAAAAAAATACATTGACCGGGTCAGAGATATCAGGGCGCATATTCAGGCCGGAGATATTTATGAGATGAACTACTGCATTGAGTTTTTTTCTGAACATGCATCTGCAGATCCGCTAATGATGTATCAAAAGCTTAATGACATCTCACTACCCCCGTTCTCATGCTTTTATAAGTTGAGTGACAAATACCTTGTGAGCGCCAGCCCGGAACGCTTTTTGAAAAAGACAGGAAACGGGATAATATCCCAGCCGGTCAAGGGAACAGGGCCCAGGGGCAAGGACCACGCCGAAGACAAACTGCTCAGGGAAAAACTCTATAATGATCCCAAGGAGAGAAGCGAGAATGTGATGATCGTAGACCTTGTAAGGAATGATCTTGCGCGAACAGCCCAAAAAGACAGCGTGAAAGTCGAGGAGTTGTTTGGCATATATTCCTTCAGGCAGCTGAACCATATGATATCTACAGTTACTTCCACACTGGGGCCGGAGCACGACTTCATTGATGCAATAAAAAATGCGTTTCCCATGGGATCCATGACAGGTGCCCCCAAACACAGCGCCATGAAACTGATTGATCTTTATGAAGATACCTGCCGGGGGCTGTATTCAGGATCTGTCGGTTATATAAGCCCGGAAAAGGATTTTGACCTGAATGTTGTAATAAGAAGTATTCTTTATAACAAAAAAAACAATTATCTTTCGTTTATGGCTGGAAGTGCAATCACAATTGGCTCGGATCCTGAACGGGAATATGAAGAATGCCTGTTAAAGGCAAAGGCAATGGCCGAGGCAAGCGGGTTTGATTTCTAAGTCAAAAAAGGTGACAATAAAAACAATATTAAGGTGAAAGTGAATAAAATCGTCAGGATACCTGCAGTTGTACTGGCCCTTGTTTTATTACATGCCGGAGAGGCCCTTGCAGGGCCACTTGTACTTAATTCATCCGACAGGGATGTAAGTGATATGACAGTCCGTGAGCGATTCTTCGTCGGTGGCTTTGTTGGTCTTCAATTCGGCACATTTACAGCGGTCAGTCTCAACCTTCATGCAGGGTATCTTATAACAAACAATATATCGGCAGGAGCAGGGGGTATTTACCAGTATACTAATGATAACCTGATGGGAACCTCTTACTCTTCGCATGTTTACGGTGCAAGTGCATTTGCACGTTTCAATGTTTATTCCGGTTTGTTCGTCCACACTGAATACGAGAGGTTAAGGCTGAAAACCAGGCTCTCTCCATTTGACTTTGACCCGGGATCAGATCCTGATGACCGCACCACAATCAGTGAAAACAATTATTTCATTGGGGCAGGATATGGTATTAGAATGTCAGACCGGTTGACACTTAACCTCCTTTTGTTATACAACCTGAATGAAAACAGCCATGTTTACATGGATAACCCGTTTTTCAGGGTCGGAGTTGATATTTTCATGTAGCCAAACCCCAAAAAAATATAAACAAAACTGCAATATCATTGGTTTAGAATTATATATAAACAAAAAACCCTTAAAATATGAAAACCGATCTTGAGATTGCCAAGTCTGCAGACATGCGTCCGATAACAGAAATAGCCGCAAAACTTGGATTAAATGAGAATGACCTTTATCTCTATGGTAAGTATATGGCCAAACTGCCCCTCAGGATAATTGACGATAATGAGGTAAAGAAGAAAAAGCTAATACTGGTTACGGCAATGACCCCGACCCCTGCAGGTGAGGGTAAGACCACAACATCAATAGGTCTTTCGGAAGGACTTAACCGCCTGGGCGTAAGGTCAACCGTTGTTATACGTGAACCCTCCCTCGGGCCGGTTTTTGGTATAAAGGGTGGTGCGGCAGGAGGTGGTCATGCCCAGGTGATCCCCATGGAAGATATAAACCTGCATTTTACGGGCGATATTGCTGCGATTGAAAAGGCGCATAACCTGCTGTCGGCACTGATCGACAATCATCTGCAGAGCAAGAACAATAGTCTTAACCTGGATCCGAGGAAAATTGCATGGAAACGGGTTGTCGATATGAACGACAGGGCCTTAAGGAATATAGTAATTGGTCTCGGGGGCCCCACCCAGGGAATTCCGAGGGAAACGGGTTTTGACATTACTGCTGCCTCAGAAGTAATGGCAGCTTTGTGCCTGGCCAAAGATATTGAGGATCTGAAGGAAAAATTCGGGAACATACTTGTTGGCTTCACTTATGATGACGAGCCGGTTTACGCAAGGGAGATCAATGCACAGGGAGCAATGACTGCCCTTATGAAGTATGCGATTATGCCTAACCTGGTCCAGACACTTGAGGGAAATCCGGCGATAGTCCACGGGGGGCCGTTTGCCAATATCGCACAGGGTACAAACACCCTCATTGGAACTAAAATGGGGCTGACACTTTCAGATTATGTGGTTACCGAGGCTGGTTTTGCCTCGGAACTTGGTGCTGAGAAATTCCTGGATATCAAGTGCCAGTATGGTGGTTTGACACCGAATGCCTCGGTAATAGTTGCCACCATAAGGGCCCTTAAATACCATGGAGGAGCCAAAATGGCCGATCTCAAGAAGCCAGACAAGGAAGCTGTAACAAAGGGGCTTGCCAACCTTGAGAAACATATTGAGAATATTAAGCACTTCAGGCTTGACCCCGTTGTTGCAATAAACAAGTTCTATACCGATACTGATCAAGAAATTGAGATAGTCATAAAACGCTGCAAAGAGCTGGGTGTAAGGGTTGCGGTATATGAAGGCTGGGAAAAGGGTGGCAAGGGTGCCGTTGCACTTGCCGAAATGGTCAGGGATGCAGCTGAGAGTTGCAAGACATGCTTTGAGCCAATTTATGATTTCAGCTGGGGTATAGAGAAGAAGATAAGCACAATTGCAACTAAGCTTTATGGTGCCGAAAATGTTGAGTATACCGTGAAGGCCAGATCGCAGATAGAGCAGTTTGAAAAGATCGGTTTGGACAAATTGCCTGTGTGTATAGCCAAAACACAGAAATCCCTGTCGGATGTGCCTTCCAAACGGGGCTTGCCTAAAAATTTCGCAATAAAGATCAGGGAATTTGAAGTTGCGGCAGGGGCTGGCTTCCTGGTACCGATTGCGGGTACCATTATGCGAATGCCCGGTCTTCCTTCAGCACCCTCGGCCGAAAAGATCAATATTGACAATGACGGCAATATCACGGGGTTGTTCTGATAATATACCCAAAAACCCTGCAAGAATGTAACCTTTGGGCCGGTTATGAGTATAACCGGATAAAGAAAAGGTATATACAAAACATACTGCAATGAATACTTATAAGTTAATATCAGCACCTTTTGCCTTGCTGCTGATATCTGTTCTACTGCCATTTACCGTTATAGCCATGGATGATAATGACCTGGTATCTGACATAGCAGCTGAGCAGGAGTACAACAGGTTCTCATTTGGTTTCAGCGGCGGGTTGATGACATCTTTTACCGATATCAAGGACAGCGAGATTATGCCTCATTCAGACGAACTGGCATTCGGAGGGGAGTTCAGGCTCAACTACCATATCTCTCCGGTGTTTACCCTGCAGACAAACTTTCTGTATGGCAATCTCAAAGGCATTGACCAGGAGGCTGACCTGCAGTTTGACTCCCGTATAATGGAAGGAAGCCTGAATGCCAGGGTAAGTTTGAGCGGGCTTTTCGCACCGCACAGGAGTTCAAATGAGTGGTTCAGTTTTTACAGCATATTGGGTGCCGGTTTAATTGGTTATGAGACCGAGCTGATGGATTACTCAACGGGTAATGTTATTCAGGAGGAAGGCCTTAGCCGTCACCTTGTTATTCCGTTTGGACTTGGCATGAACTTCAGGGTGTCTGAGAGGATTGACATTGGTATAGAGTCAACTTTCAGATATATCAATACTGACAGACTCGATATTTATGAGGTTACAGGCAGCAGCCGCGATATGTATAACTATACCGGGGTGGGGATCACCATAAGGCTTGGCCGTAATACCAGGTCTATGGACTGGGCCCCTCCTGCCCAGGTTATGTATCCGGGCGACCCGTCAAGGCTGGAGCGTCTGGCAGAACGCAACAGAAGCACTGAAGAACGTATCGACCAGCTGGATGCAACATACCGCGGGGATATTGACGATCTGAGGGTTGAAGTTTCAGATGTGGCTGAGACACAGACCAGCCTGGGAAGGCAGACCACACAGGTTTTCGGAGCGATTGAAGACCTTTCCCGTCAGGTACTGATGCTTGAGAACCGCCTGGATGAGATGGAAAAAATGCCTGAAACCTTCTATTCAGTGCAGGTAATGGCCCTAAAGGAAGACCTCACAATTGAAGAGGCTCAGAAATTCCTGGGGGTCAATACAAATATGGAAAAACTCCATATTAATGGCTGGTATAAATATATTTCTGGTCGTTACAACAACCTGGAAGATGCCATATTACAGATGCAGAGAATATGGGGCCAGGGAGTAAAGGATGCCTTTGTGGTGAAATATGAAGAGGGTGTTCTAAGACCCAGGTAATTGAATTTTCAGGCTGCAGCTTTTAGTGGATGTCAAGTCCATGGCGCATGTAAATGGCATGTTCAAGATTTCTGAGAATCTCTTCCATATATTCGTTGACAGCCTTCACGCTGCCTGGAAGTGTATAAACCAGTGTGTTTCCTATAAGCCCTGCAATACTCCTGCTTAGCAGTACATTGGGTTTGTCTTTGCCATACTTGACCCTGATCATTTCCATTATACCCGGGATCTCCATATCAAGCATCGGTTTAAGTGTCTCAACAGTTATGTCTCTCGGGCCGATACCGGTTCCTCCCGTAGTTATTATTACATCGACGTCATCATATGTGCTTTTCTCTATCAATACGCTCAGGCTGGATGCATCATCGGGTATGGTGCTGTGATTTATCTCTATCTGCCTTGGCTTTCCGTCAAAATGCCCGTTGAGTATATTCATAATGCGCGGCCCGCTCCGGTCGGAATATATCCCCTTGCTTGCCCTGTCACTTATAGTCACAACATGAAAACGGAATACCCTTGGTTTGTAATGAAGTATATCTCCGGGCCTGACAGAGCCCTGACGGATAACCCTTGCGAATATACCTTCCTTTGGCATCACGCAGTTTCCGACCTCCCTGAAAATGGCACACGTTGATCCATGACAGGCCTTGCCAATCTGTGTTACCTCTAGCTCAATATTTTCACCGCTGAAACGGTCAAGGGGAGAGGTTGAAACAAGTTCCATCCCTTCTGTTGTCAGGTTCTCGGCAAATTCGCCGAAGGCAATTTCCCTGCCTGCAGTTTTTGAGAACCTGTCTATGCTTTCCTTCCCCAATAAACTCACCTGCCTGTGCCAGTGACCTGCATGGGCGTCGTCCATTACGCCAATTTTGCTGAAGGTTATCTCCCCGACGGGTTTTTTTACAGTTCCCTTTTCTTCTGATATATTGACTGATAATATTTTGATTTCCATGCTTTTACTCCTTCTTTTTTTCGATAAGGCGGATGTTGTCTATTTTCATATCCTTGTCAGCTGCCTTGCACATATCATATACCGTAAGAAGTGCTACACTTACTGCAGTCAGGGCCTCCATTTCGACCCCGGTTCTTCCCCTGCATTTCACAACAGACCGTATGATTATGCCATGTTTTCCCTTTAGGCTGAATGGTTCTGTAGTTACTTCTACGCAGGAGATCTGCAGCGGGTGACACAGTGGTATCAGATCGTGAGTTTTTTTGGCAGCCTGTATCCCTGCTATCTCTGCAACAGTAAGGGCATCGCCCTTCTTAATCTGATTTTCCCTGATCAGCTTCAGGGTCTCACTTTGCATATATATTGCACCTTCTGCAATTGCAGTGCGTATTTGTTGATCCTTCCCCCCGACATCCACCATTCTGGCTTTCCCGCTGTTATCTAAATGGGATAATTTGTTCATATTTTTTCAGCCCCCTATGTTATGAAAAAGATTGCTCAGGTTAATACTACCCTTTTCAGGTTTTGACAGCAGAGCCTGTTCGATTGCTTCCTGAATTCCAAACTCCCTTATATCAAAGGCCAGGTCGCTGAAAAGGCATGGCTTCACCTTGCCGTCGCTCGTAAGCCTCAGGCGGTTGCATTGAATGCAGTTCCCGCCGGTACCCCCATGAACGATGCCAAACTTTCCTGTTTCCAGGTCCATTTTTGGTATATACCTTATATCCAGGTCGTTTTCACGGCAGTAAGTGCCAACAGCCATTGCATCTTCCTCTCCGGTACTGCTGTCTATTACGCAATTCACTTTTACAGGCAGAAGGCCGGCTTCTTTTGCTGCACTGATCCCCCTGAAGACTTTGTTAATATCGCCTCCCCTGGTTATCTCCCTGAATTTTTCAGGATTTACTGTGTCGAGGCTTATGTTCACCCGTTTCAGGCCAGCTGCAGAAAGCCTTTTTGCATATTTATCCAGCAGTATGCCGTTTGTGGTCATTCCAAGGTCTTTAAGCCCTGGTACTGCCGATATCATTGATACAAGGTTGATAATATCCCTTCTTACCAGGGGCTCTCCGCCTGTTAGCCGGATCTTGTCGATGCCAAGTGGTACGGCAACGGCTACAACCTGCTGTATTTCCTCAAATGTAAGTATGTCGTCATGACTGAGAAGGCATGGGTCGTTTTCAGGCATGCAGTAATTGCAGCGTAAATTGCAGCGATCGGTTACGGAGATGCGCAGGTAATTTATCTTTCTGTTATACCGGTCTAACATATACTAATGATCCCTTTTTAATTAAGTCAACTCCCCTGGGTATACGCATAAGTCCGCTTGACAGGGAAATTGCGTGAATGTGTGCCGAGCCGTGATACTCCAATGGCACGACTTCTCCGTTCCCGGCTTGCCTGACAGGTAGGAATTCCATTCTGTCCGCCTTTTTCCTCTTAAAGTCTATTCCAAGTGGTTTCATATCCTCCACGGACTCGTTATTGTACCCCATCATGGAATACAGAAGGGGCTTTACCATAGTTTCAAATATAATGAATGAAGAAACCGGGTTGCCCGGCAGGCCGAAAATGCGTGATGTGCCCCTGCGTCCGAAAACGGTTGGACGTCCTGGCTTGACAGCTACTTTATCGAAAAGTATTTCAACATTGCTGTCGCGCATAACTCCGGGCACAAAGTCGAAATCTCCGGCGGATACACCCCCTGTCACAATTACGACATCACTCTCATCAAGTGCACTGTTTATTGCCCGGGTTAAATCTTCTATTCTGTCTGATGTGTGTACGGATCTAATCACTCTGCAGTTCATATCCCTGACCTGGGCCTCGAGCTGAAACCCGTTACTGTTCCTGATCTTGCCCGGGCCGGGCATTTCAGGGGGGTCAACGAGTTCATCACCCGTTGCAATTATCGAAACTCCAGGTATTTTTGCAACAAGTGGTTCGGTACACCCTGTTGCCGCGAGTATCGCAATATGCTGTGGTTTTATGAGTGTCCCCTTTTTCAGTACAGGATCTCCCCGTTTTACATCCTCTCCCCTGTATGCAATATTGGGCATGGTCTTGCTGCCTGTGAACCTGACATACCCGTCTTTGTTCTCCCTGCTATGCTCTACCATTATCACCGTGTCGGCACCTTCAGGCAACATTGCGCCTGTCATTATCTTCATGCATTCTCCCTTTGATATTCCGGCAGCTGCGACCTCTCCTGCAGCTATAACACCGGTAAGCTTCAATTCGCTGTCAAGGTCCGAACGCCTGCAGGCAAACCCATCCATGGCAGCCTTGTCGAAAGGCGGCATATCTACATCCGACAACACATCTCCGGCAAGTACACGGCCAAGAGACTCCCTAAACCCTGCACGTTCGGTGCCGGTTTTGTGTACATTTCCCATTACAACTGACAGTGCCTTTTCAAAGAGAATCATATATCAATAACCTCGTATTTATGATCCAGGGTATTTATCATAAGAAGCCTGTTTTTTAGCACGCCTTCTTTTTTAAGTAATATCTTTAATGTTTCCGCCACCTGGATTGATGCTGCAAGTGCCGGTGTAAAAGAGGGGTTGCCCATATCTTTTTCGGCTCCTTTTCCCTCACCTTCAGGGTAAAGCTTGTCAAGCATCCCTGCCCCCGGCATTATACTGCCTATATGCGCATACCAACCTGCAATTGCTCCAAACACCATTGGTATTCCAAGGTCAGTGGCAGTCTCTTCCAGTATCTTCCTGGTTTTTATGTTGTCCAGGGCGTCACATACAATATCATGACCCCTGAGAATCTCTCCGGCATTATCCCGGTTTAGCATAACCTGTTTTATATCAACGCTTGTACCGGGATTTACAAGATTAACCCTTTTACCCGCCTCCACCGCCTTAGGCTTTCCGAGGTTTCCCGGCAATGACAATAACTGCCGGTTCAGGTTCGATGCCTCAAAAACATCACCGTCGATCAGTGTCAGGTGTCCTATGCCCAAACGGGCCAGCATCTCTGTTATATAGCCCCCGAGCCCTCCACAGCCTGCCACTGCGACCCTGAACTTCCCAAGGCTTTTGTTCTCTGCGGGGCTGAGCATGTTTTCGTTGCGGATGTACCTTGGATCAGTTGTCATTATCGGGATTGTTTTATCTTGCGAAGTTACAAAAAAGAAGCGGATCAGCCCCTGTCGCACCGATACCCGCCGGTGTTTACCGGAATTACGGCCGAAGAAAAAATTAATGTAATTTTGTGTTGACTCTATAACTTTGATTACCGGCAAAAGGCATAATAATAAAACTCAGTAACATGCTTCGCAACTGGAAGACAGGACTCGTATTCATGTTCCTAAGCGGGCTGATATTACTGTTTGTTATTGCCCCTCTTGCAGGCATGTTTTTGCAGACCCCGCTGGCGCAATATTCTGAAACGGTATCAGATCAGGAGCTGATGCGGAGCATCCGTTTGACCCTATTGTGCTCACTGGCAGGAGTTCTTACCTTCGGCATTGCGGCAATTCCGCTTTCATATGTGCTCGCCAGGAAGGAATTTCCCGGCAAGGGAATAATAAATGGCATTGTTGATCTCCCTGTTGTAATACCACATTCGGCTGCAGGTATTGCAATTCTGGGTATAGTGAGCCGGGGCACAATTATAGGCAGGGCCGGGGAGGCTGCAGGCATAAGCTTTGTAGGAGGTGTTGCTGGTATTGTTGTTGCCATGGCGTTTGTTAGTATACCATTCCTGGTAAATGCAGCCAGGGATGGATTTGCTTCGGTGCCGGAGAAGCTTGAAAAGGCTGCCCTTAACCTGGGAGCAAGCCCATGGATGGTTTTCTTTACAATAAGCCTGCCCCTGGCTAGAAGGCAGATACTTACAGGACTGACAATGATGTGGGCCAGGGGGCTGAGCGAGTTTGGTGCAGTTGTGATAATTGCTTATCATCCGATGGTAACCCCCGTTCTGATCTGGGAAAGGTTTGCCTCTTTCGGGCTTTCCTATGCAAGGCCTGCTGCAGCTGTTTTTGTAGCAGTCTGCCTTCTGATATTTATCACTATGAGGCTGCTTGCGGGCAGGCCGTCACGCAGTAACTAGAATAATTGCAGTATATGCTGTATATAGATAATATAAGCGTCAGATTTCAATCTTTTGCGCTGGAAGGGATAAGCCTGGAAATACAGCAGGGAGACTATCTTGCTTTGCTGGGGGTTTCCGGTGCAGGCAAAACTATTCTGCTGGAGATACTGGCTGGTCTGCAGAAACCTGACTCGGGCAGGATACTGCTTGAAGGACGGGATATAACCAATGAAAAGATACAGAAAAGAGGAATAGGGCTGGTTTATCAGGATCTTTCGCTCTTTCCCCACCTAAGGGTTATTGACAACATTGCCTACCCTTTAAGGCGCAAAGGGATTCACATAAGGGAGATCAGGGAAACTGCTTCAGGTCTGGCATCCAGGATGGGTGTCGGACATCTGCTTACCCGCTTTCCGGAAACGCTGTCAGGGGGAGAAGCACAAAGGGTCGCCCTGGCCCGCACACTTGCATCAGAACCTGAAATTCTTCTGCTTGATGAACCGTTGTCAAAACTTGATGTTAAACTAAAAAGCGAGCTCAGGGCTCTTCTGGCTCAGATACACAAAAGTGGCAAGACGATAATTCATGTTACACATGATTTTATGGAGGCTGCAACACTTGCAAACAGAGTTGCTGTTATCGAAAACGGCAGGCTTGTTCAGCACGGAACCCCTGATGAGGTACTACGGCATCCGCAGAATGAGTTTGTAGCACGCTTCAGTGGCATAAAGAACATATTTCCGTGCAGTGTTTCCCGGTCGGCTGATGATCCAGGTCTTTGTATAGCAAAGGTAAGCGAAGGCCCTTCTATCTTTTTTCTTGGCGAACGGGAAAATCTTAAAGGATATGTAATGGTGCCGCAGGAAGATATAATTGTTTCTGAGCACTCTGTTGAAACTTCGGCAGTGAACAGGCTAAATGGGGTTATAAAGGAGGCATACCTGTCGGGCTATGGTATGGAGATAGTTGTGGATGCCGGGGTTGAGTTCGTTGTATCGGTAAGTAAAAGCTCCCGTGAAAAACTCCGGCTGGAGCCGGGCAAAAAGGTGTGGCTTGGTTTTAAGGCATCGGCAGTAAGGTTTATCGATAATTAAGCAGGAAGGTATATCTTTGTATAAATTAGGTTTATAAAACAGTAATAATGAAAAAAGTAAAAAGATCATTCAGCTTGTTTATAATTACAACCATATTAATATCTGTACTTGCATCCTGCAGTGCCACAGATGGCGATGACAGTGCCGTAAGCCTGCCTGAACCCCGGAATATAATCTACTTTGTGGGTGACGGTATGGGTTACAACCATGTTCTTGCTGTAAACTATTATGAGCACGGGGAGGCCGGGATGCAGGTTTATGAGCAGGACGACTGGTATAGTGCCGCTATGGCAACTTACAGTGCGGCAAGGTTCTCGCGTGGCGACACAATATTCAAGAACGGTTACGCACCTCGTACTGCCTGGGAAGATCCTGCATATCTTAACAGGGATTATACCGACAGCGGTGCTGCTGCAACGGCATTGTCAACAGGCAGAAAGGTTTTTGACGGGTCAATAGGTATTGGTCTTTACGGCGACACGCTAACCCATATAAGCCAGGCTGCAAAGGCTATCGGAAAATCTGTTGGTATTGTCACTAGTGTTCCCATAAGCCATGCTACCCCCGCAGGGTTTATAGCCCACAACCACAGCAGGAACAATTATGAGGAGATTGGCAGGTATATGCTGTTTCATACACAGGCCGACGTCATTATGGCACCTGGTCATCCCATGTACAATAATGACGGTGAACCCGCTGAAATGTCAGCACGCTATGTCGGCGGCCGGGAAATATGGGACCAGCTTGCAGCCAATGACGGCCAGACAGAATTTACCATGGATCAGCAGATCTTGAGGGTTCAGGATGTGAACGGCGACGGGCAGCGTGATGCATGGACATTTGTTGAAGACCGTGAAGACTTTATTTCTCTTGCAACAGGGCCCACCCCCAGGCGCGTATTGGGTATCCCAAAGGCCTACTCTACACTGAACCAGGGCAGGAGCGGGGCTGGTGAGTTCCTGATGCCTTTTGAGAAGCCGCTTAACGAAAATGTGCCGGATTTGAAGGAACTGACAATGGCATCCCTGAATGTATTGTCGCAGAATGAACAGGGCTTTTTTATTATGATTGAGGGTGGAGCCATTGACTGGGCAAGCCACGGCGGACACACTGGCCGTATGATAGAGGAGCATATCGATTTTAACAATGCAATTATGGCAGCTGTCAGCTGGGTAGAGGAAAACAGCAGCTGGGAAGAGACTCTGATCATAGTAACTAGCGACCATGAGTGCGGCTACCTTACAGGACCTATGCACCCCGAAGTAGTTAACGATGATGTGGCAAGCAGGGGCACTGGAGAGCTTCCCGAAGTTCAATGGAACTCAGGAGGCCACACCAATATGCTGGTTCCGTTCTATGCAAAGGGTCCCGGCACTGAATTATTTGAGCTGTTTACTGAAGGCCTGGACCCTGTACGCGGCCCTTTCCTCCAGAATACAGATGTGGCCAATGCCATTTTCCTTATGTGGGGTAAGCCTGATGTCATGGTGCACAGGCTTAACTAAACTCACTGGTTAATCCAGATATATGTCATATGGAAGGCGTGTCAGTATTCCTGTCATGTCTCTTACATCGTTCATCTGTTTGTAGTAGCGGTATGCCGGCCCCAGTTTTCGTTCAACCATGCGTTCCTGTACACCGCCAAAATCTTCCAGCAGCTGAGTGAGAAAATCCTTTCTTTCCGGATAATCAACTACCCTGTAGTCTTCAAGCTCAGCAAGCTCTACAGCTTTTTCTATGGCCCGCTCCAGCCCGCCAAACTCATCAATAAGTCCGTTTTGCCTTGCCTCTGAACCGCTCCATACACGGCCACGCCCGATCTCGTCTACTATATTTACCGGAATATCCCGGCCTTCGGATACATGCCGGATGAATGTGTCATACACCTGTTCTATGCTCTCCTCGATTATTCCTCTTTCAGCAGCAGTCAGCGGCCTTGAAATTGATCCGATATCGGCAAGCTCATTGGTCTTTACATTGTCGAAAGTAATTCCCAGCTTTTCATTGAAAAACTCCTGCATATTGGGTATCATGCCAAACACTCCTATTGAGCCGGTTATTGTACTCGGGTTTGCCACTATCCAGTCGGCACCGCAGGCAATATAATAACCGCCGGAAGCGGCTACATCACCCATTGATGCCACAACAGGCTTTTCCCGGGCAGCCAATACTACCTCCCTCAGGATCACATCCGATGCCAGTGCGCTCCCCCCGGGGGAGTTTATCCTGAAGACTATTGCCTTGACGCTTTCATCCTTCCTTGCCTCACGCAGGGCTAGTGATATTCTTTCGCTTCCGATGATCCTCTCACTACCCTCACCCGAAATGATATTACCGCTTGCATAGACAACCGCCACCTTGTTACGGCTCCTGGGTTTTATCATGCTCTCCGGAAGGGGAGCGTCTTCATACTTGCTGAAGGTGACCAGTTCGGGTTCTTCGTCATCCTCCAGACCCAGTCGCTGTCGTAGCACAGAGTATATTTCGTCGCGGTGGGCAATGCCGTCAATCATGTCCCACTCGATGGCTAACCCTGCGTTTCTGGTGTATAAGTTGTCGGCTATATTGTTTAGGTGGTCAATTCCCATTCCCCTGCTGCCTGCTATATCTGCGAGTATATTGTTCCATATTGAACTGATATACGAGAGTACCTGTTCACGGTTCTCCTCGCTCATATCTTCCCTGAAAAATGGTTCTCCGGCGCTTTTGTATTCACCTTGCCTTATAACCTGGGGATCAATGCCAAGTTTGTCAAGCATGTTTTTCAGAAACACCAGTTCTGAATTAAGGCCGCTGAAGTCTATAACACCTTCAGGGTGCAGGTAAACCTCATCAGCAACACTTCCCAGATAGTAAGCTCTCTGCATGTATGTTTCTCCGTAGCTGATGATAAATTTGCCTGATGACCGGAAATCTTCCAGTGCCCTGCGGATCTCTCCAAGAGTGCTCCAGCCTGCCGGGACTATGCTGAGATCAAGGTATATACCCTCGATTTTCTCATCTTCCCTTGCCTTTTCAATTCCCCTTAAAAGGTCATTTAGCCCCAGTGCCTTTCTGGGTGACATACTCATAAAATCAAATGATTCAAAGGGGTTTGCACCGCCACGGTCAACAATTTCAGTGTTCAGTGTAAGGTGCAGAACTGATTTTTCCTTTATATCAACTGTGTCTCTGGATGAAAGCCCCGCAATTATCCCGAATGTAATAAACAACAGAACCAGGAATGTAAGAAGGAAGCCCACCATCGAGGCGAACATGAATTTAAAGAATTGCTTCATAGTTGTTTTTTTTTAATTCATTAATTATAAAATTCCGTTAAAGTTAGAAAATATTGCTTTTTGTATTTAAGGAGCAGTAAAAAAATTAATTTACTTTTGTTTTTGTAAAGCAGTTACATGCAATGTACAATGTATATATCCTGCTGGGAGGCAATACCGGCGATGTTCCGGCCACATTCTCGGAGGTATTGAATGCAATTAAAGATCTGGGAATAGTGCCGGTGCTGACCAGCTCAATTTACTTAAGCGAGCCCTGGGGTATGGAGGGAGATAAGTTGTTTTGCAACCAGGCGGCACTGGTAAAGACATCACTTTCACCCGGGGATCTGATAAAGGTCCTGCTTGACACAGAGCGGTCTTTTGGCCGAAGGAGGATCAAGGGTGTTACCGGCAACAGGAGTATTGACATTGATATTTTATTCTATGATGACAGGGTAATTGATATTCCAGGCCTTATTATTCCGCATCCGAGGATGCACCTTAGAAATTTCGCCCTGATCCCAATGCTTGAAATTGCACCCGAAAAGGTACATCCTTTGCTGGGAAAAACAGTAAGGCAGCTCTGCAGAGAAACGGACGACAGGCTTTGGGTAAGAAAAGCCAAAGGCTCAGGCCAAAACACTTAAATAATGAAGTATAATTATATTGCTGTTGAGGGTAATATAGGTGCAGGGAAAACTTCCCTGGCAACACGTATTGCGGAAAAATATAATGGGAAACTGATACTTGAACAGTTTGAGGAAAATCCTTTTCTGGCCAAATTCTATCAGGACCAGGAAAAATATGCATTCCCTCTTGAACTCTCTTTCCTTGCCGACAGGTATCAGCAGCTCAAACTCGAACTCTCGCAGCAGGACCTTTTTACTGATTTTACAATATCAGACTATTTTCTTAATAAGTCTTTGATATTTGCGAGGAAAACCCTCCATGAAGACGAATACCAGCTTTTCATGACGCTGTTCAATATTATGAACGCCAATCTGCCCCGGCCTGACCTTTTGGTTCACCTTTACGTGAGAACCAGCCGCCTTCAGTATAATATTAAGAACAGGGGCAGGGATTACGAAAAGCAGATTGCAGATGAATATCTTGATAAGATCCAGGAGAGTTACTTTAATTACCTGAAGCAGCAGCCTGGTCTGCGTATATTGGTTATAGACACTAATGCCATTGACTTTGTTGCCTACCCGTCTCACCTGCAAATGATAATGGAGTGCATAGAGGGAGATTACCCCAGGGGAATGACGCATATTAGCTTAAAGCCCTAAATAGCATGTAAATTGTTGAGTAAAAAAAAGGGAGCCCGAAAGCTCCCTTTTTTGCCTATATATCGAGGTTGCATTACAAAACAATGTCCTGGAACTCACTCTGTCCGAAAAACTGTATAAACTCCCTGTCTTCTCGGGCGATCTCCTTTATTGCTGAATTAAGCTCAATTGAGCGGCGAAGATTACTGTATAGTGCTGTTGCATCATTGTTCCTTGCAGCTATTACAGCTTTCAGGTATGCAACCTGTGCACATTCAGGAGCGCAGTTAAGTGTGTTTACTGCCTGGCTTTCATTACCTGCCATAAGCTGTGCGAGTGCCAGGTTAAACTTGCAGGTTACTCCGGTAAATGAAGAAAGAGCCTGCTGGTACTCACCGTCTCTGATCTGAATTACTCCCATGTTGTAACTTATATCTACACCCTGTGCGCCGGCTGCCTGGAATAGTGAAACAGCGTTTTCATCATCATATTCCCATGCAGCAACAACACCAAGGTTGTTCTGTACATGTCCGTTGCCCGGTGCGAGCTGGTTTGCCCTTTCAAGATACTGGGCTGCCTGCTCAGCTTCACCCATTTCCAAAAGGATAGCCGCTGCATTATTATACCCTTTGTAACTGTTGGGAAATACTTCCTGTGCAGAACGGTAGATTCTGAGCTTGGTCTGCATGTTGTCAGTAAGGGTTGCGGCAAAAAGCAGTTCTTTTTCGTCAAGCTCGCGGGGGTTCGATGTTGCAAGCCTTGATATCTCCTCACGAGTACGCTTGGGCTCAAAAGCATGAACTATTATCTCTGCGCGGCGAAGGGGTTCAAGTATCTTTTCAACTTCCTCATATATAAGGGTCATATCCTTGATCCTTCTTTCCCTTTCTGCAGGTGCGATCTGAGAATTTACCACGTTGGCGATCGCCTGCTTGTCCGGAAGGTCAGAGGCATCAAGCTTGGTCATGAAACCGTCGAAATCTTCGCCTTTCGCAGTTACACGGAGTTCCGGCATTTCAACTTCCTTATCACTGAAAAGCCTTGTTATATAAGTTTCACCTGTCTCTGCACGGTTCTCTGAAAGCTCCATGTTGAATGCCACCTCTCCTTCGGGCGAAGCCCATGCATTCACATCAACTGCCTTGAGCTCCCATCCTCTCTGGATGAATTCCGTCAGGTCTTCTATCGCCTGCTGAGCTTCATCCCTCTGATTCAGGGCCAGGCGCCAGTTGAGGTTGTGGCGCATGTATGCAAAGTATATGTTTGCCGGCTGCGAAATAATTACTTCTTCTTCATACTCATGGGGGGCAAGGGACACCAGGTGATCCTTCTTAACCCTCTGCGAGGTCATAATCACACCGTCTGCAACCTTCCTTTCCGGAAGTTCGGTTGCATTGTCAGCCCTGCCCTCGCGGTATATCCTGGCACGCATATAGAGTTCTGAAGCAAGCATGTCAGGCTCATATGCTACAACATTGTTGAGGTTGAAAGTTGTGCGGCGATCACGATTAACCATTGTGCCTGTGGTTGTTGTCCGGCTTCCGCGCAAGGTAACTGTTTCAAGCTCAGTTTCACCTCCGGCATGCTTGAGAACCGGAGTAATTTCGACAACAGCCCTGCGGTGAAAATAGCCTTCACTTACAGCTCCTTCTACATTGGCCGCAACCTGACCACCATGGTTTTCAAGGGGATTGGTTTCGGGGGTATAGCGGATACCCTCATCATAGTTTCTTACCATCCTGTTGAGTCCACAGCTGGCGAACAGTCCTGCCGTAATAATAATTACGGCCAAAAGTTTAAAGTTAATGTTTTTCATAATGTTAGTTTTGTATTGGTTAATCCTTGATTGTTATGAATGCTCAAGTTTGTTCGATTCTACAAATATATAAAAAAGTATAAAACAATATCTGTGACTTTAATATTTGTTGATAATTTTTGGATGTAAGGCTTAGCAGGCAGATTTAAAATGATCTGGCAGTACAAAAAATCGACATTGTTTTTGTGATATTCATAAAATGTTTTACATTTGCACTCCTTTTAAAGGAGAGTATGTTTATATAAAGGCCCGTTCGTCTAGGGGTTAGGACGCCAGGTTTTCATCCTGGTAACAGGGGTTCGATTCCCCTACGGGCTACATTAAAAACAAATTTTTACAGGGATAATCAGTATAAAAATGGCAAATCATAAGTCAGCAAAAAAAAGGATAAGGTCCAACAATGCAAAGAAGCTGAGGAACCGCTACTACGCAAAAAGTACCCGGACCGCGATCAAAAAACTAAGGATGCTCGAGAAAAAGGAGGAGGCAGCAAACTCTCTCCCTAGAGTTGTCTCTCTTATTGACCGCCTTGCAAAGAAATCAGTAATACACAAAAAAAAGGCATCAAACCTCAAATCAAAGCTTACAAAGCACGTTAACAGCCTACAGTAATTCATACTGGTACGGCTTATGTTATTTGCTTAGCCGTCAACTGGCCCGTTCGTCTAGGGGTTAGGACGCCAGGTTTTCATCCTGGTAACAGGGGTTCGAATCCCCTACGGGCTACACAGGACCTTTCGCCGGAAAGGTCTTTTTTTATGTCTGGCAATTTTGTAATTTAGCCTAAAAGTATAATTTGTCAGACAAAGCCTTTGTTTAATGATCAAAACCAGCAGTTGTGTTTATCCTCCCTCAAATTCAGGGGGCATAAAGTCCTGGGCCGAGGATGACAGGCCAAGGGAAAAGCTTTTTTCCAGGAGCAGAAAGGCCCTTACAGATGCTGAACTGCTGGCCATAGTAATAGGCAGCGGTACCCGCAATCAGACTGCACTGGAATTATCGCGTACAATACTATCCAGTGTGTCAAACAATCTGTGCGAACTTGCAAAAATGAGCATCCACGATCTGATGCGTTTTAAGGGGGTGGGAAAGGCAAAGGCAAGCAATATATCTGCAGTTATGGAGCTTGGCAGACGAAGAAGGCTTGCTGAGGGTCTGAAGCGCAAAACCATAAACTGCAGCCGTGATGCATTTGAAATAATTGTACCCTTAATTGGTGACCTTCCTTATGAGGAGTTCTGGTCAATACTGCTTAACAGGGGTCACAAAGTCAACAGATCGGTATGTGTAAGTGAGGGAAGCGTTTCAGGAACTGTAGCTGATCCGAAGAAGATATTCAAGCTTGCACTTGAAAACAATGCATCTGCGATCATCCTTTGCCATAATCATCCGAGCGGTAATATATCACCCAGCCCCAACGACCACAAAATAACCAAGAAATGCAGAGAGGCAGGCAGCTTCCTGGACCTGCCGGTTCTCGACCACCTTATTGTATGCTCCGACAGGTATTACAGCTTTGCAGATGAGGGGATGTTTTAGGTTTCATTAAAGCTTGCACAAGTACTTTGGTGATACTGTTGCGAAAACTATATGTTCTCACCCCGGGAGACAGCAAAATGCTTTATCTTTACCAAAAAAGTACCTGGTACAAAATGATACTTGTATACAGCCACAAAAGGTCTAACAGGCTTGAGTACATTCTTTCACTGCTTCTGGGAAGGCTTCTTGGGGCGGAGTGGAAGCTGACCCACACAAAAGATGATTTTTCGGGATATGGCGGGCCGAAGATATCATATGGCATGGCCGGACCGGAGTTGGGCGGTATTTCTGTGCCCTCACATGGTTTCCTTATGGAAAGGGGGGTATCGGCATTCAGGCCGCAAATAGGTGGTGGCAGTGATATGCCTGAACTTTTCCCTGTCAGTGGCAAGAATTATGACTTAGGGTTCGATATATTGTCGGCCGGTTTTTATCTTGTAAGCCGCTACGAAGAGTATCTTCCCCATTCTGCTGATGAGCACGGGCGTTTCCCGGCATCCGCATCCCTTGCCTACAAGAACGGGTTTCTGGACAAAGCGGTAGTTAACCGCTATGCCCTTATTATAAAAGACCTTATACTTGAAAGGTACCCTGACTACCCATTCCATGCCACAGCCTTCAGCTTTATCCCGACATACGATGTTGATGTTGCTTACGCATACAAAGGCAGGTCACTGTTGCGCAACTTATTCGGGATACTGCGATCGGCTGGACAAAGGGACCTTCATTCGCTTGGACAGCGTTTCAGGGTTCTTGCGGGAAGGGAGAAAGATCCGTTTGATACTTATGATTTCCAGCTTGAACTGTTTAAAAAAAGCGGGATCAGGGCATTTTATTTTTTCCTGTTGGGTGATTATGGCCCATACGACCGGAACCTTGCCTATTTTTCCAGGGAGTTGTTCCTGCTTATAAAAACCCTGGGGGATTATGCCCATATAGGAATACATCCAAGCTATGCATCAAATGAGCAGGCGGGGATGCTGAAAATTGAGATATCCAGGCTTTCCGGTATAATGAAGGAGAATATTGCTTTCAGCCGGCAACACTATCTCAGGCTCAGGTTCCCGGATACCTGCCAGAAACTGCTTAAGCACAATATTCTTTATGACTTCAGTCTGGGCTTCGCCGAACAGCCTGGTTTCAGGGCCGGAATTTGCAGCCCATTTCCTTTCTATGACCTGGAGTCGGAAAAAGAAACCCCGCTTATACTGGTACCACTTGCAGTTATGGACGGAAGCCTCAGGGATTATATGGGGCTTTCCCCTTCAGCGGCAACAAGACTATCACTGAACCTGCTCCGTGAAGCAGAACATGCCGGAGGCTGCTTTACCACCCTGTGGCATAACGAAGCATTGTCGGAACAGGGAAGGTGGAAAGGCTGGAAACAGGTTTACAGGATTATATACAATGAAGCCTGGTCAAGACACAAAAAGAACTATGATCCGGTATATCAGGCATGATGATATTAACTTCGAAAAATGGGATAGCTGTATCG
This sequence comes from Bacteroidales bacterium, assembly GCA_007134525.1. Classification (GTDB taxonomy): domain Bacteria; phylum Bacteroidota; class Bacteroidia; order Bacteroidales; family UBA7960; genus PUPG01. Next base: position 24,752 of record SLKR01000045.1, on the reverse strand, counting down.
ACAGGGCTGTCAACGGCATCTTCTATGCATATTCATGGTATCTGGATATGTGTGCCGTAGAGTGGGATGCCCTTGTTGAGGATGATTATGTAAGTGTAATGCCCTTGCCCTGGCGTAAAAAGGCAGGAATACGTTATTGTTTTCAGCCTTTTTTTATCCAGCAGCTTGGGCTGTTCAGTACCAGGAGTATTTCAGAGGAGAGCTGCATTCGTTTTCTGGAGGCTATCCCTGCTGATATAATGTTCGGAGAGTTCACCCTGAATACCTTCAATGGCCTTCCGGAGGGTTATCCATCCGTATCGGGCAGGGGGGTGACATACGAGCTTGACCTGATAACACCATACGATAGAATAAGGGGGAACTATTCCGCGAATATACGACGCAATATAAATAAGGCCGTGAAAAAAGGAGTTTTTACGGTATCGACTGGAAGGCCGGAAGATATAATTCAGGCGTTCAGACAAAACCGGGGCAGAAGGAATATCCCTTTTGGCGATAACGACTACCGGGTGCTCAAACATATTATATATGCAGGGATACACAGGGGGATGGTAAGCCTCAGGTGTGCATACTCCGGCACAAATGATTTTTGTGCCGGTATAGTTTTTTTCAAAAGCCATGGCAAGTCTGTCCTTCTGTTTTCAGGGGCAACTCCTTTAGCACGCGAGAATGGGGCAATGAGCATGCTTATAGATGATTACATAAGAGAAAACTCGGGCAGTGAAACAGTTCTGGACTTTGAGGGTTCGTCTGATCCAAATCTGGCCAGATTTTATCGTGGCTTCGGATCAATAGAATGTGTATTTTTGCATATCAGAATTAACAGAATGCCTTTTTGGGCAAAACCTTTTTTGAGTTCTTATTTGAAAATCAGAAAACACTTAAGTTAGATGGGTAAACCGAAGATCCACCTTTTGGGTAATACTTCGTCGCTGATAAACCAGTATGTGTCAGAGCTTCGGGATGAGAATGTTCAGACTGACAGTTTGCGCTTCAGGTTCAATATGGAAAGGATAGGATGGATATTTGCCTATGAAATCAGCCGAAAGCTAATCTGGGAGAAAAAGGACGTGGTTACAAGCCTGGGGGTTGCATCATGTGAGGTTTTGAAGCAACAACCAGTTATTGCTACCATATTAAGGGCCGGACTGCCTATGCATCAGGGCCTGCTCAATGCATTTGACAAGGCAGAGAATGCTTTTATTTCGGCGTACCGCAAACACCGAAAAGATGGCAGGTTTGATATAAAGGTTGAATATGTTTCGAGCCCTCCGCTTTCAGGTAAAACCCTTATCCTAAGCGATCCAATGCTGGCGACCGGAGCTTCTATGGTGCTGAGTTACAAGGAGTTGTTGGGCAAAGGCAAGCCTGTACACACACACATTGTTTCAATCCTTGCCTCCAACCAGGGAGTTGAGTATGTTAAAAAGAGTATGCCCGACGAAGATTACACCCTGTGGCTCGGGGCTGTTGACGATGAACTTACTGCCAGGGCATATATTGTGCCCGGTCTTGGTGATGCCGGCGACCTGGCCTTTGGCAGCAAGCTCTAATTAAAATCCATGCTCCAATGAAGTTAATCCCTGCGGTACTGTTTGAAAATCTGAAACTTGCCCTGGTATCGGTCAGAGCACATATGCTCCGGGCATCTCTCACAGTGCTTATTATTGCTTTCGGGATAATGGCTCTTGTGGGTATTCTAACTGCAATTGATTCAATTAAACTGTCTATCACCGACAATTTTGCCCGCCTTGGTGCAAACTCTTTCTCAATTAGAAACAGGGAAATGCAAGTGCAGCCGGGAGGGGGCTCACCTCAGGTATTTGAAAGGATAAGCTATGACCAGGCGGTTGCATTCAAAGAGCAGTTTGACTTTCCTGCATATGTTTCGATAAGTGTTCAGGGTAGCGGTTCTGCCACTGCCAGGTTCGGAAATCAGGAGACCAACCCGAATGTACGTATTATTGGCAGTGACGAGAACTATCTGTTTACCTCCGGTTCAGAGCTGAGCAGCGGGAGAAACTTTTCGCAGGCGGAACTGCAGTATGGTGCCGGAGTGGTTTTGCTGGGATATGATGTGGCAAACACTCTTTTCCAGGGAGATGCTGAACCACAAGGGTCAATAGTTTCAATTGCAGGTATGAGGTATGAAGTAATTGGGGTTTTCGAACAACAGGGAAGCGGCCTGGGTTTCTCAGAAGACCTCAATTGTATAATACCCTACATGACCCTGAGGCAAAATTTCTCTCGGCCGAATATGAATTATACCATTAATGTTTCCACTTTCGGGATGGAAACGCTTGAAGAGGCTATAGATGAGGCCACAGGGCTTTTTAGGATTATAAGGGGTCTTAGGGTAGGGGAACCCAATAGTTTTGACATGGCCAAGAGTGACAATATCGCACAGGCCCTTATAGAGAACATAAGTTTCGTTACAATTGCCGCAACGGTCATAGGGCTTATTACACTTTTGGGTGCTGCCATCGGTCTAATGAATATAATGCTGGTTTCGGTTACCGAACGTACCCAGGAGGTCGGAATACGGAAAGCACTGGGGGCTTCCAGGGCAGTTATCAGGCAACAGTTTTTATCTGAAGCAATTGTGATCTGCCAGATAGGCGGGGTACTGGGGATAATTTTGGGAATAATTGCCGGGAATGGTATATCAATGATAGTCGGAAGCAGCTTTATTGTACCATGGGTGTGGGTTATTTCGGGTTTATTGCTGTGTTTCGGCGTTGGGGTAATTGCCGGTTATTATCCTGCTGCAAAGGCTTCAGCCCTTGACCCCATAGAATCTCTAAGATATGAATAAAACAGATGCATTCCTTTCGGGTGTGCAAAAAAATAAAAAGGAGTTATTTAATGGAAAAACTGACGAAAATAGTTGCTACTATATCTGACCGAAAATGTGATCCTGCCCTTATAAGGAAGCTTTATAATGAGGGGATGGATGTTGTCAGGATCAATACAGCACATCAGCAACCTGAACAGACAATAAAGATCATTGAGAATGTACATCAGGTGTCAAAAAGAATTCCTTTTATGATAGACACCAAGGGGCCTGAAGTAAGAACAAACCATTCCGAAAAGGATATAGGGGTTGAGGAGGGGATGCTCTTGCGCGTGGCTGGCCATAAAGACAAACAGTCAACAACTGAGTGCATATATGTTAATTATCCTGACTTTGTAAACTGTCTTGAGGAAGGGAAAAAGATCATGATAGATGATGGTGACATTGAGCTTACCGTCATTGAAAAACACAGCGAATATCTGATTTGCAGGGTTGAGAACGGCGGGGATATTAAGGAGCGAAAAAGTGTCAACCTGCCCGGCTCTGAAATTAATCTTCCGGCGATCAATGAAAAGGACAGGGAGTATATAGACTTTGCCATTGAACACAACTGTACTTTTATAGCCCATTCCTTTGTAAGGAATAGCGAAGATGTACGTGAAATACAGCAAATTCTTGACAGGCACAAAAGCCCGATCAAGATAATCGCAAAGATCGAGAATCAGCAGGGGGTAGATAATATTGACGAAATACTTGACAATGTATACGGCATTATGATAGCCAGGGGGGACCTGGCAATTGAGGTTCCTGCAGAGAAGATCCCCGGTATGCAAAACAGTATGATAAAAAAGTGCATGCGCCGTAATAAGGCCGTGATTGTTGCAACCCAGATGCTTCACAGCATGATAGACAATCCCCGACCTACAAGGGCAGAGGTGAGCGATATAGCCACTGCGGTTTTTTCTGGTACTGATGCAGTAATGCTCAGTGGAGAAACAGCTTTCGGGAAATACCCGGTTGAATCTGTAAAGATGATGACCAGTGCGGTAAGGGAGGCAGAACGCAACAAATCCTTTTCTATAGACAGCAAGGTCATGCCTCATGATAACCAGGTCTCGGTATTCCTTTCAAAAACAGCTGTACGTTCAATACAGCGGCTAAACACCAAAGCGATAATTACCGATACCGATACCGGCAAAACTGCCCGTTACCTTTCCGCTTTCCGTGGCAGGGTTCCAATTTATGCCCAGTGCTATAATCCGAGGGTTATGAGGGAGCTGGCACTCAACTATGGTGTAATGGCTGACCATATGGATGTACAGCTTTCAAAAAAGGAGTTTATTAAGGCTACCCTGACACGCCTGATTGATAAAAAGGAGATCGGCTTACAGGATCTTGTTGCTGTGCTTGCCGGTAATTTTGGTAAAATGGAGGGCCCTTCGTTTGTGGAGGTAAGTACTGCCAGCAATATGTTGTCCTGATAGCTACTCCCACTCCAGGGTGGAGAAAAGGTGGCGGATATCCTCCTCTATATGCTCTATAACAGGAGACAGTGAATCATTGTTGGTCCTTACATTAAAATATAAGGCTCCCCTCAAAAAATGGCGGAGGCTGTCTGTGGCATAGAACTGAAGCGCTGTTGCAGCTTCCCTGCCTCTTATCTGATAAAGCACTCCGTAAACATTCGCTTTTTCATTCACGATCATCTCATCCCTAATGGCGCTTGCCTTAGGTATGTGCCGGGTAACAAAGGTGCGCGCATCGTTGAAATGCCCCTGCAGCTGTTCTGTGTTTTCTACTGTTTTGTAGCTCATATGAATACGCGCACGGAATTGGGGATAGTATATGTCAGCCCAGTAATCTTCGGCAGTTGCCCTGGTATCCGGCTCCATTACGGAGTAATTGGCATGCTCGAAACTGTAGGGATAATCAAGGTCAAAGCGTATATAATCCCTTTGAGGCAGTTCAATTCGCATATAGCCCCTGGGTTTGGGTGAATAGTCCTGGCTGCAGGCTGCAAATAACAAAACCGGCAGGAATATAAATAGTGTTCTGTATGGGTATTGTATTACAATCATTGATCAGTTTACTCTTTGCGCCTTACTTTAATGCTTTTTATCCGGCGTTTGTCCACACCCTCTATTTCAAACTCAAACTGACCATAATTTATTTTGGCACCCTTGAAAGGAATTTCCTGTTTTATCTCCAGAATGAGCCCAGCCAGGGTGTCGGCCTCTCCTTTTATATCGCTAAACACCTCATCTTCGACCCCGGTAATCTTGCAGAAATCCTTAAGCAGGGTTTTTCCTTCAAAAACATATGTATTAGGGTCTATCTTTGAATAGACCGCCTCCTCGATGTCGAATTCATCATTTATTTCCCCGACAATTTCTTCCAGTATATCCTCCAGGGTAACCAGGCCTGATGTCCCCCCGTATTCGTCTACCACTATGGCCATATGTATCTTCTTTTCCTGGAACTCCTTCAAAAGGTCGTTTATCCGCTTGCTTTCCGGCACGAAGAATGCCTCCCTGAGCAAATCCTGCCAGCGGAAGCTATTGTCGCGGTCGGTATATGGCAGTACGTCTTTTATGTAAAGAATTCCCTGTACATTGTCAAAGCTCTCCTTGTATGCAGGAATCCTGCTGTAGCCGGCATCCCTTATAGTTTCAATCAGTTCCAGGAATGGTGTTTTGAGGTCAACCGCAACAACGTCAACCCTTGACTTCATTATTTCACGCACATAGGTGTTCCCGAACTTTACGATTCCCCTCAGCAGGTTTTTGTCCTCCTCGGTGGTGCTTTCGTCCGTGGTGATCTCAAGAGCGTGCGAAAGTTCATGCATACTGAGGTTTGGCCGCTTTCTCTCCATTCTCTTGTCTATGATACGTGTTGTCTTGACAAGAAGCGAACTAAGAGGCCTGAACATCCTCCTTAGCATCAGCAGGGGCTGCGCCATAATAGACGCAAAATAATAGGGGTGCCGGGATGCATATACCTTCGGAAGGATTTCTGCAAGCAGGAGTATCAGGAAACTGACCAGTGCAACCTGGATTATGAAGGCAAGTATGGGATGCAGGTTTTGATCGTACAAAGGCCTGAATACTATTGTAGAAAGTACTATTATCGAAATGTTAATAATGTTGTTGGCTATCAGGATTGTAGCAAGAAGCCTGTTGGGGCGTTCCAGGAGTGCCAATACCCTTTTGTCACCTGGCTTTTTATGCTTTCTGAGTTTCTCTATCTGGTTATGGGTCAGGGAGAAGTAAGCTATCTCCGAACCGGATACCATGGCTGAGAAAAAAAGCAGTAAGAGCATAATGCCCAGCAGTGGGATAGCTTCAAAAGAAAGGCCGGTTAAGTTTGGAGTCAATAGTGCTGCCAGGCACAAATAAGGTTCAGCTGGATCTTCCAATGTTGCCTTTTATTCTTTGATTTCTACAAAATTAATACAAATTTTGCTCTCTGTTCAAAAGAAATAAAATATATTGCAGCATGCGCTCAATATTGATTTTTACTGCTGTATTCCTTTTGGCCATAAAGGGCGATGCGGGGACGCCAACGACTCACACTGCTTCGGGCAGGGTAAGGGATGCAGTTACCGGCAGGCCTCTTGCCTTTGTCAATATAGTTATAAATGACGGGAATACCGGTGGGATGACGGATATTGACGGATTCTTCATGCTGGAACACAGCAGTGAAATAGAGAGCCTGCGCTTTAGCTATGTCGGCTATGATACCGGGGAGGTTATACCCGGAACAGATAATGACTGGCTCAGTGTTGAGTTGCGCCCTTCGGCTGTTGAGCTTGCAGAAGTCGTTGTTGTGGCCGGAGAAAACCCTGCACACAGGATCATAGAAAATGCAATCAGGGAAAGGGAAAACAACAATCCTGAAAATATACCTTCATTTGCATATAACTCATATAACAAATTTATATTCAGTGGTGAAATAGAAATGACCACAGGGATTGGAGGCCTGTCAGCTGCCGACAGTCTGGCTGCCAGAATATCGGAGTATCTCAGCCAGAGGCACTTTTTCATGATGGAAATGGTAACTAACCGTAAGTACCGTTACCCAGGGCTTAATAATGAGACCGTTCTTGCCTCAAGGATATCAGGAACGAATCATCCGGCGTTTGCGCTTTTTATTTCGCAGATACAGTCGTTCTCTTTTTATGACGATTATATCAATGTACTGGGAGACAGTTATCTTAGTCCGCTTGCCCCTGGAAGTACCCTGCGTTATTTTTACAACCTCGAAGATACCACCTACACCGCAAATAATGACTCGGTATTTGTAATATCCTACAGGCCTTCCCTCGGAAGGAACTTTAAGGGCCTGAAGGGAGTTATGTATATAAATACAAACGGATGGGCCTTGCAGTCGGTAATTGCTGAGCCTGCCCGGGGCGGGGAGGACTCAAATGTAAGGATACAGCAGAACTATGAGATTGTTGACGGCGATCGCTGGTTCCCAACCCAGCTCAATACCGACTTCGAAATATTCAACCTGCCGGAGATACATGGATTTAAAATAACAGGTAATGGCAGAACATATATTCAGGATATAGAAACGGGGCTTAATCTGAGGCGGCGTGATTTCTCCCCATACCAGATGGAGTTCTCCCCGGGTACTGTAACATTGGATAATGGTTTCTGGAAGGATTTCCGCAGAGACAGTCTAGACAGTCGTGAGCTCAGCACATATCATTATCTCGACAGTATTTCCGGGGTAATCGACCTTGACAGGCGGATCGGTACAATTGAAGCCCTTATGTCTGGAATGAGGAGAAGGGGTCCGTTTGACCTGGATGTTTCCAGCTTTCTGCGCTACAACCGGCATGAAGGGTTCAGGCCCGGTGTTTCATTTACAACCAATGACAGGCTGTCTCGGAGGCTGCAGTTCAGGGGTCTTTTTGGGTATGGCTTTGCCGACCGTGAGTTCAAGTACGGGGGGGGTGTGAATTTTCTCCTTTCCGGTTATAATGATCTGCGGCTTGGTTATGATTATGTTTATGATACAAGCGAAAGGGGAGGTGCAGAATTCCTTTCCTCCTCAGGTGTGTTCTCGGATGCCAACCTCAGAAGCTACTACCTTGAAACACTGGATATGGCCAGAAGCCATGCAGTATGGCTGCAGATGCTTACCCTGAGAAACTATTTGACCCTCAGGGCCTATGCAGCCTCCGAGGATCATACACATTCAGGTTCATATTTTTATGGGGAAGCTCCCTTGCCACACCCGGATACACCTTCCGGCAGCAGGTTCTTTGAAACAGGTCTGAAGATGAGACTGACCTTTGGTGATAGCTACATATATACTCCTGAACGCACTTTCAGGATTGCGGGTACCAGTCCTGTAGTCATGATTAATATTGCAAAGGGGATTAACGGTATATTTGAAGGGGAATACGATTACCTGCGGTTAGAGGCGAATTTAAAAGCGAATTACCGCATCCGTATGTTGGGGCATCAGCGTATTAGCCTGAGGGGAGGATATTTCAGGGGCGAAGCTCCATGGTCAAAACGCTTCACTGCACCCGGGGCATACAGCCGCTTTGGTTTGTCTGCGCCGGGCTCCTTTGCAACAATGGGACCGGATGAGTTTGTATCCGACAGGTATATTGCCCTGTTCTGGAATCATAGTTTCGAAGAGCTGTTGTTCGGCCAGGCCGGATTCTCTCCTGAAATTGTATTGATTACAAATGTTGGGATAGGGACTTTTGGCGACAGGAGTATGCACCACAATGCCGGGTTTGAAACACTAGAAAAGGGATTTATTGAGTCCGGCCTGGCAGTTCTGAATTTACTGGGGCCGGGTATCACCAGCCCGGGGCTTGAATTTGTTTACCGTTATGGGCCATATTCACGTGATGGGTTCAGGGAAAATTTCAGCCTGCGCCTGAGTTACAGTTTTCTTTTCTGATCGCCGGCAAACCATTCGGCATAGGAAGCTGATGTTTCGTTTAGTTTAAGGGAAAACAGCTCAACCCCGGCAGGCAGTGCTTTCTTTAGCCTGGATGCAAAATCAGAAATCATATTTTCACAGGTAGGCTGGTATGGCAATGCAATTAACTTGCCGAATGCCTCTTCTTTCATTAAGGTCTGCCAAAGTGAACTCGTATCATTTATCAGCAGTGCATGGTCAAACTGGTCAATAATAACAGAGTTAACAATCTCCTTAAGCAGAGAGAAATCTATCAGCATGCCATGCTTGGGATTCCCGGGCTCATTCAGGGGCCGGCCCCTGACAGTTACATAAAGGCTGTAGCTGTGGCCGTGAATATTCCTGCATGCTCCGTCGTAATCAGCAAGGGCATGCGCCGCTTCGAAAGTGAACTTTCTGGTTAGCCTTATTGTCTGTTCCTCCGGCATTTTAAGCGCTTGAATGAAAGTACTGTCAATGATGCGAGTTTCTGATAAAACTGATGGCGTGCCTGTTGAATTCTGCAGGCTGATCCACATTGCATACGTGTCCTGAATTTCCTATTGTTATAAGGGAGGCCATTTCATTGTCCTCTACCAGGCTTTTTACCGGGTTAAGGAAAAGATGATCCTCATCCCCCATAAGATATAAAGTAGGCACATGGGGGTTTTGTTCAACATGATACTGAAGCAGGGGGTTTACATCCCTGAGAAGCTTGAACCAACGGTTTATCTCCCTCCTGTATAGCTTCTGAGCCTCCTTAATGAAAATGCTACGGCTCTCCCTGTGCCTGCGGCTGGGCATGAGTATGCGTGCGAACATCCTGTACAGCCACATGAAAGGAATTACGGGCTTGAACACCTTGGCAATCCATACCAGGAAACGGCTTCTGATGTTCAGCCTGGTTATTGCACCGGCCAGTGTCATGGACTGCACTCTTTCGGGATCTATTTCTGCTATAACACGTATCAGTATCGTGCCAAGGGAAACACCAACAAAATGACTCTTTTTTATCCCCAGATGTTCCAGCACCCTAAGGACGTCCAGGCTTATATCCTCAAAGGTATATTTCCTCCCCATATAGGCTGTAAAAAGGTCGCGTGAACGGCCGTGCCCCCTGAGATCCACCACAAGAACATTGAAGTGTCTGGAGAACTCCCTGATCTGTTTGTGCCATATTATTGAGCTGCCACCAACACCATGTATGAGGGTAACCCATGGGGCATCCTCTCTGCTGTTTAGGTAAGTTTTGTAGAAAAGTCTGCTGTTTTCGTCTGCAGCACCTGTCTCCGGCGTCAACCTTTTAACTGTTGTTTCCCTGTTTTCTGTCACTGTTCTTAATTGTTAGTATTCAGACCCTTAAATCCCTAAAGGGGTTCTGTAAGGTCGAAATCGACCCTCAGCCTCTTTTCGCCATCCCTTTCTAGACGGTACGTAAAACGTGTCAGCGCTTCATCAAAACCGATGGTCCATATATTGCCCCCGCCACCGTCGATGAGTTCAGCAGTATAAAGATCGGCCGGAAAATGTTGAACAAAAGCCGTGCCAGTATCATCAGCGTAACCACCGTAAAGGGATTCATCTTCAGGAGTGCCGTCAGGGTGGCGATGATCATGCCGCAATCGCAAACTGCCGTCCTCAACAAGGAACATCCAAGTTCTCGACCTGTCTTCACCTAAATGGAATGGAATAAGTATCCTCCCTTCTTCACATACTTCCACATGCATTACCATTTCGTATTCTTCCCAGCCCGGTGCATGGTGGCTCCTGAATATCTGCTCTCCCCTGAATGATTTTCCGCACAGACCTTGAAGGTTTCTGAAGAATTCCTGATGGGTCTCTGAGAGCAGCCCCGTGGTTGTTAACTGCCCTGCAGCGGCTTCTTCCTCTCCCTGCTGCCGGGGCCCGCATGCTGAAAGAACCAGGGCTGATAACAGTATAAAGATAAGTCCGGTATGTTTCATAAAGCTTTTTTTAAAAAATTTGGGTCTTGCAAATATAAGCCTAATTAACTGATCACTGAACTGTCATGGCAATTAAATACCCTATATTTGTCAATGTAAAACGGACTTTTATGGCTAATGAACCTGTGCTTTCTGTGAGGAATCTCTCTGTTGGTTTTACATCGGAGAGTGGTTTTACCCGGGCTGTGAAGGATGTGGGTTTTGACCTTTTTCCAGGTCAGACCGTGGGGCTTGTAGGCGAGTCGGGATCAGGCAAAACCGTTACCGCCCTTGCTGTAATGCGTCTGCTTGCAGGCAAAAACACAAAGGTGGGGCCGGGCAGAATAATGTTCCGGCACCCCAAAAGGGGTATGACAGACCTACTGGGGTTAAAGGATAAGGAGATTCAGGAAATAAGGGGGCGGTACATAGGAATGATATTCCAGGAGCCTATGACCTCCCTGAACCCGGTTAAACGCTGTGGCTGGCAGGTTGCTGAGGTTATTCACCGGCATACCACTCTTTCCGGTCAATCTGTCCGTAAAAGAGTAAATGAACTGTTTCAAGAGGTAAGGCTGCCTGATCCTGAAAGCATATTTTCTTCATGGCCCCATCAGCTTTCGGGAGGGCAGAAGCAGAGGGTAATGATCGCAATGGCCATGGCATGCGATCCTTCTGTATTGATCGCTGATGAACCTACAACCGCCCTGGATGTTACTGTTCAGAAGAGCATTCTGGAGCTTATAAAGGAGCTTCAGGAAAAACATGGTTCAGCGGTTCTGTTTATCTCCCATGACCTGGGCGTGATCAGGCAGGTTGCACACAATGCTTCGGTAATGCGCCGTGGAGAGATAATCGAGTATGGCCCGGCTGCATCTGTTTTTGATAAACCACAACATCCATATACCCGGGCCCTTCTTGCCTGCCGCCCCCCTGCCAATGGAAGGCCCGACCGTCTGGCAATCGTGGAGGACTTCGGGGGCATCAGGGAGGATACAGAAGGCAACAGAACCAAACCCCCTGCATGGCATGGTGTTTATGACAAAGACCAGGTAGTGCTGGAAGTAAATGGGTTAAAGACATATTTTGCGAAAAGGCGGGATATCTTCGGCCGTGTTAAGGAGTACCATAAAGCTGTTGAAAACATCAGTTTTGATCTTTGCCGGGGTGAGACACTCGGCCTGGTGGGAGAGTCAGGCTGTGGAAAAACAACCCTTGGCCGCAGTATTATGCGCCTGATAGATACCACAGATGGCCAGGTATTATATAAGGGCAGGGATATGTCCCGGCTTTCAAAAAAGGAGCTTAGAAGGTTGCGCCCCAGGTTTCAGATAATATTCCAGGACCCCTATGCATCCCTTACCCCCGGATTAAGTGTCGGCAGGGCGATCATGGAACCAATGAAAGTTCATGGTATAGCCGCAAATAGAGAAAAGAGGATGGAACGGGTTTTTAGTCTGCTTGAAAGGGTAGGTCTGGAAAGAGCTCATTTTTACCGTTATCCGCATGAGCTGTCAGGCGGGCAGAGGCAAAGGGTATGCATCGCAAGGGCCCTGGCACTCGACCCGGAACTCATCATCTGTGATGAATCTGTTTCTGCCCTTGATGTATCTGTACAGGCACAGGTGTTGAATCTGCTAAATGACCTGAAAAGGGACTTTGGGCTCACCTATATCTTCATTTCGCACGACCTTGGTGTGGTGAAATATATGTCAGACCGCATTATGGTGATGCGTAACGGAGTAATGGAGGAGTTCGGGGATACCGACACTGTTTATTACAATCCCGGAAGCGAATACACCCGCAGGCTTATTGAATCCCTGCCCGAGTATTAAGTTTTTACATCCCCGCCATTATCTCGTCAGTAAGTTCAAGGTTATGGAATATATTCTGTACATCTTCGTCTTCTTCAAGAAGGTCTATCAGTTTCAGAACCTTTACCGCCTGCTCCTGTTCAAGCTTTACGGTGGTTCTCGGTATTCTCTGCAGTTCGGCATTCTCGGCCTCGACACCCGTTTCTTCCAGCTTTTTCATCATATTGCCAAAATCCTCCATGGCAGTGTATATATTGTAGAACCCATCTTCGTTTTCAGCCTCTTCGGCCCCTGCGTCAATTATTTCCATAAGGAAGTCATCCTCATCAAGTCCCTTTTCGGCAACATTATTTTCAGGAATGGTGAAAACTCCCTTCCTGTCGAAAAGAAAACTCAGTGCTCCCATGGTTTCTAGCTTGCCGTCGTGTTTATTGAGATATGAGCGGATATTTGCAACAGTGCGTTGTATGTTATCTGTAAGACACTCAATGTACAGAGCCACCCCATAACTTGCATATCCCTCATAAGTTACCTCCTGAAAACTTGCTGAATTTTTCTCTCCTGCCTTTGATATTGCCCGCTGGATATTGTCTTTCGGCATATTCACCCCCTTTGCGTTGGCTATTGCCAGCCTTAGCCTGGGATTCCCGTCAGGATCATTTCCTCCTTCCTTTACGGCAACACTTATTTCCTTGATAATACGTGAGAATATTTTTGAACGCCTGGCGTCCTGTGCGCCCTTCTTGCGTTTAATGGTTGACCATTTGCTGTGTCCTGACATGGCTTTTTATTGCAAAAATAATCATTAATAAACAAAAAGACCCCGCCTGTTTGCAAGCTGCAAAGGGAGGCGGGGTACGGACAGGATATTTTCGGGGATCAGAAGTTAAGCAGTCTTAAACCGACGCTGAAAGGATACAGTTCAGGCCCCCTTTCATCCTTGAACATCGGACTCAGTGAGTATGTGGCAAACAGGTTTATACTCCCCCAGCCGATCCTTGCTATCGCCTCATAACGGAAAGGTGCCAGGTGAAAATCCGTAAACTCCTTGTCTTTCTGGCGTTCGCCGTTATCATTGTAAACCTGTTTTGTATGGCTTCTTAGCCTCAGTCCGACGTTCAGGCCTGCTGCCATATGAAAGCGGCTGCCGGAATGCGGCCTTTTCTGAAACTCCATCATTATCGGAAGGTTCAGGTGCGATACCGTCAGCTTGTTTTTCCTGAAGGTGAACTGATCATCAAAGTAATATTCAAGTTCCTGCTCGCCTTTTACAAGCCTGATGTTCTCTGAGAAGCGGTAGTTGTTCCAGCTCACGCCAAGGCCGCTGACCAGGCCGAGCATGCCACTGCCCCCCCTTATAAGTGTAACGTTCTGCTCGCAGAAGTTCAGGTTTACCTGTAGGGAGTTGTTGTATTCCAGATCCATGAATGAATATTCTGGGCTTAGGCTGGTCTTGTCGTCATGGGTCAGATAGCCGTTGACCCCCAGGTAAAAACCACTCCAGTTGTTCTGCCATGGCATGCGTGTCTGATGGCGTATATGCGGACGGGTTCCCTCTGTTATTACGACCTCCCTGCGACCGATGCTCACAACAAGTGTGTCCTGCTCGGTATCCTGCTCTACCCGCCTCTCTACACGGGTTGTATCATCGACACCCCTGATGCTTGCTGTAACCGAGGTGTTGTAATTGGCAACATCCGGGTTTCCCCTTACAATTATGCCTGAAGTGCCTGATGCGTCTGCATAGAGTGCGCCGAGTACGGTTATACGTACACTTGCAGTTCCTGAGCTGTTTACATTTGTAGTATTGGTCTCCAGGTCATAGGCCCTTACGTCCGAAACACCGCTTGCTGACAGCTTATGAGTTGTTGCAATGCCCGATAGCCTTATACTGCCGGCACCACTGATATTTGTCACCAAACTTTCTGTTTCGAGTTCAATCTCCATTCTGGAACCTCCCGTGACCTTCAGCTCCAATGAGCTGCCCGACAGCCTGTTTACGCTCTTTACTGTTGAAGCACCTCCTGCATGGATGTATTCAAATACTGGAGCAGTTACGTAGAGTTCAAGGCCCCTGAGGTTCCGGGCTCTCCTGGAGTAGTCAACCACCAGGGTTTTGCCTTCTACGTATGTGTCAATATATTCAAGATGTTCTTCAGGCGCTTCGACCTCCACTGAAAACCCATCTCCCTGAGTAAGGTATACCTCGAACACACTGCTCACCTCCAGGCCTGTGAACCCTTGGTGCTGTCGTTTTTCAACAACGTCAATGTCGGCTGCAAAGCTTGATAACGGTAAAAGCAATGCAACAGAGAGCATTAAATTTATTATTGACTTTTTCATGACTCTTTTTTTTGTTTTCATAAGATTGCAAATAGTATTAATTAAAAAATGATTTAACCGGCCTTTTTTATCCTCCCAAGACCGCTGCGGTCGGTAATGACCTCGGCCGGCTCTCCGTAATATCTTATTGATCCGACCCCGCTTAATACTGCATTAAGTTTCTCAAGTGCAAACACATGAGCCGATCCCGCTCCTGAAATTTCAATACTGGTTTCTTGTGTCCTTAAGTTCTCAGCCCTGAGGCTGCTGGCACCTGACATATCGGCACTGTGTCTTCGGGCAGCTCCCTCATATACTATCTTTGCGGCACCTGAAACTACTGTTGACAGCTCTGTTACCTCAAACTTCAGGTCTATATCTGCCGCACCGGAAACCTCAATCGAAAAACTGCCTGCAGTTATATGCTCAGGAGCATGGAGCCTGCAGGCTCCGCCTATTACTATACTCTCCAGCATTGGATATGTTATGATCATCTCCATCCTTGTCGGCCTGATTGCGCCTTCTTTAAGGTTGCGGATATACAGGGTACTGTCTTCGACATTTATATCGGTGATCTCATGTATGTTTTCGTCTGTTTCAAGGACAACCTCTCCCTTGTCGCCCGCTTCCAGTCTGACATCATACATGCCGCTTATGTTTATCATCCTGAAACTGTCGAGCTGGTAGGTGATGCTCCTGACATTTCCGTCGCCCCTTATTACGCCCTGACCATCAGTTATACATGACTGCATTGTCAGCAACGCCGAGATCATAATAACAATGGCTGAGATATTGTGTCCTGCATTTGCTTTCATAATTACCTTTGCTGTTTTTTTACCTTGCTTTTGATTTGTTTTGGGAGTATGACGGGGATATGGCGGGGAAAGTTACAGTGTAAAGAAAAAAAACTGCACAACTGATATTATTTTATATCTTGGCACAGATTTTATTTATTCCTTACAAACACAAATATTACAATGAAAAGTAAAGCACTATTTTTACCGGCATTGATAATAATGATCATTTTTAATTCCTGTGGCGGCGGTACCGGCACCCAGGAGAGCACCAACGGCCTTTCTGCCGCAGAGAGGGCTTTCCTTGACAATCTTGCCAGCCTGTGCGGGAACTCCTACAGGGGGGAGGAGGTTTATATGGCTGAAGGACGTGAAAGCTGGGCACACCTTGATTTTGTAATGCATGTTACCCTGTGCGAGGAAGACCGCGTCTATATTCCTTTTCATCTGTCAGATGATACATCCCGTACATGGATGTTCCTGGTAGAGGATGGCAGGCTTCGTTTCCGGCATGACCACAGATACCCCGATGGCACCCCTGAAGTGCAGACACTTTACGGGGGCTATTCTGATGGCAGGGGGAATGCTTATGAACAGTACTTCCCGAAGGATGAATATTCAAGGGAATTGCTTGACGGAGACTTCGGCCGCGAATGGCATGTTGTAATGGATGAGGATATGACTACTTATTCCTACCGTTTACTCTACGACGGGGAGATTGTCTTCCAGGCTGATTTTGATCTTACCCGGCCTATCTGATCAACTCTCCCTGATCTTTACCGGTGTTTTCATCAAGCATTTTTTTAAGGTTTTCAAGGCGGTAGGCAGAGTTATCCGATATACGTGCTATCTCGTTGATCGTATTGGCAAGATCGTTTATCCGGCCTGCTATGGTTTCGGCCTCTGATGCCTCCTGCCTGCTGACCAGCTCCAATGCAGAAATTGAGAAAACCCATTTAAGGAGCAGCTCAAATCTCTCCTTGCTGTAATACCATTGGTTTTGATATTGGTTTGTACCTATCAGGCTCAGTACTTCGTTATCTGAAAGCATTTGCCTTATGGTATTTAATTCAATTGTACTGTCTTTTTCAAACAGTTTTAACAAAATCCTGACCAGGCCAGGATCATTTGCTGTGTCTTCAATGCTTCGGCCTGATCTTTGGAGCGAGCGCTGAAGCGGCCAGCCCAGCTCCAGTTCTTTAAAAAACTTAACAGGGCTTTTATTGGGTCCTGCGCATGATGCCGATGCTGTTGCAATGTAGGTAAGAACATTCAAAGCGTTTTCGTTGCAGGCATTACGTCCGGTAATTACAAGAAGGTCTTCGGGCGGAATTGGTAACGGGCCTGGCTTATCTGCAGTATACCACTTCTTTGCTGATCTTATAATGCCTGTAATACTTCCAAGGGCTTTTGCATATGATCTGAACAATTTCCCTGCTTTATTATTGTCATAAACGGATCCCTCATGCATGCTGACCATATAGGTGAATTCTGTCAGGGCGTTCTGCAGGGGTTCGGTATTTTCTGGATAAGTACCTCTTTTTTCCGGGTGCAGGATGGATTCTACAAACGGATCGGTAAGATGACGGTCGAGGATTACCTCAAAGGCTGTGTGCAGCTTCCTCAGCTGCCTTAGCTTTAGTTCATCCCTGACGCTTTTTACCCCCTGGCCACTTATCTCGCTGAAAAGCCTGTATAGACTCCCGTCATGATCGTACATCTGCTCAAAATCAAGAAACACCCTGTATTCAAAACCCTGCAGCGGGAAATGTATACCGTAGCTATGAACATCCTCGCCCCTGAAAAGATATTCGAGCCCGGATATCTGCTCAATTGCTCTGTAATAATAAGAGCCTCCCTGGTTAAACTCCAGTTCCCTGGCAATTGTCACGGGTTCAAACTGCTCCTGACCCTCTCTTATGCGGGGTACCGGCCTGAGGATGCCCCCGTCGGTGCTGTCGTATTTATTGTTAAAGAACACAACTGCCTTTTCCCTGCCGTACCTGTTTGAATACGCAAATACATTTTGATTAATTGCTCCTGAGCTGCAGCGATAATCGTATAAATTGAAATGTTTTACCTCGCTGAAAAGATAGCGCTTTCCTGCAAGCGGGAAGATATCCTTTTCATGCCTTTGTATAAGCCATTCCTTCTCTTCTTCCGCATGATAAGCCCTTTTGTATTCCATGCCGTATTTTTCCGACAGGCCCTCCACCTGGCCGTGGGCATACATAGGGAGCCCGGGGAGGGTATTCATCAATAGGCACACCCCAAAATATTTGTCTCCGCTGCCAAACTGGCCAATTGCAGTTTCTTCGTCGGGATTGCTCATGAAGTTAACGTAACGTTTCAGGATTTCAGGTTCGAACTCCAGTGTGCGTATTATCAGGTCGCGGTATTTTTCGTTCTCCTCATTCTTAAGCATATGCATAAATGCGGAGTTATAAACCCTGTGCATTCCCAGGGTCCTTACGAAATATCCCTCCATCAGCCAGAAGGCTTCGGCGAGAAGCAAAGTTTCGGGCATTTCGGCATTGATCCTGTCAACCACCTCACGCCAGAATTCCACAGGGAATAACCGGTCAAAGTCTTTTTTGGACATCGAGTACTCTGACCTGGAGGGGATATCACCCCCGGTGCCGGGTTGCGGATACCAAAGCCTGGCAAAATGCTTTTTGGCAAGTGTCATTGCTGCATCAAACCTGATAATAGAGAACTTCCCTGCAACGTCAAATATCTTCTGCATCACTTCTTCCCGTACCTCTGCCTTTATCAAATCAAGCTGTGCGGTGTCGTTCCAGGGCATCATTGTGCCATCATTGCCGTGATATATATACCTTACATCATTGTTTTGCCTGTCGATGCGCTCGAATACCACTGCAGCGTCTGATCTGTCGTAATATCCGTCTTCTATTCTTAACTCGATCCCCGGGTGGTCACTTAGGTTCTCCCCTGTAAAACTGTATCCCGGGAAAGGCGGCCTTTCAGCCTGGATGAAATGGCCGGGTTTCTCAAGCACCCATTTTGAAAATATTCCGGTATGGTTGGGTACCATATCACTGGCAAGCCTTATACCCCTCTGCCTGGCTCTTGCGTTGAGATTTTCATAGGCTTTGTCGCCTCCGAGATCACCGGCAATTTCGTAGTCGTAAAGGGCATATGCGGAAGATATTGCATCGGGATTACCCATCAGGTGTTTGATCTTCCTGGATGCCGGACTCCTCTCCCATATACCTATGAGCCATAATCCGTTGAAATTCCTTTTTTCCAGAATATCCAGCTCCTGATCCGGTATCTGGTCAAGGCGGACTATTTCCCGCCCGTATTTTTTTGAAAGCTGGTCGAGCCATACATATGTATTTTTGGCGATCAGAACCACACGTGGCATCCAGTGGGTATCCTGAGTAAATCTCCCTTCTTCATCATAATGCCCCTGCTCTGCATACGCTTCCAGCTGATCCCCCTTTGCCTTGTACCCGGGAACAAGTGGAGGCGGCGCCCCTATGGCCGTTTTTCTGCTCATCTGCTCTTCCTTCAGTATGTCTCTGCCTATGAGTATATTCAGGATAAGATCTTCAGGCAGCAGGTGCTTCCATTTGTGCAGTATGTATTCAATCTGGCCGTTAAGGCTGTCGGGCGACAACTGCCCCGGTGTTTTTAGAAAAGCCAGAATATTCTGCTTCTCAGGTCCGAAAGCTGGCAGTTCTTTGAAGAATCCCTCTAGCTCCTGACTTACTCTGTCAAAAACACCAGCGGGCTCCAGGTAGTTCTTGTCGAAAAAGATCTTTAATTTTTTGTTGGCAGGGTTCTCGTTTGCCACATACAGAACTATTGACTCATGGATAATTTCTGAAACCGGTAATAACTCCTTTGGTGGAAATGCCTTAATAAAACTACTTGCAAAGGAATCAAGGAAACCACTGCGGTATTGCTTTTCCAGGAAACCAGCTGCCTTTGCGCAGGGGTCAAAACCTATTTCTTCACCGTACTTTGTAATTATGTGTGAATAAACGTTTTGAAGCAGCGATGAAACCTTCATTTCACCTGTGTAAACCCTGGAACTTTTATCCTTATCACTGTTGAACTGATGCAAAAAATCCCTTACGGCCCTGATATCGGTAAAAAGCAGTTTGCCATTAGGACTGAACAGTTCTTCCGGAATATGGTGTTTCTTTCTTAATCTGCTGTAAATATGCATTTTTTCAGCAACTTATATTATAAAACCAGCAGTATCATAAGGGCGGTGAGCGGAACTGTAAAATTGTCAAACCCCCTGGAGCTGAATGCCTCTACTATTGCAGCAGCAGCAGCTACGGTAAATGCAGTGACAAATGTCTTATCGTTGTAGCTGCCTGTTATCCAATAGAGAGCGTATGCTGAAATTACCACCGAAGTCAAAAAGAATACCGTACTGCCAAGATATGTCTTGTTTAACTGCAACTTGTAGATTATTATCTTACGAACCCTTTCACCAAAGTAATACCCCGTAATTCCTGCCAGCGAATCACTCACCCCGAGAAGTAATACCGGTATTATGAAAAGCCTGACATCGTTCAACAAGACCGATACCGTGAAGGAGCCTGCTACTGCCACAGGCAGAAGAATGCCTCCGTAGGTCTTCCTCGATACATCATTAATCGACAGTAAAAGGTGCCTGTGCTGGGCAAGCAGCAGCAGCACAAAGAACAGGGCGCCCATAACCAGCACATACTCATATGAATCGTATATTAGCGGGAAGGTCAGTGAAAGCAGTGAAGCTGTACTATGGGCGAACTTTCTGGTATACTCGGTTTTTACTTTCAAAATGGAATGAAGAACTTCCCCTGTGGCCAGAATTACGGCAAAGGCTATGGTATACAGAAAGGAAAAGAATAACTCCTGGCTCATATCAGAAAAAGCTTAAGTAGGTACATGGCAGCTCCCCCGGGTATAAGACTGTCGAACCTGTCGAGGAATCCGCCGTGTCCGGGAAGTGATTTGCCAAAATCTTTGATCTTGTATTGTCTTTTTAAAAAGGATGCCAGAAGATCACCAGCCAATGCAAATATAATTATGATCAGGCTAACAAACAAGGCATAAGGCAGGGAGAATCCTGCCTGGCTCCTTAACAGGCTGGCAGTAAAAAGTGACATTATACTGCCTCCTGCCAGGCCAGAAACTGTTTTATTCGGACTTACAGACGGAATGAGCTTCCTGCCACCTGCGATCTGACCGCATATCTGGCTAAAGGCATCAAATACTGTTACCGTGATAAAGACAAAATAGAGATACCCGCTGTCCATATTACTAAACAGCAAGAATGGCAGCACTATGGCTGTATACAATAATAGTGAACCTGCCAGGAAGCGTTTTCCCTGAGCCCCTCTGGCTGCCCTGAAAAGCTCAATATACCCGGCCGCTGAAATTACCAGGGCGATAACGAAAAAAAA
Source organism: Bacteroidales bacterium (assembly GCA_007134525.1). Classification (GTDB taxonomy): domain Bacteria; phylum Bacteroidota; class Bacteroidia; order Bacteroidales; family UBA7960; genus PUPG01. Next base: position 3,728 of record SLKR01000045.1, on the reverse strand, counting down.
TGGCCGGCCCAGCCATATCCCTGCGAAAAGTACATGAATAATAATAAAATAGGTGAAGAATTTTGCCCAGATATTTCTTTTATACGCTCCCGTCCTTCTCCTGCTGATAAATCCAAAGGCTGCCGCCCCTACTGCAAAATAGAACAGTACAAACAGGTATATAATAAGTTCTGTATGTACATCAGCCTCCATCGTTTCTGCCCCCCCTTTTGTCCTTCAAAACCCAGTATATCCCTTTTGCATTTGAACGCATCTCGGGAATAATGAGCTGAATTGCAATATGCTCCAAAAAGGCAAGTATCCCCCAGATTATCATGAAATAATAAAATGGGGTGTAGAAACCAAATGCGAAGAGGACACCAAAAAATGTTCCCTGTATATAACCCCCGATCTTCCAGGAGTAAAGGTGCAGGCTTGGGAATCTGCCGAATTTCACAAGCGAGAGCCCAAGGGAAACCAGGAGTAATCCTATGAATATCGAGAAACTAACGATATGGGGAGCAAACTCCTCCCTTTTGAACATCCATATTCCAACAAAGACCAGGAAATATGTCCCCATATCGGCTATAGAATCTATTCTGGCACCAAACTCGGTCTTCTGGTTCAGCATCCTTGCAAGCATACCATCGAGGACATCGGTAACCAGGTTAATTACTATCAATACGGCAAAAGCTTGCTTGTAACCTGTCAATGCCAGGTACAGGATAACTGGAAAAGCAAGCAGCCTGTAAAATGAAACAATATTTGGTATGGTAATTTTTTTTCTTAACTGCACTTTTTTGGCGGAATAATGTAATAATGGAAAACCCGCTGTTATAGCGGGTGTAATGGTTTGCAAATAAACGAAATGATGTTATAATATACAAATGAATTCATTACTGTTTGTAAGTTTTATGAATATCACCGGTTAAAACCTGTTAAAATAGAGGCAAATCAGCAAGTATGAATTATTTTTACCGGCTGTTGAAGTTTGGAATAAAAAAACAAATTGTGGGAATATCTGTTATATACTGACAAAAATAGGTCTATTCTTTTAAACCCTTTACATTACCTGAAGTCTAATATTAATCATTGTATAATTATTTATTTGGCACATAAATGAACAAAACTTTCCGCTTTCTGATAAACCTTGCCATTCTGGCATTGTTGTTATTCATCATAGCCTTTCCGAAAATAAGCCCACTTTTCTCAGGCAGCTCCGGCTCTGAGGGTGATTTTCAGCCCCAGCAGAGGCAACCCCTTAGTGTAAGTGGATATATCCTGTCTCCGATTCCAATTAGGGATGAGGTAAGGAGTACAGGAACGCTTCTGCCTGATGAGGAGGTGGATCTTGCTTTTGAAACGAGCGGAAAGGTTGTCGGTATCTACTTTGATGAGGGTTCGCATGTTGAAAAGGGAGATCTCCTTGCAAAGATGAATGACAGGCACCTTCAGGCACAGTTGCTGAAGCTTCAGGCACAACGGAGATTATTGGTTGAGAGAGAGTTCAGGCAACGGAGCCTTCTGGAAAGGGATGCGATAAGCCAGGAGGCCTATGACCAGGCCTTAACCGATATTGAAATACTTGATGCTGATATTGAGCTGCTTGAGGCCAGGATCGCCGAAACCGAGGTTCGTGCACCATTTGACGGAATAGTCGGTCTGAGGTATCTTAGCGAGGGGGGCTATGCGTCACCCAGCACACGAATTGCAAGGCTCATAAAGGTCAACCCACTTAAGCTCGAGTTCACTATAGCGGAGAGATATTCCGGCGACATAATGCCGGGTTTTCCCATCCGTTTCAGTGTGGATGGCATCCTGGAACCAATGGATGCCGAAGTATATGCTGTAAATCCGGTTGTTGACGAAAGAACAAAGACAATAAGGGTGCGTGCCCTTTACGATAATACGGATGAGGATTTGATGCCGGGGCGTTATGCCTCAATTAACCTGCAATTGTCAGAGGATCCCCAAGCCGTTGCAATACCGTCGGAGGCTCTGATTCCGGAAATGGAAGGCGACAGGGTGTTCGTATACCGTTCAGGGCAGGCCCATCCGGTATACGTTACAACTGGTATAAGAACAGAGGACAGGGTGCAGATTCTTGAAGGCCTTAGCTTCGGAGATACCCTGCTCACCTCAGGAGTGCTCCAGTTGCGTCAGGGCATCCCTGTAGTCCTTGAAAATATGGAGCAGGAGCTTTAATACCCCCCGCATTAAATTGAACTGAAAAAAATGAGTCTTTCTTCACTTAGTATAAAACGTCCGGTACTGGCCTCGGTATTCACCATTGTAATAGTACTGTTCGGCCTTATCGGAATGACATACCTGGGAGTCAGGGAGTACCCCAGTGTTGACCCCCCGGTGATATCAGTCAGCACCTCATATCCGGGCGCGAACTCTGATGTTATAGAGACACAGATAACTGAGCCCCTCGAACAGGCTATTAATGCTGTACCGGGTATCAGAGCGCTTACAAGTGTCAGCAGACAGGGAAGCAGCAGGATCACAGTTGAGTTTGAGCTCAGTGTTGATATGGAAACTGCTGCAAACGATGTCCGCGACAAGGTGGCGCAGGCACAGCGGAGGCTGCCAAGGGACGTGGATCCGCCTATTGTTTCAAAGGCCGATGCTGATGCCAGTCCGATTATGTTTGTTACACTCGAGAGTGAAAGCCGTAACCTGCTTGAACTCTCCGAAATAGCAGAGCTGACACTTGCAGAGCAGCTTCAGACTATTCCCGGGGTGAGCGGCATACATATATGGGGGCAGAAGAGGTATGCAATGCGGCTTTGGCTTGACCCTGAAAAAATGGCCGGCTATGGCCTTACCCCTTTGGATGTCAGGAATGCACTGCAGAGAGAGAACATTGAATTTCCATCAGGCAGGATAGAGGGTAATATGGTTGAATTGACTATAAGGACCCTTGGGCTTATGTCCACACCTGAGGAGTTCAATAATATGATCATTTTGGAGGATAACGGAAGTGTGGTCCGGTTCAGGGATATTGGCAGGGCAGAACTCGGGCCGGAGGACCTAAGGGGTCTTGTCAGGCGCGATGGTTCACCTATTGTTGGAAATGCAATAGTTCCACAGCCGGGCTCTAACCATATTGACATTGTTGATGAGGTTTACCGGAGACTTGATCTGATCCAGAGAGACCTGCCGGATGATGTAGTTATAAACATTGGCTTTGACAATACCGATTTTATCCGGTCTTCAATACTGGAGGTAAGGAATACGATATTTATTGCCTTTACCTTGGTGGTGATTATAATCTTTTTGTTCCTTCGCGACTGGCGAACTACGATTATTCCGGTTCTGGTGATCCCGGTTTCACTTATTGGCTCCTTTTTCGTTATGTATGTTGCCGGATTCTCGATCAACGTCCTGACACTACTTGCAATAGTTCTTGCCATTGGGCTGGTGGTTGATGATGCCATTGTTATGATGGAGAATATCTATGTGAAGATAGAACAGGGGCTTAACCCCGTTCAGGCCGGGCTTGCGGGGTCAAAAGAGATATTTTTTGCGATTATTGCCACCACGATAACACTGGTTGCAGTGTTTTTCCCTATAGTATTTCTTGAAGGAATGACCGGCAGGCTGTTCAGGGAATTCAGCATCGTGATTGCCGGTGCAGTCCTTATATCTTCATTTGTTGCCCTTAGCTTTACTCCGATGATATCCACCAAGATACTCAAGCAGAGGACCAAGAAGGGCAAATTTTACAACAGGACGGAGGGGTT
>SLKR01000154.1 GCA_007134525.1 Bacteroidales bacterium | reverse complement strand
GCCGCGGCTTCGGTATCCTGCGTGCAACTGAAAGCGAAAACATCGTGGCCCTGTGCGATGTCGACTGGCGTTACAGCCAGAACTGCTTCGACTACTTCCCGGATGCAAAAAAATACCGGGACTGGAGAAGAATGTATGACGAAATGCAAAATGATATTGATGCAGTGGTGATAGCTACCTCAGACCATACCCATGCAGCTGCAGCTGCATATGCTATGACCATGGGCAAGCATGTATATGTTGAAAAACCCTTGACTCACAGCATTTATGAATCCCGCCTGCTTACACGCCTGGCAAAAGAGCACAAGGTTGCAACCCAGATGGGTAACCAGGGTGCCTCACTGGATGATGTGCGTATATTATGCGAATGGTTGTGGAATGACGAAATCGGAGAAGTTACAAAGGTAGAGGCATTCACCGACAGGCCAATCTGGCCGCAGGGTCTTGCAACACCAGGCCCTCAGGAGGTTCCGGGTCACCTCGATTGGGATCTTTTCCTCGGACCTGCTCCGGTGCGCGCCTACAACGAGATATATACACCATGGAACTTCAGGGGCTGGTGGGACTTCGGCACAGGAGCCCTTGGCGATATGGCATGCCACATACTGCATCCCGTATTCAAAGGCCTGAAGCTGGGTTATCCGGTAAGTGCACAGGGAAGCTCAACCCTGCTGCTCCTGGATTCTGCTCCCCAGGCAGAAAAAGTGAAGATGACATTCCCTGGCAGACCGCTGAGCGCCGAATCGAAAATAGGCTTCCCCGAACTTGAGGTTACATGGTACGACGGAGGCCTCAGGCCTGATATGCCGGAAGGATGGCCAGCCGGTAGAGACATGAATGACTTGGGAGGAGGAGTGCTTTTCCACGGTACAAAGGATACCCTCATTTGCGGATGTTACGGTCTGCGTCCATGGCTTCTTTCAGGCCGGGAACCCAATGTCCCGGTATCAATCCCAAGAGTTGAGCTATCACACGAGATGGACTGGGTGCTTGCCTGCAAGGAATCGCCTGAAAACCGCAGAGAAACAGCATCGCCTTTCAGCGAGGCAGGACCTTTCAACGAAATGGTACTCATGGGGGTTCTTGCGGTCAGGTTACAGGAGTTGCATAAAGAGCTGAAATGGGACGGAGAGAATATGAAATTCACCAATATTACAGATAATGAGACCCTGCGTATTGTAATCGAAGACGGATTCCAGATAACTGACGGACACCCCACCTTTGACAAGACAATGACAGACCCTATAAATGCAAGAGCCTTCTCCGAAGAACTGGTAAAACATACATACAGGGAGGGCTGGGATCTTCCTCCGATGCCCTGACTCTTTTTAAACAACATATAATTCTAAACTAAAAGGTATATGAAAAAGCTGCGTATTTTATTAACATTAATAAGCCTGACAGTGGCTGCAGGTATTATATTAAACGCCTGTGGTCCCGGGGAGACTGAAGAAGAGGAGGACATACCATTGAACACACTTACAGAAGCAGAAAGACAGGATGGCTTTTTTCTGTTGTTTAACGGAGAAAACTTTGATGGATGGCGCGGTTATAACAGGGAGGCATTCCCTGAGGCCGGCTGGATAATTGAGGACGGATTGCTGAAAGTTATTGGAGCAGGCACGGGTGAGGCAGGCGGTCGGGGTGGAGATATCATCTATGATCAGAAGTTTCTCGACTTCCACCTCAAGCTTGAATGGAAAGTATCTGAGGGGGGTAATTCAGGTATCTTCTATCTTGGTCAGGAGATAGAAAACGAGCCCATATGGAAATCTGCCCCGGAGATGCAGATACTCGACAACGAAAGGCATATAGATGCCACCCTGGGTGAAGACCGCAAGGCGGGTTCGCTTTACGACCTGATTCCGGCAGACCCCCAGAACACAAAACCGGCCGGTGAATGGAACAAGGCAGAGGTGATCGTTTACAGGGGCACTGTTGTACACCGCCAGAATGGGGAAGTTGTGCTGGAATACCACCTTGGCACGACTGACTGGGAACGGCTGGTTGCAGACAGCAAATTTGCCGACTTCCCCTGGTTCGGGAAATATGAACCTGGATATATCGCCCTGCAGGACCACGGTGATGACGTTTTGTTCAGAAATATAAGGCTGAAGGAGTTTTAAAAAATTACAATTAAGGCGGTGTTAAACCGCCTTTTTTTATAAACATACTACTGGGTATTGCATAGTACTATTTTTTGTTATATATTTGCATAAAAATATTACTGAAATGAACCTGGAGAATACAAAGGCACAGATGCGCAAAGGCATACTTGAGTATTGCATTCTGGCAATGCTTTCCGAAAAGGAGGCTTATGCATCCGGCCTGATAAGCACTCTGAAGGAGGCAGAACTTCTGGTTGTTGAAGGAACTTTATACCCACTCCTTACCAGGTTGAAGAATGATGGCCTGCTGAACTACAGGTGGGAGGAATCCAGCAGCGGTCCTCCAAGGAAATATTATCTTATCACCGGTAAAGGAAGGGATTTTCTGGCAGAACTGGGAAACACCTGGGAGCAGCTCACTGCATCTGTACGGCAGGTCACCGGCAAATAATCTGCATTGTAAAAGTAAAATCATGCGATCATGAAAAAAACATTGACAGTCAACATCAGCGGCATTGCGTTCAATATTGATGAAGATGCCTATATGAAGCTCAGCAGATACCTGGAAAGGTTACGCAGGCATTTCGAAAAGGATACCGGCAGGGATGAAATACTTGCAGGGATCGAGGAACGCCTGGCTGATATGTTTCAGGAGAGTAAAAAATTTGAAAGGCAGGTGGTGACACTCCAGGATGTTGAGAGTGCCATATCGCAGTTGGGCGAGCCATCCCAGATGAGCGGCGACAACACAGAGAGCCCGGAGGACAATGACTATGAGGCGGTGCCAAAACGGCTTTTCAGGGACCCTGAAAACAAATATATAGGTGGTGTATGCGGAGGCCTGGGTGCCTATTTTCACATTGACTCCACATGGGTCAGGCTCATATTCCTGCTTACCCTGTTTTTGGGTGGCAGCGGATTGCTGATATATGTGATCCTCTGGATAGTAATACCAAAGGCAGTGACAACGGCCGACAGGCTTTCAATGCGGGGAGAGAAGATAAACCTGAACAATATTGAAAAGTCGATAAAGGAAGACCTTCGGGATATCAAACAAAATCTCGAAGATATCTCAAAGAACATATAGCCTGCCTTTAAAATTGCATTTACGAACAAATAATTGGTGATATTTGTTGGTAATTGTAAATACATAATCATGCCGGCAAAAAGCAAAACATTCACCAAAAAGGAAAAAGAAGAAATACTGAATGATTACCGGATTGCAAATGAGAGCCGACAGGCCAGCATACTGGGGCGGCGGGAGGTTCTAACCGGCAAGGCCAAGTTCGGGATATTCGGTGACGGAAAAGAGGTGCCACAGCTGGCGATGGCCAGGGTATTCAAAGATGGCGACTGGAGAAGCGGTTACTACCGCGACCAGACATTTATGATGGCAGCCGGTATGATGACGCTCGAAAACTTCTTTGCCCAGCTATACGGAGATACGGATATAGAAGCCAACCCCGACAACGGTGGCCGGATGATGAACAACCACTTTGCCACCCGAAGTTTAGATGAAAGCGGCCAGTGGAAAGACCTTACCGGGCAAAAGAACTCTTCTGCAGATATATCACCAACTTCCGGACAGATGCCAAGGGCACTGGGGCTTGCACTGGCATCAAAGCTTTACAGGGAGCAAAAGGGGCTGGACAAAATCAAGGGGTTCAGCCGCAGGGGTGATGAAGTAACCTTTGCAACCATAGGAGATGCGAGTACAAGCGAAGGCCATTTCTTTGAAACCCTTAATGCTGCAGCTGTTATGAAAGTACCTCTGGCCATATCGGTCTGGGATGATGGCTACGGAATAAGCGTACCTGTTGAGTATCAAACCGCAAAAAGCAGCATATCTAAAGCCCTGGCAGGGTTTGAAAAGGCAAAGGGTGACCATACCGGTATAAGAATATACACTGCAAAAGCATGGGATTATAAGGGGCTGGTCAGCATGTATAAAAAAGGCATTGAAGAATGCCGCAAAGAGCATGTCCCGGTACTCTTCCATATTACCGAAACAACACAGCCGCTGGGGCACTCCACAAGTGGTTCGCACGAAAGGTACAAAAGTGATAAAAGGCTTGAATGGGAGAAGGATAAGGACTGCATTCCCGGTATGCGTGAATGGATAATTAAAAACAGGATTGCCACGGCAGCTGATCTTGACAAAATAGAAAAGGAGGCGGTCTTAAGGGTAAGGCAGGCCAGGAAGAACGCCTGGAACAACTTCCAGAAACCAATACTGAGCAAGCGCAGGGATTTTATTGAAAAAATCAACATATCCTCCTGCCGCTGCCTGAAGGTAGAGAAGATAGACAAGCTGCTGCAGGAGCTGGCACGCATAGGTGAACCCACCCGGAAAGATATTATATCCACCGGAAAGAAGATACTCCGGCTTATATGCAATACCTGCACACCGGGGGAGTCAACCCTTAAAAGGATAGTAACAAGCTGGCTCGAAGAGGAGTTTGCCGACAACCAGGGGAGATATTCATCCCATCTCTACAGCCAGTCTTCACTGTCACCATTAAATCTAAGGGAGGTAAAACCCGAATATGACAAGGATGCCCCAATGGTTAACGGCAGGGAAATACTGGTCGCCAACAATGATTACATACTCTCCAATTATCCGGAAGTATTCGTGTTTGGGGAGGACGTCGGCAATATTGGTGGTGTCAACCAGACCTTTGAGGGCCTGCAGAAAAAATATGGTGATTTGCGGATCAGTGATACCGGTATCCGTGAAGCAACAATTATCGGCCAGGGCTTGGGCATGGCAATGAGAGGATTAAGGCCTATAGCCGAAATACAGTACTTTGACTACCTGCTTTTCGGGCTTCAGGTGATCAGCGACGATCTTGCCACGCTTCATTACAGGAGTGCCGGAGGGCAGAAGGCACCGATGATAATCAGTACACGTGGGCACCGCCTTGAAGGTATCTGGCATTCGGGAAGCCCGCTGAGCATGGTGATAAATTCAATAAGGGGGGTGCATGTGCTGGTACCCCGCAATATGACACAGGCTGCCGGTTTTTACAATACTATGCTCAGATCGGATGATCCTGCACTGATAATTGAGCCCCTTAATGCTTACCGGTTGAAGGAGAAGATGCCTTCAAACATCGGCGAGTTCACCGTCGCGCTTGGAAAACCCGAGATACTGAGCGACGGTACCGATGTTACCCTGGTAACTTACGGCTCATGCGTCAGAATTGCCCAGGATGCCATAAGGCAGCTTCAGGAGTTTAATATCTCGGTCGAGCTGATAGATGTACAGACCCTGCTTCCGTTCGATCTTGAAAACACTATCTCCGGATCACTTAAGAAAACCAATAAAATAGTTTTCTTTGACGAGGATGTACCCGGAGGTGCAACTTCCTTTATGATGCAGAAGGTCCTTGAAAAGCAGGAAGGCTACCGTTATCTGGACGCCAAACCCGTTACGGTTACAGCACAGGAACATCGTGCCGCCTACAGTACTGACGGAGATTACTTCTCAAACCCGAATGCCGAGGATGTCTTTGAAAGCATATACCTTATGATGCACGAATACAACCCGGCAGCCTATCCGGGGATATTCTGACTTAATAGTTTTCCTTGAACTCTTCAAACCAGGCCTGCGGATGGCGGCAGGCAGGACATGCTTTCAGTGCCTTTGAGCCTTCATGGACATAGCCGCATTTTATGCAGAACCACTGTGTCTTTTCCGGCCTTTCGAAAACAGTTCCTTCCTTTACCCGCTTTAAAAGTTTCAGGTAACGGTCTTCGTGATGTTTCTCAACCTGAGCGACCAGCTTAAAGGATGTGGCAATACGCCTGAACCCTTCCTCTTCTGCTACACGGGCAAATTCCGGGTAGAGTTCAGACCACTCTTCGTTCTCGCCTTTTGCCGCCGAAACAAGGTTCTCGGCTGTTGTTCCAACCTTCCCGGCCGGATATGCAGCTGTTATCTCCACCTTACCACCCTCGAGATATTCGTAAAATGTCTTTGCATGTATCTTCTCGTGGTCAGCTGTCTGCCTGAATATAGCGGCAATCTGTTCATAACCCTCCTCGCTGGCAATCTTTGAGTACATCTCATAACGCCTTGCAGCCTGCGATTCACCTGCAAAAGCCTTCAGCAGGTTCTCTTCTGTCCTGGTCCCTTTGATACTTTTTTCTGTCATGTCCTGAAAATTTCCAATTTGTGATGGTAAATATACTATGCATATGATGCCGTAAGTCTCCTCAGTATTCCTGAACCTCTGCGGAAAAGTGTCTGCTTACGGTCCGGCCCCGTAGATACAATATCCACAGGAACACCGGTATATTCCTCTATCATTACAATGTAGTCAAGCAACCCCGCGGGCAACTGCTCAAAAGATTCAACATCCTCAAGGCTCCTTTCCCAGCCTTTAATCTCCCTGTAGACGGGTTTAACATTCTCCCTGCCGCTTATGGAAGAATATACATCCAGCTGCTTACCATCAATTTCGTATGATGTGCACACCCTGATCCAGGGCAGTGTGTTAAGCACATCCGCCTTTGTCATGATAAGCCTGCTTACACCATTTATCATAACTGCATACTTAAGTGCAGGAAGATCGAGCCAGCCGCAGCGCCTGGGCCTCCCCGTCGTGGAGCCATATTCATGACCCATATCCCTGAGAATATCTCCCTTGGCATCGTGGCTCTCAGTTGGGAAGGGTCCGCTGCCCACCCTGGTGCAGTATGCCTTGAATATACCAAACACCTCCCCTATCCTTGACGGTGCAAGTCCGAGCCCGATACAGGCTCCTGCAGTAATTGTATTAGATGAGGTCACATATGGATAGGAACCAAAATCTATATCCAGCAGGGTTCCCTGTGCCCCTTCGGCGAGCACCCGTGCGCCCTTGTCAAGGGCTTCGTTTACAAAGACCTCGCTCTTTATGCGCGGAAGGGATTTAAGCCTCTCCAAGCCCTCAAACCAGGCTTTTTCATACCCGGCAAAATCCATCCCGTCCAGCCGGAGATCATCTATATTGTAATCCAGGCTTGATGCAAGCCTAAAGTGTTCATCCTTAAGCGCTTTATACTTTTCCGGGAAGTCCTCCATAGATGCATCTGCCAGCCGCAGCCCGGTACGTGCTACCTTGTCGGTATATGCAGGCCCTATGCCCTTGAGTGTGCTCCCTATTTTCAGCTTGCCCTTCCTGTGTTCAAATGCAGCATCAAGAAGGCGGTGCGACGGAAGTATCAGGTGTGCCTTTCCGCAGATAAACAGCGATTCACTTAGCTGTTCTTGCGGGATTTTGAGCTGGTCAAGTTCCTTGCTGATAATGAAGGGATCGAGCACCACACCGTTACCAACCACATTAAGGCAGCCTTTATGGAAAATGCCCGAAGGAATAGTATGGAGAATAAATTTTTTATCTTCGAAAACCAGTGTATGGCCTGCATTCGGGCCACCCTGGAAGCGTGCCACCATTTTGTAATGCGGGGTAAGTACATCCACTATCTTTCCCTTGCCTTCGTCGCCCCACTGCAGACCCAGCAAGACATCAGCCTTGTTGATGCTTGTCATAATTTAGGATTTTTGCCTGGTTACAATGCCAAAAATAAGGTATTTTGCCGACAGAAAGAATTTAAATTAGACCTTATTCCTTGCATCCCGGCACTCCTTGCATAAACCGTAGAAAGCAAATGAGCGGTGGGTAACCTCGAAGTTCATCAGATCCTCAACGGAGTTCTGTATCTCCTGCAGACGCGGGTCGCAGAATTCATAGACCCTGTTACAGTCTGAGCAGACCAGGTGATCGTGCTGCCTGTATTTGTAGGATTTTTCAAACTGGGCCACATTCTTTCCGAACTGATGCTTTACCACCAGGTTGCAGCTGAGTAGCAATTCTATAGTATTGTAAAGTGTGGCCCGGCTTACCCTGTATTTATTGTTCTTCATCTTGATATACAATGACTCAACATCAAAATGGCCGTCAGTCATGTATATCTCCCGCAATATCGTAAAACGTTCCGGGGTTTTGCGGTGCCCGTTGTTTTCCAGATAATCTGAAAAAATTTTTTTTACAGTCTCAAAAATGTCATTGTGGCTGTCAGTGCTTTTCATATAGATGGCCTTTCCTCAAAAAATCCTTAGCAACGGGGGGTAAAGATAATAAAAAAACCAACTATTTAAAAACATTTCAAATAAATAGCTATACTCTTGTTTTTTAGTATATTGAAATCAGATCAAACCGCTTCCATCTTTCCTATACGTGATACCTTCTGAATTCCCTTTACCTTTTTAAGCTTTTTGATCAGATTGTTCAGGTGCTGTGTGTCGTATATATACAGCATTACTTCACCCTCGAAGGTCCCGTCATGGGTGTCGATGTGAATGTTCCTGATGTTGATGTTGTATTCACTGGATATGGTATTGGTGATGTTCTGCAGCAGGCCCACCTCATCAATACCCTTGAGCCGGAGGCCTGAAAGGAAAGCAATGCTCTTGTTTGTCATCCATTTGGCCTTGACAACCCTGTATGCATACTTCGACATCAGCTGCATGGCATTCGGGCAGTCATTCCTGTGAATCTTTATACCCTCCTGGATTGTGACAAAACCAAAGACATCGTCACCCGGAATCGGATTACAGCATGGTGAAAGGGTATAGCTCAGGTTCTCCAAATTGTCGCCTATAAGCAGGGTGTCAGGTTTATCCTTAAGCTGCTGGCGTATGGGGTCCTTTGCCGTTTCCTTTTTGGGGCCGGCCTCCCTGGTCCTGGCAAAAGGATTTCTTATGTAGCTAAGGATGCCACCGGTTTCCTGCTCTGCGGCATAAGCCTTAAGCTCCTTCTGCCCGATCTTTCCGATGGCAACATCATAGTAGAGATCAATAGGGGCCGGCAGTTTGAAATGATCAACCAGTTTCTGGATGTTCTCCGGGGTATTGTCAATCTTCAGTTGCTTTAGCTTGCGAAAGAGTATCTCCTTGCCTTCCTCGGCCTGCTTTTTCCTCTGCTCTTTAAGTGCAGCCTTTATTTTTCCCTTGGCACGTGCTGTTGTGACGTAATTCAGCCAGTCAGGCTTGGGATGCTGCTTCCTGGATGTGATTATTTCAACCTGGTCACCGCTCTTAAGTGCATGACTCAATGGTACCAGCTTATGGCTCACCTTTGCACCAAGGCAGTTGTCGCCGACCTGGGTGTGTATACTGTATGCAAAATCCAGTGCGGTAGAGCCCATAGGCAGGGTACGCAACTCCCCCTTCGGAGTAAATACTATTATCTCATCCGAAAAAAGATTTAGCTTGAAGTCGTCAATAAAGTCAAGTGCATCCGATTCAGCACTTTTCAGTATCTCCCTTATACGCCTCAGCCATTTATCAATCCCGCTCTCACCTGGTTTTGCTTCCTTGTATTTCCAGTGTGCCGCATATCCTTTTTCGGCTACCTCATCCATACGCTCCGAACGTATCTGCACTTCTACCCATCTGCCCGAGCGGCTCATAACAGTAGTATGCAGTGATTCATATCCATTGGCCTTGGGGGTGGATATCCAGTCGCGAAGCCGGTCGGGGTTTGGCTGGTAAATATCCGTTACCAGCGAATATACCTTCCAGCAGTCTGACTTCTCGCGGTATTCAGGGCTTTTCAGTATTACCCTGATTGCAAAGATATCGTATACCTCTTCAAAGGGAATCTCCTTTTTCTTCATCTTGCCCCAGATTGAACTCACCGATTTGGTGCGGGCAAGCATTGAAAAGTCGAGGTTTTCATTCTGCAGTGATTGCTTAATGGGCCTTGTGAACGACTGAATGAATCGGTTTCGTTCCTCTTTTGTTTCGGCGAGCTTCTGCACTATTGTCTGGTAAACCTCTGGCTCAGTATACTTCATTGCCAGATCCTCGAGCTCGCTCTTGATTGCGTGGAAACCAAGCCTGTGTGCCAGTGGCGCAAAAAGGTAGAGCGTTTCGTTTGCCACCTTCAGCTGCTTCCGCGGGGGGAGGGATTCGAGAGTGCGCATATTGTGCAGGCGGTCGGCAAGCTTTATAAGGATTACCCTGACATCGTCCGAAAGGGTAAGCAGCATCTTCCTGAAATTCTCCGCCTGTACTGAGGTGGTCTGATCAAATATGTCGGATATCTTGGTAAGACCGTCAATAATGCGGGATACCTCTTCTCCGAAATATTCGGTAATGTCTTCGAGAGTATAGTCTGTATCCTCAACAACATCGTGAAGCAGAGAACACACTACGCTGGTTGAACCAAGGCCTATATCCTCGACAGCTATCTTCGCAACCGCAATGGGATGGTATATATACGGTTCACCGCTCTTGCGCCTGTGATCCCGGTGAGCGTTTGCGGCAAAATCAAATGCATGCCTGATCAGTTTCCTGTCTTCCTTTTTTATAGTATTCCTGCAGACGGATAAAAGGGACCGGTATCTTTTTAGTATTTCCGAACGTTCCTTTTCAAGCTCGATTTTGTCCATAAAACCTCTCTATCATTGTATTTCGCGAATCAATGTTCACTAATACAAAGATACGGCAAAAGCGTGATAATTGAATCTGATAGAAACGGATTTATTGACGGGGTGTTTTTAAGCCCTGTCACCAGGCAAAGAGCGGGTATTCCCCCATCAGGTTGTTGACCTTTTTTCGCACCCCCCCAATAACATTGTCATCATCAATATTTGAGATCACCTCATCAACCAGATCAACAATTTGCACTGCATGCTCTTCCTTTAGCCCCCTTGTAGTAATCGCAGATGTTCCTATACGGATGCCGGAGGTCTGAAACGGTGACCTGGAGTCATAAGGCACCATGTTCTTGTTGATGGTGATATCAGCCTCCACGAGAGTGTTTTCAGCCTTTTTGCCGGTTATATCCGGGAATTTTGACCTGAGGTCTATCAGCATCAGATGGTTGTCGGTACCTCCGGAGGTAACGTGATACCCCTTATCAACAAAAGCCTTTGCCATTGCCTGCGCATTCTTCATAACCTGGCTGCAATACTCTTTGAATGAACTATGCAAAGCCTCACCAAATGCAACGGCCTTTGCCGCAATGATATGTTCCAGCGGTCCGCCCTGGGTGCCGGGGAATACTGCACTGTCAAGCACTGCTGACATCATCTTAACCTTTCCTTTTGGTGTTTTGATTCCCCAGGGGTTCTCAAAGTCCCTGCCTATAAGAATCATTCCGCCCCTGGGCCCTCTGAGGGTCTTGTGGGTGGTGGTGGTAATTATATGGCAGTGCGGAAGGGGGTCGTTCAGGTGCCCGGAGGCTATAAGGCCTGCAGGATGGGCAATGTCAGCCATTAGAATAGCCCCCACCCTGTCGGCAATCTCCCTCATACGGAAATAATCCCAGTCGCGGGGGTATGCTGATGCCCCTGCAATAATCAGTCTTGGTTTTTCTTCAAGGGCAACCTTTTCCATCACATTATAATCAATAGTACCCTCTTCTTCCTTGACAGTATATGCAACCGGACGGTAAAGGATGCCGGAAAGGTTAACGGGTGCACCATGCGAAAGGTGGCCCCCGTGGCTTAGGTCAAGCCCCATAAAGGTATCCCCGGGCTTCAGG
>SLKR01000109.1 GCA_007134525.1 Bacteroidales bacterium | reverse complement strand
GGGACTCTACAGTAAATCGGCCGGGCGTTCTGCTGCTGTGGCTTCCGGATGCGGCGGACTGCTTATTTGTCTTTTCCTTTATGCTTCCGGTCTTCCCTCACCCCAGGCAGGTACCATAGGGATGGTCTCTTCACTGCTGCTCATGCCGATAGTGAACTATTTACTGTCAGAGAAAGACTCCGGAAAGTGATAAATGATATATTTGTTCAGATGAAAAGACATTTACTTTTTGCTGCAATTGCACTTTACCCACTGATCAATGTTTTTGCTGCCCCTGAAAATGAAACAGGGGGTTTATTTTCCATATCTGTTTCGGGTTTTATCAAATCGGATTACTGGGTTGACAGCAGGTCTGTTATTGCCTCCAGAGACGATCTGTTCCTGCTCTATCCTGCTGCACGTTCAGAGGATGCCGCAGGCAGGGATATAAATGCCACCCCTGTATTTAATTTTTCTGCCATAACATCCCGTATTGCAACAAATATATCCGGCCCTGATGCTTTCGGGGCCAGGGTAAGAGGAATGATTGAGGCAGATTTTTCAGGTGTAAGCAATGCAGATATAAATGGTCTGCGCCTCAGGCACGCATTTGTTGAACTGGAATGGGAAAAATGGGGGTTGTTGCTCGGACAATGGTGGCATCCGATGTTTGCTCCAAAGGTTGCACCATCGGTTATATCACTTAACACAGGGGCGCCTTTTCAGCCTTTTATAAGAAACCCACAGATTACGCTCAGTTATTTTCCCGGAACTTCATCCAGGTTTATTTTATCCTTTATAGGTCAGCTTGACAATGTCAGTGACGGACCTGCAGGTAACACATCCGACTATATGCGGCATGCCGTTATGCCAAATATGCATTTGCAGTGGACTGGAGAATTCGGTAATCTGATTGCAGGCCTTGCAGGTGATTATAAGGTGCTTCGCCCGCGCAGAATATCGGAGCAAAACGTATATACAGCCGAAAGTTTTGGCAGCTATGCATTTATGGCATACGGAAGGTATAATTTAAAAATGCTTGATCTCAGTGCTAGGGCAATTTATGGTCAGAACCTGAGCGAACACCTGATGCTGGGAGGTTATGCAGAAAGCGCATACGATCCTCTTACCGGCCGGTACAGCTATACTCCACTTGACCATCTGTCCTTTTGGGCCAATTTAACTTACGGCAGATCAGTAAGGGGTGGCTTATTCCTGGGTTATGCACATAACCTTGGTGCCGGTGAGGATATTAATGACGTTTTCTACGGCAGGGGAGAGGATATAGCATTGCTTTACAGGGTCTCTCCCTCTTTGCAGTTCAGCTCCGGTAACGTAAGTTTCTGCGCGGAGCTGGAACATACGGCTGCAGCTTATGGCACTCCTGGACCCAGGGGCAGGGTTGAAGACACCTATAAGGTATCCAATACCCGCTTGTTATTTACTGTATTGTATTATTTCTGAATTTGATTTGTGGCAACAGTAAGATTTTGCTTTTCACCATCTCTTTTCATATATTTACAGTAACCTAATATTATCAAAGCAGGCTGCAATGGAAGATGACAAGCTAATTACACTGGCGACCGACCACTACACTTCGGCAGAGGTACTTAAGGCAAGGCTTGAGTCCGCAGGTATAGAGTGCTATCTGAGTAATGTCAATATTATTCAAGGAGCAGGCTCTGAAGGGGTAAGGATACAGATCAAATCGGGTGATGTCGAAAAAGCGCTGAGACTTATGAATGAATGGAAAGCAGAGCAACAGGAGTCGGACCGGAAGAAATTCAGGGAGATCCGCAGAATACTCGTGCCCGTTGATTTTTCGCAGTACTCAAAGAATGCATGTCTTTATGCCCTGAACCTTGCACATAAACTTGGGGCTGATATAAAGATACTGCATGTGTACTATGCTCCTATAGTTGATCTTGTACCCATTACCGATGCGTACAGCATACAGGTTGATATGGATATTAACCTGAGGGAGATGGAGAGAAACGCCAGGAAAAGCCTTTTGAGTTTTGTGGCTGATATCAGGAAAGAGGCAGCCGGCAGGGAGATGGACGATGTCAGGATTGGATATGCATTGAGGGAAGGCATTATAGAGGATGAGATAGCTAGAATGGCCAGGGACTACAAGCCGGGAATCATTGTCCTGGGTACGAAGGGAAAGGGAGAGAAGCAGAGCGATATTATCGGCAGTGTGGTTTACCGTGTGCTTGACCGTACACGGCTGCCTGTACTGGCAATACCCGAACAATCCAGGTACGACACCTCAAAGGAGGTCAAGAACATTGCCTATGCAACGCATTTTGACGATTCCGACTATATTGCCATCCGCAGGCTGATCTCAATAGTTTCAGACTTTGATGTTAAGGTACATTGCGTCCATCTGTCAAAGAACTCACAAAAGAGCTGGGATGAGGTGAAGATGGAGAATCTCAGGGATTACTTCAGGAAGGTGCACCGGGGGATCGAGGTGGAGTGCCACCTGCTTGAGGGTGAAGATAATATCAAGGAAGTAGAGGCATTTGTCGAAAAATACGGGATAGACCTGTTCTCACTGGTTAACCGGAAAAGGGGGCTCCTTGCCCGGCTGTTTAATCCAGGTCTGACAAGGAAACTTATATATCAGAGCACCATACCTCTTCTGATATTCAGGGCCTGAGGATAATTACTTGATTTCAAGGCTCTCGTTCAGCCAGTTCAGTATGTAGCTGAATATCTCTTTCTTGTTCTTTTCGTGCAGTAATTCATGCCTCCCGGGAAAGATCTTCAGCGAAAGGTTCTGAAAGTTCTGTTTGTAGTATTCCTTGTGAAGCCTGACCGCATCCTTCCCGAAATGCCCCACCGGATCATCCTTGCCGCTCATTATCAGCACCGGGAGAGTCTTTCTGTAGGTAAGCAGCTTTTCTGATTTTCTGGTTGCCGATATGCCTTTCAGAAGGTGACGGTAAAACCCGTTTGAATAATCAAAGCCGCAATAAGGGTCGGAAGCATAGCTGTCAACCTCCTTCCTGTCTG
>SLKR01000071.1 GCA_007134525.1 Bacteroidales bacterium | reverse complement strand
TCAACAACACACAAAGTTCCCGGCAGGGAAATAGCAGAAATAGTCGGTCTGGTGCGAGGAAGCACTGTCAGGGCCCGCAACGTGGGCCGTGACATAGTCGCTGGCCTGAAAAACATTGTAGGTGGCGAAATAGAAGAATATACACAATTGCAGGCTGACGCCCGCGAACAGGCTCTCCAGCGAATGATTGATGATGCCCTTAAACTCAATGCAGATGCTGTTGTAGGAATGCAGATCTCAACTGCAATGGTAAGCCGCGGAGCAGCAGAAATACTAATCTATGGCACTGCCGTAAAACTGAAATAAGATGGGAGTCGCATACTTTATTATTGGTCTTTATGCTCTGGCAGCTCTGGGGGCTGTTGTGGGTGTTGTTTACCTTATTATAAGGAGAATAAGAATAAAAAAGGAAGAAAATTTTGAAAAAAGAGACAACTAATGAATAAGGCATTGGTTATAAAGAATATTTACACAGATCTAAACTGATTTGTTCTGCTAAGTAAATATTACAGCTAGCCGCTGATATAAGGGGAACCAAGAGCTGGATAAACCCTTTTTATCGGCGGTTATTTTTTTTTACATATTTAAATATTTGTTTAAATCATTTGTATATTTGCGGCTCAAAAGATTCCGGTAACGAATTTAAATCGAATTATCCTGACCGGATCCGAATAAGAGTTACCATATGCAAAAACCTAAAAATGAAAGGATTGCAGCTGACAACCTTGCCGACTTATACCAGAAAGCTGCAGAACGCTTTGATTCCCTTCCGGCTTTTGCCACACGCGAAAAATCCCTCAAATGGAAGCCTGTTTCTTTTCGCGAGCTCTATGAGCAGGGGCTGGATCTGGCCTCAGGGCTGATAGAACTTGGTGTTAAGGCAAGAGATCATGTAGGTCTGTTCGGCGACAACCGTTTTGAATGGATCCTGACAGACTATGCAATTCAGTTTTGTGGTGCTGCTGATGTACCCAGGGGAAGGGACGTGTCAGACAGTGAGATGGAGTATATTGTAGGCCATGCAGGAATAAAAGTATGCTTTGTTGAAACAGAGGTGCTGCAAAACAGATTACTCCGTATTAAGGAAAGGCTGCCCGACCTTCAGCACATTATTGTACTCGATCATAATGCACGTGTCAGGGAGGGAGTGCTGAAGCTCAAGGATATTCTGAATACCGGCTCCAGCCTGCGAAACAGTGGTGACAGACGTGTATTTGACCGCATAAAGGGTATACGGCCTGACGACCTTTTCACCCTCATATATACATCAGGTACTACAGGCAGACCCAAAGGGGTAATGCTGA
This sequence comes from Bacteroidales bacterium, assembly GCA_007134525.1. Classification (GTDB taxonomy): domain Bacteria; phylum Bacteroidota; class Bacteroidia; order Bacteroidales; family UBA7960; genus PUPG01. Next base: position 31,487 of record SLKR01000071.1, on the reverse strand, counting down.
CCCATGAAAACATTATCAGCCAGACCAGAAATCTGCCTGGAATACATAATCCCAACGACAGGATTCTGTCGGTTTTACCAATCTGGCATGTATTTGAGAGGGTAATTGAGATGTACACAATAAGCTTTGGTGGATGCACTTACTACTCAGGTATTCAGACCCTGGGCGATGATATGATAAATGTTGAACCTACGTTCATGGCATCTGCCCCCAGACTCTGGGAAAAGATACACGAGAAGATCATCAAGGGGGTAAAGGCATCTCACCCGGTCAGGCAGGTCTTATTCCATATAGCCTACTTCCTTTCAAAGCAGTACAGGGTGTCAGAGGCATTTTTAAAAAACAAAAACCTTCAGGTCAAAAAGAAAAGTTGGTGGGGGTCAGCAGTGCTTTATCCTTTTCATCTGGTAAGGTGGCTTATTGTACTTCCATGGTTTGGATTCTTTAATGCCGCTGTGCTTGAACGAATCCGCCTGAGCGCAGGAGGATCTTTGGCTGCTACAATTTCAGGGGGAGGGGCCCTGCCGATTCACATAGACAGGTTTTTTAACAATGTCGGTATCCCGGTACTGGAAGGATATGGCCTGACAGAAACCTCACCGGTAATTTCAGTGCGGCCCAAACTCAACTTAATAGTTGGAACCGTAGGACCCCCAATACGTGATACGGATGTAAGGATTGTCGACCTGGAAACCCGCAAGGTACTGTTCCCGAACAAAGATCTTCCCGATGGCGGACGCTCAATGAGAGGTGAGATCCAGGTACGGGGACCTCAGGTAATGGCAGGATACTACAGGGAGGAAGAGCTGACAAGGAATGCTTTCGAGGACGGATGGTTCCGTACCGGCGACCTTGGCATGATCACACACAATAACTGTTTAAAGATACTTGGGCGTTCAAAGGCAACCATTGTACTGTCAAGTGGAGAGAACGTAGAGCCCGAACCCATTGAGATGAGGCTTCAGCAAAGCCAGTACATCGACCAGTGCATGGTGGTCGGACAGGACCAGAAGTCACTCGGGGTTCTGGTGGTACCCAAACAGGAGGCTTTCACGCATAACGGAACGCCAGCTTTTTCAATAAGTGAACTGGCTCAAAACAGTGAAGCAAAAAGGATTATCCGCCATGAAATACGCAGACTGATCTCTGCATCGAGCGGGTTCAAGGGCTATGAGCTAATCAGGGACTTTCGCGTACTTGACAGGAGTTTCAGGGTTGGACATGAGCTTACCAACCTGTTTAAGGTCAAGCGCCATGTTGTTACAGAAGAGTTCAGTGATGCGATAGAGGACCTTTTCCAAAACGGAACCAAAAAAAAGATTTAACCTATGGAGTTTCCTTCTCAACTTTTATATGCTCATGACCAGATCCTTCTTGCCATAATGATCTTTGTGATCATGCTCGGAATGGGATCGAGTCTGACAGTAGATGATTTTAAAGCTGTTGCAAGAAGTCCAAGGGGTGTTTTCATTGGCTTTTTGTCACAGTTCGGGCTAATGCCGCTACTTGCACTGGGCCTTTCCATCTTACTCGGCCTGGATCCTGCCTTTGCAATTGCCCTGATACTAATAGGCTGCCTGCCCGGAGGGACAACCTCAAATATGTTTGCATACTTTTCAAGGGGCTCGGTTGCACTGAGCATTTCAATGACAACGGCCTCAACGGTGGTTGCACTGTTTATGATGCCAATACTGCTGAACCTTTACACTGTAAGATTTACAAGCCAGATATCTGAAACCATGCGTGCTGCGGGTGCAGAATCTGACTTTGTAATACCAACAGGCAATATTATCAGCTCCCTTGTTCTGGTTCTGCTGCCTGTTATAATGGGCATGATCCTCAGGAAAAAGTCACCAGGATGGGCAAAAACAGCCGAAGACACTGCAGGATTTGTTGCAATTATGGTAATTCTCTATCTTATACTGACTGCATTTGTCCGTCACGGAGGACTGTTTTTGCAAACACCCATACAGGTGTATCTCGCCACAATAGGAATTGGAATGGCCGGATTCTTTTTCGGATACTGGTTTTCAAGGCTGCTGGGAATGTATCCTCTTTTTCAGAGGGCCATATCCCTTGAAACAGGAATTCAGAACGGTCCGGTTTCATTTGCAATCATATTGCTTAGTTTCAATGAACCGGTACAGAGCCAGATGTTATGGCTTGCCATATTATACTCCACCTTCATTGTTATGACATCATCGGTTATAACATTATACTTCAGGAAAAAAGGCAAGTTTGACTGGGATGTATATAAAAACACCCAGATCCACAACCGGCTGTTTGGCAGGGAATATGTTACCAACTACCCAAAGGACTTTCTGCCTCAGCGTCTTAAAAATGATCCCAGCCAGGGAACATCCCCTGCACAGAAAAGAGGATGACCCGGGAGGGCATCCAAAAAGCAGGTTGGACTGTGATTGCAGACTAGACAATATCATGGATAAAAACATTAATTTTACATCCAGAACAGTTCTGCAAGTTACCGAACAAACCAGCCAATGAATAACTTCTCTGAAAGAGTTATAAGATTCAGGTATTATATCATTGCCATGGTAACGGCCATTACGATCATAATGGCCTATTTCCTGAAAGATCTTGAGGTAAATGCCGATGTAATGAGTTATCTGATGGAAGAGGATGACTCAGTAAGACTTTTCAATCAGATCGGAGAGACCTTCGGAGGAAACGAAGTGGTTGTTGTAGGGGTTGAGGGTGAAGATGTATTTACCAGTGAGATGCTGGAGGTTGTAAGGCAGGCTACCGACAGCATACTCTCAGTGCCTGGAGTTGGCAATGTAACCAGCCTTACAAGCACAATGGATATCAGGGCAACTCAATATGGTATAGAGATCGGCCCCCTGGTTGATGAATTCAACATGCCCAATAGCCGGGAAGCTCTTGACTCCCTCAGGTCATATGTTTTGTCGAACAATGCATTGAGGGGGAAACTGGTTTCTGAAGATTTAACGGCAAGCCTTTTGATATCAAGGATAGTACCGGATGTGAACAGGGTGGAAGTGACAGAAGCAATACGCCGGAAAGTTGAAAGCATTCCATTTGAAGGGAACTTCTTCTACGGAGGCACACCGGTAACACTTATGGAGCTTAACCGGATTATTGTCACTGACATACTCGCAATAGGGCCTGTGGCATTTTTACTGATATGTCTTGTTTTATATGCAGGATTCCGCAACTTTCGCGGGGTTTTCCTGCCAATGCTAACGGTTATTGTTGCAACGATATGGGTAATGGGCCTTATCTCCCTGACCGGATACAAGCTTACCCTGCTGACAAACGCAATACCGATTATTCTGCTCGCGCTGGGAAACGACTATGCAATACATGTAATCAATGCCGTAATTGTGGAGCAACGAGTCAATCCTTACAAAGCAATGCAGCGGGCTGTAAGGTATATTGCCGTCCCTGTTATACTTGCATCAGCAACTACTATACTCGGGTTCTTCTCGTTTGTTGCCGGCTCCAGGCTGATCATGATAAAGGAGTTTGCAATGTTCTCAATAGCCGGGATACTCTTTTCATTGATCCTGACAATAGTTTTTTTACCTGCAGTAATGGTTGTAATGAAAAAAAAGGAGAGCAGCCCGGCAAAAACAGGTGAAAATATATTTGATAAAATCCCGGAATGGCTTTTGTCAGTTTCATGCAATCACCGGCATCTTCTCATAATCTCCTGGACGGTCATTATCCTGGCGGGCATATTTGGGGTCACACGCATAACACGCAATGCGGATGTTACCGGCTACTTCAAGGAAGGAAGTATTATTACGCAGGGAGAGAAAATACTTTCAGAGAAATTCTATGGCAGCAGCCCCCTCTATGTAACTTTCAGAGGGGATATGCAAAGCCCTGAGGTTCTCAACAAGATAAGTGAAACTCAGGATTATATGCAGGGGTTCAGCTATATACCTTACAGCCAGTCAGCAGCAGACATCATTAAACAGCTTAATCATGTAATGGGCGAAGGTAGGGTTATACCAGAGGAAAAGGAAAAAATATCGCAGCTCTGGTTTCTTCTTGACGGTCAGGACACAATGGAACAGCTGGTAAGTTACGACCGTCAGGAAGGTATTATACATGGCTTTGTTACATCCAAAAAGCTGCATGTACTCCGGGAAATTGAAAGTAATTTTAGTGCATTTGTGGAAGAACATTCCTCAGAGCATTGCCGGATGGCAGTTACCGGGGTACCAATCCTGTTAAAACATCTTGACGATAATATTGTCGAAAGCCAGGTTTACAGCCTGGTATTTGCCATTATATTTGTAATAATATTAACAAGCCTGCTTATGGGATCTTTAAAAACCGGGTTGCTTGCCGTTATCCCAATCGTTATAACCCTTATAGCACTGTTTGGCATTATGGGTATTACTGGTGTTCCTATTGACGTGGCAACGGTACTTGCCGGAGGAGTAACAATAGGTATAGGTATTGACTTTTCGATCCACTTTATCAGCAGGTATTCAGAAGGCCGGAAGCTCCAGCTTGACGAAAGGGATAGTCTTGTCAGGACAATACGTACCAGTGGAAAGTCAATTCTTATAAGTATGTCATCCATCATAACAGGGGTTGCCATGCTGGTATTCTCGAACCTGGTTCCACTCCAAAGGCTGGGTATTTTACTGGCATTCACCATGCTGGTTGCTGGAATGTCCACACTTACGTTGATGCCCTTGTTGCTGGCGGGTCGAAATAAAATGCAGGGATTGCTGAAACAGAACAACAACACAAAAACATTATGAGAACCGCATTTTTCATTAAACTGTTTACAGCAATATTAATATCCCACTATGGTAACATTCTTGCTGCAGCAGATGCAGAAGGGATACTGAACCGTATGGGTGATGTGCTGTTTGCCTGTGAAGATCAGAAAAGTGTTGTTGTCATTATACTTGCCGACAGGGACGGCAATCAGAGGAGAAGGGAGGCACAGGTATGGCAGAAAGGGACAGATAAACACCTGTTCCGCTTCACAGCCCCTGCAAGTGAGGCAGGGATAGCGCTTTTGTCACTGCCCGATGATATTCTGTATCTCTACATGCCGGCCTACGGAAGGGAGAGGAGAATCGCCTCGCACATGAAAAGTCAGTCATTTGCGGGGACTGACCTTTCATACGAAGACCTGGAAATACACAAATACACGGAAGATTTTTCAGCGAAGCTTATAGAAACAACCCTAAGCCACTATGTTCTTGAGCTTACTCCGGAGCAGGGTGTCAGGAGCGATTATTCACGGATTGTTGCCTATGTGAACACAGACCATTATTACCCTGAGATTATGAAGACATACGACCGGAGGGGGCAGGAGTATAAAGTGATAGAATACGTGTTTGATAATAAAGACAATTATTGGTTTGCCAGGGAAATACATATTGCCAACCTGAAAAGGGATCACAGCACACAGATGATATTCCAGGAAACAGAGTTTGACACCGGCATTCCGGATGAGGTTTTCAGCATAAGAAACCTTACCAGGAATTAGTTTTTAAAAAACCAGTTTGGGTTTTATATATGGACGGATTTAAGAAGGAGTTCGACGTCATTGTTGTAGGAGCCGGCACAGGCGGGGCTGTTGCAGCAAGATTTGCTGCAGAGAACGGGCTAAAGGTATGTCTTATAGACAGGAAGCCAGAGACACTGGATCCTGCCAAGGTTTGCGGTGATGCAGTGGGGTCTGAGATATTTGACCTGCTCGGGATAGCACACCCCCGGGGCGAGGAACTGTCGTGCCATATAAAGGGGGTAAAGCTATACCCTCCCGATATGAGAAGACCATTGGTGCTGATCGACCCAAAATTTACAGGGTATATTATTAACAGGTCACTATTTGGCCGGCGCCTGCTAAAAGAAGCTCTGGACGCGGGTGTGAGCCGGTTCATGCATGATACGAAGGCCCTGGACCTGATCTGTCACAACGGTTCTGTTGCAGGTGTAAAAGTCAGATTAAGCAATGGAGACACAGCCGAACTGGGTGCAAAGATAGTGATTGATGCAAGCGGCCTATACTCGGTACTGCGCAAAAACATTAAAAGCGATATAATTGAGAATAATTTCAAAAAAGAGGATGCAGTTCTGTGTTACCGGGAGATAGTTGACTTCCCGACGAAAGCACAAAAAGTTAAGGATCCGGATTATATAACCATCATCCTTGACCATAAGAGGGCTCCCGGAGGATATATATGGTACTTCCCGAAAAATGAGCATTCACTGAACATCGGTCTGGGCGTTTATATGGATTATAGGGACAGGGTTAGGGAGCTATACAAAAAGAGTGTGTTTAATGAGTTTGTCAATACGAAAGAATTTGAAATACTCTCTTCCGGAGGAGGGGTGGTGCCGGTCAGGCGGCCACTATGGTCATGCGCAGATAGTGGTATTATGTTTGTCGGAGATGCCGCGCTGCATGTAAACCCGCTTCACGGAGGAGGAATTGACCCCTCAATGAGGGCAGGATACCATGCAGCTATGACTGCAGTAAAAGCAATAGGCAAGGGGGATGTATCGCTGAACGCCCTTTGGGGGTATAATTCAGCTGTCATGAAGAGCTTTGGTTCAGAGTTTGCAGGTTTGGAGCTGCTAAGAAGGGTATTGCAGTCTTTGACAAATGCAGATATCAGTTTCGGGTTAAATAAAAACCTTCTGAATGCCGAAGAAGTTCTTTACATAGCCAAAACAGGCAATATAAAACCACCATTGGGCAAAATGGCATTAAAGGCTTTCAGGGGGTTTTCCCGTCCGGGCTTCTTGCTTAACCTGAACTACCTAAGGATACACATGAACCAGGTGATCACACTATACCGAAACTTTCCGGGATCAAATGACATTGAAGAGTTCGAAAGCTGGAAGCAAAAAGTAGGTGAACAATATAAAAAGATAAACTTCCTGACAGAGAAGCTCAGGTCAGAAAGGCAAGTATAAAAAAGTAAAACTATGTTTGACAAATCAGGCAACAAAACCGTATATTCTTATCTGTTAAGCAGAATCAACGCCGAAGGTGCCCTGCACTTTTCCCTGATAGACCCGGATCCACACAAGCAGGATCCGGAAGAGGCAGGTATAATGGCAGAATATTGCGAGCAGGCAGGTAGCGATGCAATTCTAGTAGGCGGCAGTACAATATCCGACCAGGAGTTTGTTTCCGGTACCATTGAAAGGATTAAATCAAGAACCGGACTTCCTGTTATAATATTTCCAGGTGGCATGACTAACCTTTCGCCCAGGGCAGATGCGGTTTTTTTCATGTCATTGCTGAACTCAAAAGACCCCTACTTCATTGTGGGCCAACAGGCACTGGTCTCTTACCCTGTCAAGTCTTCCGGGATAGAATATTTCTCCATGGCTTATCTGATAATAGAACCCGGAGCTATGGCGGGCTGGGTCGGAAATGCAAAACTCCTGCCCAGGAACAACCCGAAGCTGACCGCGGCATATGCTTTAGCCGCTGAGATGTACGGATTTAAAATGGTGTATCTTGAAGCTGGATCTGACGGTAACAGAATACCTGCTTCGCACATATCCCTGGCCTCGAAGGTTTTGTCTGTGCCAATAATTGCCGGAGGGGGCATAAACTCCGCAGAAGACGCAAGGTTGCTGGTTGAAGCAGGAGCAGACATTATAGTTATGGGAACCTTTATAGAGAAAAATGTATTAAAAGACAAGGGAAGCTCGCTGAAGCCTATCATACGGGAGATCAAGTCTGCAGGGAAGAATCAGAAAAAAGACTACAGAAAAAAATAACTCCTGACGAGGAAGCAGATATGAATATAAATGCGGGTATAGGAATCATGCGCCCCGTTAACGGACTGATGGGTTGTTTGACGATTATTGTAGGAATATTGAACACCCGAACAGACACAGCCTCTTTTGTCCTGACAGCCAATATTGCACTGGCTTGCCTTATGTATTTTTTGATTGTCAGCTCAGCAATGATAATCAATGACATATATGATTATAAAATAGACAGGGTAAACAGGCCAAAACGTCCGATTCCAAGGGGAGACATAACCATTAATGAGGCGAAGATTCTGTATGCGTTTACTTTGGGTTCTGCAATTTTGATATCGGTAGTTCACAGCATTGTTCTTAACCTTTCGTTTATCAATGTCATAATTGCGCTGTTTTTCGGATTTACTGGCTGGTTATATGCCTCTTATGGCAAAAGAAGCGGGTTTTTGGGCAATATTATTGTTAGTACTTCCTTTTCTGCCGGCCTGATATATGGGGCTATAGTGAATGGCACCAATATCCCTGTTTTTATCTATTACTTCTTTCTGGCCACTTTTTCGCTGCTGATGGCCCGTGAAATCATCAAAGGCTGTGAAGATATCAGGGGAGACTTCCAGCAAGGCGTAAAGACCCTGGCCATAAGGCTGGGTAAAAGGAGAGCAGCTATGGTTTCTGCTTTCTTTAATTTTATGGCAATATTATTTCTGATTATACCGGTCTTTACACCAATAATAAACCCTCGTTCATATCTTATTTTGATGATTACTGGAAGTACTATTGTACTATACGCACTGCTCTTAACTTTGTTTGCCGATCCCGGACAGCAGGATTTCAGGAAAATAAGCCGGCTGCAAAAAATGGGGGCGCTCATTGGGCTGCTTGCTTTCCTGGTCGCATCCATTAACACTGATGCCCTTCAGAATTTTTTATTCATATTCCGGGGGGAAACAATAACTCTCATATATCTTTGTTAAAAATAAAGCAGCATTAATAGTTTAACCCAAAATAGAATCATGTTCCGGTATTCGTTTTTACTGCCATTTCTGTTTCTTTCCCTGTTAATTATTAATAATAATACAGCCGCTCAGGACAGACCCCCGGTAGCCGCAACAGATACTCTGTTCGCCCCAGAAGCTGAGCTTTCTCCGGCTGATGCATCAGATTACCTGATAAGGCTGATCGACCTGGAGGACCTTTTCAGGAACGAAGATGACACCCTCAGAGTGTCGATCAAAAGGCTAATAGACAACTTCAGGGAGCCATTTGACAGCGTCAGGATAAGGCTGCTGGAGTTTCCCTACGATTCCATAGAGCTGCGCCAGGGATATATTGTAAGCCGCGATACCCTGCCACTTCGCTGGCTCGATGAGGGATCCTTTATAGTTGACACGGTAGTCCTGGAAAAGGATCCCTTCATCGAAAGGCAAACCGTTATCATGCATGCAGTTGACGACACCCTGGAGTATCCATACGGAGCGGCAACCCTAAATGTCCAGGCGGTACTTGACTCAGTTCTCCAGGTAAGTGACACCATTACAGAAGTGGTCATTGACTACGCATATCTTCAGGCAAAGAACATTGAGATCCACCGGTTTGAAGAAGAAGATGTGCAACCACCCCTGTTACCGCCCGGAAGCAGCAGGTCACTAAGTTTTTTACCCGACAGCACCGGGATAGTTATCTCAGATACCAGACAGGTAATCATGGCTGACCAACCCTCACCATTCTATATTGTCCCCGACAACAGTATGCCTGATTCCCTTAGGCAGTCTGTAGAAACATTACTTTCTCATACCTATGAGCGTGACTCCATTCTCGTTCATTTCCATGACATAAATGGTGTGCGAACCCCCTTCTGGCTTACAGTGGGTGATGACCCCTCATACAGGTACTGGGTAAAAAATGCCGAGGGCGACTCCATAACAATCTGGATGGGCAACCCCGCCAAGCATGAGATAACTCTGAGCCTGGAAGACGATATTTTTGTTGAAAGACTCGAGAAAAAACCAGCAGATGGCATTCCGATCACAACAGCCGCACCTGAAAGGTCACTTTTGAGTATAAGTCCGCTGGAAGAAGTTCCGGCTTTTTGGGATACCGGGATATCCAATTCATTCTCGCTTAATCAAAACTACTTATCTTACTGGGCCAGGGGTGGAGAAAGTTCGCTGTCTTTTATGTTTGACATTAATGCCAGGGCAAGATACAATAACAAGGAGAGCAAGACCCACTGGACCACCAGCACCCGTCTCCGTTTTGGCTCCACCAGGACAAAAGAACACGGCAGCAGGATCAGCACTGATATTATTGAACTTAACTCACAGTTTAACAAGGAGTTTGTAGATAAGCTGGATTTTAGTTCGGTATTGTACATGAAGACCCAGCTGGCTGAGGGTTTTAAATACCCCAATGATTCAGTTCCTGTATCTAAATTCCTTAACCCGGGTTCAATTACACTGGGTATGGGTGCGGAATATGAGCCATTCAGAAATACAACAATTAACTTTTCCATCCTTTCTTACAGGAATACATTTGTCCTGGACACAGTGAACATAAACCAAAGGGCACACGGTATCGAGGAGGGAAAACGATCCCGGCAGGAAATGGGTGGGCAGATGGTCATAAAACACAAGGCAGAGGTGTTGAACGGGCTTGAGATATCTAATTCGGTAAGGTTATTTTCCAATTACCTGAAAAAGCCACAGAACGTAGATGTTGACTGGGAGATGAACCTTGAACAGCAACTCCACTGGAATTTCACTGTACGTTTTAACTTTCACCTCATCTACAATGACAATGTGCGTTTCCCGGTTACTGACAGCCATGGTGATCCTGTTTTGCTGCCTGATGGCAGTGAGAAGAAGGTCCCGCGGCCACAGATAAATCAGTTCCTTGGAATCACTTTGTCGCTGAGGCTTTAGCAGAAGCCTAATTTAAATTGCTTTCAGTATCCCTTACCTTGTCAGTCAAACGCAGACGGCTGTAGAGATCATATATAACATCCAAAACTTCCTGTTCACCGGGTTCTTTCTCATTCACCTTGTCAAGCCATGTAACTGCAGATTCATAGGCAGCCTCTGATTTTATCCTCATCTCATTTACCTCTGCCTGGTTTGTCATTGTTCTTGCTTCCTCATCAATTTCCACTCCTATATTGTAATAACATGTAGCGATGTTGACATAGGTCATCAGATGTTCAGGATCCTTTTCATGGGCATCGAAGTAGGAGAGAACAGCATCATTGAACATACCGGTTCTCTGGTAAATAAGGCCTTTGGTATAATGGAGGTTATGGTTCTCAGGGTCATCATAGATAGCTTCACTAAGTACATCCAGGGCAGCATTTTCATCTCCATTATCAGCCAAAAAGTCAACAAGCAGCATTATAAGGTCCTCGTTGTCTTCGTACTTGCCTACACCTTCCATAAGGACTCTCCTGGCAGCATCTTTATCTTCCTGCGCAAGCATTGTTTTGTAAAGCAAATGGGTCGCGTTGGTTGAGTATCCGTGTTTGTGCAGTTTACCCAAATGCTTTTCTGCTTTTTCCCACTCTTCGCTTTCAAAGGCTGCCAGGCCGGCATTATAAACAAGGCTTTTATCTTGTTCGATAGCAAGTGTCTGCATTCGGGTTATGGCCAGCGCATGTTCAAATGCCTTGAGTGACTGACTGTAGTTTCCGTTTCTGAACTGCCTCTCACCAAGCCTTTGCAGGTCATTTGCCAGCTGAATATACTTGGGCTTAATCTGGTTTTTTGCCCTGTCACTGCCCGATAGTTCATGATGACGCTCGAAAGACTCATAGATAACATAGAGCTGGTCAGAATACAGGTTCTGCTTGTCATCACGGTAAGCTGTCTGGGCCAGGACCCCCCTCAGATACCAGGTTCTTGGGAGCTCAGCAAACTCTCCATTCTCAATCATTTCTTCAATTACAATTTTGGCATCATCATAATTCCTTGTTTCTGTAAGGTGATGAACTGTTAGGAATTTGCTCCTCTGTAAGGGGGTAAATACGCTGCAGCCCGACACAAATATAACTGTCAATAATAATACTAACCTTTTCATCCGTTATTTAACTCTTGTGTTATTCTATACTTATAAGGCCAACAATATGGCCGGTAAAATACCTGTCAAATTCATTTAGATGAACGCCGGATAACTTCTTACATTGTACCCCACAGATGCATTCAACCAACAAAGATAAGAATAAAGCCGTTAACAAACTGGGGATCCGCTGACTGCACGTAACTGTTTCTTTACGGAGTTTTTAGTAAATCACAGATCTTGTTTTTGGGGCATTTATAAAATTTTTATCTTTGTACCAACATTTTAACTGCAGCACTTATGAAGTCCGTACTTAAAAAAGCACCTGCGCTTATATTCGCGACAATAGTTGCACTGATTGCCATAGGTTTTTCATCCTGTGAAGAAGATGATACCGAATTGCTGAAGAGCCTCGATAACGAACTGTACGGAAGGTGGGAACTGCAATATGGGTCCTCAGAAAACGTAACCGGTTACACTTTCTTTAGTGATGGCACCGCTATGCAGACAATATACGGTCAGGACCGTTCCTGGCAATGGAGGGTCGAGAACAGCAGTATTGTATTTTATGTTGAAGGCGGAGAGGAGTCGGACCCCTTAAGGTACAAGGTGCATGGCCGCCAGCTGTTTTTATGGTCTGAAGAGATCGACGACTGGGGAGCACCAATGACAAAAATCTGGTAACTTCCGCATATTGTAACTTCTCACAAAATTTTTCATAAATATTATTATCGTATTTCGTCGAATTATAAATTATAATTTATAGCTTTGGCCGGCAAATAAAAGTATGACGGAATAGAATGGAATTTCTTCAATCATTGTTGGACGCAGTATCCTTCCCGGCTCTGACGGCCTTTTTACTTGGCCTTATGACCGCAATAAGCCCATGCCCCCTGGCTACAAACATAACGGCAACAGCTTACATATCAAGGGATATCACAAACAAAAAAAAAGTATTTTTCAGCGGGCTCTTGTACACTCTGGGCCGTGCTATCGCTTATACGCTGATTGGGGTAATTATATATTTCGGGGCTTCAAGTTTTGAGATAGCATATTTTTTCCAAAACTACGGTGAGAAGTTTCTTGGTCCGCTGCTGATTGTATTCGGGATATTAATGCTTAACATTATAAGGATAAATCTTACAGGAAACAGTGGAGGCTTTCTGAGCAAGCTTGCCGAAAAAACAGGATCAATGGGGTTGCTCAGTGCCCTTTTGATTGGATTTCTTTTTGCCCTTGCGTTTTGCCCCTACAGTGGTGTTCTCTATTTTGGAATATTGATCCCAATGACAATATCAAGCCCCGAAGGGCTAATACTACCGTTTGTATTTGCCATTGCAACCGGCCTGCCGGTTATTTTGGTAGCCTATCTGCTTGCATACAGTGTTTCGGGAGTGGGATCATTTTATAACCGGATCCAGTCGTTTGAAAAGTGGTTTCGTCGCACTGTTGCAATAATTTTTATTGTTGTTGGTGTTTATTACTCTCTGATGTTCTATACCTGATGCCTGACTTATAAGTATTATGGAAACAAGAAAAGAGCTTAAGATACTATTCTGGCTGCTTATAATTTTCATTGCGGTATACTTCATGCCTCTGGGGCAGGCACGCTTTGAGAATGCCGTTTATGAAGCATTAAGCCTTGCGAGGTATTATGCCAGGGAACATGTAATTCTGTGTCTTATTCCGGCTTTCTTCATTGCAGGGGTTATTGCAGTTTTTATAAGCCAGGCAGCGGTAATAAAGTATTTTGGTGCCAGGGCAAAAAAATGGAAGGCATATCTTGTGGCTTCGGTATCAGGCACTATACTGGCAGTTTGTTCCTGTACTGTTCTTCCGCTTTTTTCAAGCATTCACAAAAGGGGAGCAGGCCTGGGTCCTGCCATTGCCTTCCTATACTCCGGCCCCGCAATAAATATTCTGGCCATAATCCTTACGGCAAGGATACTCGGATGGGAGCTCGGACTGGCAAGGATTATAGGTGCTGTGGTGTTCAGCGTAGTGATAGGGCTGATAATGTCCTTTATATTCCGGAAAGAAGAAAAGGCGCGCACTGAAGAACAGATGAATATGCAAGCGCCCGAAGATGGCCGCCCGTTATGGCAAACCGCCTTTCATTTCTTCGTTCTGGTTTTCATATTGATTTTTGCCAACTGGGGGGAAGATAAATTCATCGGAGTTGACAAATGGCATATTACCTCTTTCTTTGGGATCTTGCTGATACTTTCCCTTGTATATATTCTTGAAATGAGATGGCAGCATGTTGCCATTGGAGCATTAACCGTTGTTGCTGCAGCAATTTTGTTTGATCCTCCTGAAGTGCCCTTTTTGCTTGCAGTGGTGGCACTTGTAATAATAAGCCTCAGGCAGAAGGGTGAGGCCAGGGAATGGATATTTGAAACCTGGGATTTTACAAAACAGATTTTACCTCTTCTGGGAGCAGGGGTTCTGATAGCCGGTTTGCTTTTAGGAACAGCAACAGGTGAAGGCCTTATACCCTCCGTCTGGGTTGAGTCGCTGGTCGGGGGCAACAGCATTGGCTCCAATGCATTTGCATCGGTGTTCGGGGCCTTTATGTATTTTGCCACCCTAACGGAGATACCCATATTGCAGGGGCTGATCGTCTCAGGCATGGGTAAAGGGCCTGCACTGGCACTGTTACTCGCCGGCCCGGCACTTTCATTGCCCAATATGCTGGTGATACACAGCGTACTCGGAACAAAGAAGACTACTGTATTCGTTATACTCGTGGTAATAATGGCTACAATTTCTGGCCTAATATACGGGGCAATATAAAGGAGAATAAAATTAAAATATTAACACTCATAAAACAAAAGACCCATGGATATAAAGATATTGGGGACAGGCTGCAGGAAATGCAGACAAACCGAAGCTGCAGTCCGGGAAGCTGTTGAACAATCCGGATCAGATGCTTCAATAACGAAAGTTGAAGACATTGCCGAAATAATGAAGTATAACATATTGGCAACCCCTGCAGTGGTAATTGACGGCAATATCGCTATCAAAGGCAGGGTACCGTCAAAGGATGAGATCATTAAACTATTAACCCGGTAAAATTAAGCTTATGAAAACATTGACAGGATTATTTGTATTAATCACTCTTGGCCTGACAACAGCAGCAAACCTAATTGCATCCGAACAGGATAAAGAAAAAGGGGAACCTTCTGTAAAAGCTTACTATTTCCATAACACAAGAAGGTGTGTTTCATGCACCAACCTTGAAAAAAACTCAAAGGCAGTTTTTGAGGATCTGTACAGGGATGAAATTGAGGCGGGACTCGTAGAATATATTTCCCTGAACCTTCAGGAAGCAGAAGGAGCCGAAACAGCTAAACGCCTGGGTGTAAACAGTATAGCTTTTGTTATTTCATCAGAAGATGATGTTACCAACCTCACAAGGCCTGCATTAATGTCGTCCAGAACGCCCGACCGTTTCAGGGAGTTAGTCAAAAACACTGTTGATGGCTACCTGCAACGGTAAGGCCTTTCCATTTGGATTGGAATTCAGGTAATCGTTTACCGTTTCGCCCCGGAGGCCCGTTGTTTTTTAACACTGAATTCATTCATTTCCTACTTTGACCAGGTATTCAAAGTGAAGTGCTGCTTATCCTCATTGCAAAAGAGCATATATCCGAATCTGCCGCCCTTCAGCCCTACTGCTTCGTTAATGGCATTATCGTGCATTCCTGCAACGAATACGGGTCCTTATTAACAATAAATTTTGCAGGAAAATTAATTGTAATTATATTTGCCGCTTCAAACCGCCTCAGGAGGGTCGTTTGAATTATAAAGAAGGAGGGGAGAGAACAGGCTCTGTGAACCTCTGGCAACCTTCAGCCATACTGAAAAGGTGCCAACACCTGCCGGAACAAACGGAATTATAATCAAGACCTGATCAAATGTTTGCAAAACAACCCGGTTTTTCATCAGCGTTTTTCCCCAGCCTATGGCGGATGCCCAGGCCGGCATTGCGCAGATAAGTCCGGCCCGGACCATCCAATGTTTTCATGGCAGCAGACAATGTAATCATGGTACCGGACCTCCTTTATGCGGGCACGGTGTTTCATTGACAAAAAATCAAGAGATGAAAAACAAAATCTCTGACATACTTGAGAATCGTATCATGGTCCTTGACGGGGCCATGGGTACCATGCTTCAGCAACACGGACTCGGGGAGAATGATTTCAGGGGAGAATTATTCAAAAGGCACGACACCCCACTGAAGGGCTGTAATGATGTGCTTAATCTGACCAGGGAAGGTTTAATAGCAGAAATACACAGGAGTTACCTGGCGGCAGGTGCCGATATAATAGAGACCAACACTTTCAGTTCCGCCCCCCTGTCTCTCGCCAGCTATGGGCTTTCTGACCACGCATATGAAATAAATAAAAGAGGCGCAATGATCGCCAAAAAGTGTGCCGATGAATATTCATCCTACGGCAAGTTGCGATTTGTGGCAGGCAGCATGGGGCCGGGCAGCAAATCCCTGTCAGTGCCTTCACAAGTTGATAAGCCGTCAGGGCGGCAGGTGAACTTCGATGATCTTGCGAATGCATACTCAGTTCAGGCAGAAGCCCTTCTGGACGGGGGATGCGACCTGCTGCTTATAGAAACAGTGTTTGACACCCTGAATGCCAAAGCCTGTCTGTTTGCAATAAGTAATGTGTTTGAAAGAAATGGAAGAGAGGTGCCGGTTATGATCTCGGTCAGCATCAATGACTCATCCGGCCGGACGCTCTCCGGGCAGACCCTTGATGCCTTCCTGGTCTCTGTCGGACACTTTCCATTTCTGTCAGTTGGCATCAACTGCGCATTGGGGGCCAGTGAAATAAAACCATTCCTTTCACAGCTATCAGAAAAAACCCCCTGTTTTGTTTCAGTGCACCCAAATGCAGGCCTCCCCAATGAGGAAGGGGGTTATGATGAAACCCCGGAGCAGATGGCAGGGGTTATTAAAGAATATATACATGAAAGAACAGCTAACATAATAGGCGGATGCTGCGGAACTACACCTGAACACACCAGGCTGATCTGCGGCCTGGTAAATGGGGTAACACCCAGAAAGCCACCAAAGGCTGACAGGCTAACGAGGCTTAGCGGACTGGACACCTTGTCCGTTAGCAGAGAGAGCAACTTCATAAACATTGGAGAAAGGACTAATGTAGCTGGTTCTGCACGTTTTGCGCGCCTTATAAGGGAAAAAGACTATGATGCAGCCATTTCCGTTGCCAGGCAGCAGGTGGAGAACGGAGCCCAGATAATAGATATAAACCTTGATGATGGACTGCTGGATCCGGTTGCAGAAATGGAGAACTTCACAAGGCTTTTAGGGGCCGAACCGGATATTGCCAGGGTACCCTTCATGCCCGACTCCTCAAGGTGGGATGTTATTGAAACAGCCTTAAAGAATATACAGGGCAAGCCGGTGGTAAACTCAATAAGCCTGAAGGAAGGTGAGGATGAATTTCTCTGCAAGGCAAGGCTTATTAAAAAATCCGGTGCAGCCGTTGTGGTTATGGCGTTTGATGAGAAGGGGCAGGCTACTGACTATGGGAGCAGGATCAGAATATGTGAAAGGGCTTATGTTCTGCTTACCGAAAAAGCCGGACTCCCTCCGCAGGACATAGTATTTGACTGCAATATCCTTGCAATAGGTACCGGTATAGAAGATCATTCGGGTTTCGCTGCGGGATTTATCGAGGCTGTAAAATGGATAAAGAAGAACCTTCCACATGCAAAAACCAGTGGCGGAATAAGCAACCTCTCCTTTGCCTTCAGGGGAAACAATCGCATCAGGGAGGCTTTGCATTCGGTATTCCTTTATCATGCAGTAAATGCAGGGCTTGACATGGGAATAGTTAACGCAGGCACCCTGCCGGTTTACGATGACATAGAAGAGGAATTTCGAAAAAGGTGTGAAGATCTGATCCTTGACAAGAGGAAGGATGCCACAGAAAGACTCATGGCGTTTGCTCGCATTGAAGGAATTAAACAAACTCCGGACGGGGGAGACATAGAAAAGCAAAATATCCTGCCAGCACCTGAAAGGCTCGAGGAGGCCCTGGTCAGGGGCATTGCCGATCATCTTGAAGAAGACATTAAAGAGACCCTTAAGGAAACCCCCGTTGCAATTGACATAATTGAAGGACCTCTGATGCGGGGCATAAACAGGGTAGGTGGGCTTTTCAGCCAGGGGAAGATGTTCCTGCCCCAGGTGATAAAGTCGGCCAGGGTAATGAAAAAAGCTGTTTCCATATTGCAGCCCCTTTTAGAGAGCCAGAAAACAGCTGCCGGCAGGGTTTCTGACTCGGGTACTGTGCTGCTTGCAACGGTCAAGGGAGATATTCACGACATAGGCAAGAATATTGCCTCGCTGGTACTTTCATGCAACAGTTTCAGAATAATTGACCTGGGCATCATGGTAAGCCGCGAAAGGATAGTAAGCGAGGCTGTCAGGCAGAAGGCAGACATAGTTGGACTCAGCGGCCTTATAACACCTTCTCTGGAAGAAATGGCAGGGGTTGCGGCAGAAATGGAAAAACAGGGCCTGAAGGTACCCCTTCTGATAGGCGGTGCCACAACAAGCAAAGTCCACACTGCCCTTAAAATAGACCCCCTATATTCCGGGCCTGTGATACATGTAAAAGACGCCTCTAAGGCAGTGCAAATTTCTGCAGAGCTTATCAGGGGCGATGGCAGAAAGAGGATACAATCGGAGTATAAATCACTTTACAAAGCCATACGCAAAGACTACAGAGAAAAAAGAAGGAGTACAAAACCCCTGGCATTAGAAGATGCACGAAAAAGACGTTTCATATGGGAAGAACACAGCGCACGGCTTAAGGAACCTTCCTTTACGGGGATAAGGGAAATCAGGCCAGATATACGAACACTAAGAGAATACATCGACTGGAATGCATTTTTCAGGCAATGGAAGGTAAAGGCTGCTGACGGGGAGGCAACCACGCTCAGGGAGGATGCCCTTGAACTGCTCAGAATAATAGAAAGCAGCGAATTGCTGGAACCAAAGGGTGTGTTTGGGTTTTTCAGGGCAAACTCAGAAAATGAGGATGTAATCGTTAAATTGCCTGATGGCAGCCACGAGAAAATCCACTTTTTGAGAGACTGCAGCAACAAGCCCGAAGGAGAAAATAACCTTTGTCTGTCAGACTTTATAGCACCCGGTAGTTTCGGGGTCACTGATCATATCGGCCTGTTCGCTCTCAGTGCAGGTTTTGGTGCCGGGGATGCAGAAAAAGAGTGGTTAAGCAATAATGATGATTACTCGGCGATATTGCTCAGAACCATCGCCGACAGGCTTGCAGAAGCATTTGCAGAATACCTCCACGTGGAAGTAAGAAAAAAATTCTGGGCATATGACCCTGGCGACAGGGGAATACGTCCTGCACCCGGTTACCCGGCCTGTCCCGACCATTCTGAAAAACAGACAATTTTTAACCTGCTGGAAGCCAGGGAAAGGACAGGAATGCAGCTTACCGAAAATCATGCAATGATACCAGCCGCCTCGGTGTGCGGTTATTATTTTGCCCATCCCGGGTCGAGGTATTTCAGCATCGGGGATATTGGCCGGGAACAGCTTGTAAAATATGCAGCATCCAAGAATATGGAAGTTGCAGAGATAAAAAAATTACTGTCGTACACATTAAACCGAAAAAGATGATAGTTGCTGAACTGTTAAGGCAAACAAAAAAAACCCTTTTCTCTTTTGAGCTTCTTCCGCCCCTGAAGGGAAAGAATATCCGGGAAATATATGATGCGGTCAATCCTCTTATGGAGTTTGACCCATCATATATAAATGTTACATATCACAGGGAGGAGGTGGTTTACAAAAAGCGCCCCGATGGCTTTCTTGAGGAGAGAACCATACGAAAACGCCCGGGCACGGTGGGTATATCTGCAGCCATAATGCATAAATACAATGTGGAAGTAGTACCCCACATCATCTGTTCAGGCTTTAACCGTCAGGAAACTGAAGATGCCCTGATCGACCTTAACTTTTTAGGGATACACAACATACTGGTTTTAAGGGGAGACCCCGACAAGACCCTGAAGACATTCATCCCTGCCGAGGGGGGCCACAGGTATGCAAGTGAATTGATTGAACAGGTGAACAACCTCAACCAGGGAAGATATCTAGACGAGGATCTTGCAGATCCTACGCCGACAAAATTCTCAATAGGAATAGCCGGTTATCCGGAAAAGCATCCCGAATCACCAAATTTCGATACCGATATAAAGATCCTTAAGAACAAGATTGCCAGTGGAGGTGAATACATAGTAACACAGATGTTTTATGACAACAGGCATTATTTCAGTTTCGTCGAAAAGTGCAGGAATGAGGGTATTGATGTACCCATTATCCCGGGTATAAAACCTATAAGCATGAAATCGCACATCAATCTGCTTCCCAGGAGTTTTTACATAGATATACCGGTAGAACTCTCCTCAGAGATTGATAAGTGCCGCAACAACAATGAAGCTTCCGAGGCAGGAGTGGAGTGGGCAATAATGCAGGCAAAGGAACTGAAGGAAGCAGGTGTTCCGAGCATCCATTTCTATACAATGGGCAGATCGGCAAATATTTTCAAGATAGCCAGTGAGGTTTACTGATTCGTTATTGAAAACAGAAATAGCGAAAAAAATTACTCCTTTTAAAAAATATATTTAATTTTACACCCGGATTATGAAAAACCAAATGTTATATCAGAGCACAAACCTGTCAATAAGCTGGATATGGGCTTGGTGGCGGGCCGCCCGGGCCGCCTGATACTGATATAACCCCCTGGGAGCGTTCCGCTCTGTTGCAGTCAAAATGATTTTTTTTAACTGTAATCAAGGCATTATTGTGCTGATTATATAACCCAATATTTATCTCTAATACATATTCATCATGGAATACAAATACCAGTTACCAGAATCCGAAATACCACGCTTTTTCTACAATATTATGGCAGATATGCCAAACAAACCTCTGCCACCACTGCACCCGGGAACACGTCAGCCAATTACACCTGACCTTCTCGAGCCATTATTCCCCAAAGAATTAATACAGCAGGAAGTTTCGACCGAGCGTTTTATTGAGATACCCAATGAGGTAAGGGAAATATATGCAAAATGGAGGCCTACCCCCCTTCATCGTGCGCGAGGCCTTGAGAAGCTGCTTGACACTCCCGCCAGGATATATTTCAAGAACGAGGGGGTTAGCCCCGCAGGCTCCCACAAACCAAACACCGCTGTTGCACAGGCATTTTACAACAAAGCAAGCGGAGTAAAAAGGATAGCCACTGAAACCGGAGCGGGACAATGGGGATCGGCACTCTCTTACGGTTGCCAGCTCTTCGGTCTTGAATGTGAAGTGTATATGGTAAGGGTAAGCTATAATCAGAAACCCTACCGCAAGATCATGATGAACACTTTTGGCGCCCAGGTTTACCCCTCCCCTTCTGACAGGACTGAGTTTGGGCGCAAGATACTAAAGGAGAGCCCCGATTCAAGCGGAAGTCTTGGAATTGCAATATCAGAGGCAATAGAGAGGGCGGCCTCCGATCCGGACGCACACTATTCACTCGGAAGCGTACTGAACCATGTATTACTGCACCAGACAATAATTGGGCAGGAAGCTGTAAAACAGATGGAACAGGCAGGCCATATGCCGGATGTGGTAATAGCGCCATTTGGAGGCGGAAGCAACTTTGCGGGTCTGGCCTTCCCCTTCCTGCACCTGAACTTTACACAGGGTCAGAAAATACGCTTTGTGGCTGTTGAACCATCATCGTGTCCGAAACTGACACAGGGTTCCTTTTTATATGATTTTGGAGATTCTGCAGGGATGACCCCACTACTCCCAATGTATACACTGGGTCATGACTTCGTGCCAAGCGCTATTCATGCCGGCGGACTCAGGTATCACGGTGCAGGTACACTTGTGAGCCAGCTGCTTAAAGACGGTTTTATTGAGGCTGTAGCCCAGGATCAGGCCCATTGCTTCGCAGCAGGCCTTGACTTTATCAGATCCGAAGGTATAATACCTGCTCCGGAGGCGACCCACGCAATTGCATCGGTTATTGACGAGGCTATTAAATGCCGGGAAGAGGGTGTTGGCAGGAATATACTCTTCAATCTAAGTGGCCACGGTTATTTCGATATGGGGGCATATTCCGACTTTATGGATGGCAAGCTCAAGGATGTGGCACCTGACAAAAAGGCCATGTCAGAGTCTCTCAAAGCTATTGAAAAACTGCAGCCGGAAATCTGAAAAACAGGGAGGTTACTCCCTTTTTCGCAGCTCCCTGGTCCATTCGGTAGTGCGCCCCATAAAGCGCATACCCATAACATAGCCCCGTAATCTGAGAGTATTTCTGCCCTCAAGCCTTATATAGGCACTGTAGGTCCGGCCGTTCTCAGGGTCGTATATAGTACCACCGCTCCACTCATCCCTGGATACGTCATAGGAAAACCCTTCAAGGATCTCAAGGCCCATTATTGGTCTGCGGCGCAGTGCCCTGTCAGAATTTTCCTTATCAAGCTTAGGCCGGCCGTTATCATCAAGAGGCTCGTCAAGCCATACAATCCGGCCATAAAAACTGTTGCCGGCCTTCTGAAATATCTCTATCTGCGACTGTCCTTCCTCTGTAAGCCAAAGGCCCTCAATACGTGCTGACTGGCTATACGTGAGTTGTGCCAAAGACAGCAAAAGTGTCATCAATATAAATTTCTTCATATCGTAAAAAGTATATTTAAATGAGTGTATAAAATTATATAAATATTCCTTGTTTTCCTTATTTTTACAAGCAGAACCACAAAACTTCCGCCATGAGATACATTAACCTTATAAGCTTTGTTGTAATGGTGGTAATGAACTACCTGGCAAATGCACTTCCCATAAATGGCAACACAACAGGTGGACTCTCTGCCCAGTATCCCAACCTGTTTGTGCCGGCCGGCATTACGTTTTCAATATGGGGAGTGATATACCTGCTTTTGGCTGTATTTGTGGTGCTGCAGTTCAGAACACAAAATAACACCGTAACAGAGGCAATAGGGTGGGCATTTGCTATAAGCTGCATACTGAACTCCCTCTGGATACTTGCCTGGCATTATGAAAAACTTCCTTTGTCAATAATGATAATGGCAGTATTGCTGATAAGCCTGGTTTACATAAACCTGCAACTGCGCAACCATCCTGTGGGAATAATCAGGGCCGCATTCGGAATATACCTCGGATGGATATGCATTGCTGCAATAGCAAATGCCACTGCATTGCTGGTAAACTATAACTGGGGGGGATGGGGCATTGCTGACCAGGTATGGGCAATCATAATGATTGGTGCGGGCCTGCTGATAACCTCCCTTACACTTTATCAGATGAGTAACCCTTTCCTTGGTCTGGCCGTAATATGGGCCTTTACCGGAATATACATAAACCGTCAGGCCGACTATCAGGCAATTGCGACAAGTGCCTTAATTGCAGCGGTACTGATTGCAGCCCTGACCATATACACTTTTTATATAACGGCATTTCATAAGAGTCCTCTAACATAGTATAATTCTTTTGGATACCAGCCTTTTTAAACCTCTTGTGGAGAATGTTTCCGCAGGAGGTTTTCAATTTACCTGCCTGAGGTTAAAAAGATGAATTACGGAAAAGCCTTATATTTGCTGTAGGCTGAACGGTTGAAAATGAGGGTTTAACGGTCGTCTGTAATACCTTTTTTTAAAGACCAGCCTGCCTTCTTTTAAGTGCAAATACACCTATTTAAAAATATATTGAATTTGAATATCTCAGGCTATACCAGACTCAGGACATTTCAACTGCTTATAACCGTCTTACTTGTAACCGGACTGTATCCTCCTCCATTGACTGCCGGAGAGCAATTAAAAGGTACATTTACTGTCAGTGTGCAGGTAACAGACGAAACAGCGGTACCGTTGGAAGGTGCCGTACTGTTTATTGACGATGATACCGACTACGAAAAGGTAACCGGCAGTGATGGACTTGTAAACTATGAGCTGGGGCCGGGCGATTATATACTCTATTCATATTCTACCGGCTATCTCGACCGTATTATACCTTTTACAATAGAGGGTGAAGACCGGGAGATAGAGGTTGTTCACAAAAATGCAGTGTTATGGTCAACCTCTCCAGCTAATGCACCTGTGGGAATTGGCGAGGCAAACGGGGTCCGTATGGCTGCGGCAGGAGGGAAACTCTACTTAAGGGTAGCATATGGAGGCCCTGCAGGCACCACACAATACGGCATGCTCCACGACTTCTATGTTTATGATCCCCAAACAGATATTTGGGAACAGTTGCCCGACGCCCCCTACGCAGGTCTCTACGGAATAAGTACAGCATACGGTCCGGCTGCCGATGGAAGCGATGCAATATACATTCTGAGAGGATACCCCGCAGGCCAGAGAACATGGATGGCACGCTACCATATAGGTGACAGAGACTGGGAAGAAGGGCTTTCGCATGAAATACCATGGCAGGAAGAACTGGGTAACCAGTACAGCGGCGACGGGTTTCAGAATTACCCCCGAAACGGTGCAGTAATGGTCTGGGACAATGACGACCATATGTACCTTTTTCCGGGGTCGGCATACAGCTACGAAAAATATGACTGGTACCGTTACTCGGTCAGTAATGACCAATGGGAAGCAATGGGCAGGCTGCCTCACAGGCAGGGGCCCGGAAACGCGGCTGTTCTGGCAGGGGCCGACAATACCGGGCTTGACCAGGACTATATCTACGTACAGTTCGGTACCTCTCCCGTCGGGGATTATACGGGTGCTGAGTTCTGGCGTTACGGAGTTGACAGCGGCGAATGGGAGAACATGGCCGACCATGCCTACGGTGCCGACGACGGCTCTATGCTTGCATGGGACGGGGGCAACTATATTTACCATACTCCAGGTGCTTATGTAGAACAGACCTGGGACAGGGGAAAGGATCAGAAACGGGAGATGATGCGCTACTCTATCAGCGGGAACATCTGGACTGAAATGGAAAAAACCCCTTATAACCGATGGGGGGGATGGGACGATGCAGGAGGCATAGTCTTCATTGAGGGTATGATCTTTGGAATGAAGGGAGGCAGCGACGTTGCATGGGCAGAGGATCAATATCTGTCGGGAGGCGGTGATATACCGTCTGATAAGCTATGGAAATTTTCTATCCCTGAAAGCACACAGGACATTGTGATTGCTGAACCCGATGGCCAGGGCCGGACTTACCCCGGCCAAGGTATATACTCCTATGCGGAAAGCAGTCAGTCAAGCCTGCTGGCAATCCCTGACAATGGCTGGGTATTCTCAGAGTGGATAATTGACGACGGACATTATTCAGCCGACAGCGAAATCTCTTTGTCAATGAATTCAAGTCATACTGTAAAGGCAGTTTTTATGCCGGAGGAATTCACTCTTTATGCCAGCCCCGGGTTACTCTATAATCTGAGTTATACAGTCGGTTTCGGTCCCTCTGAACCACAGGCGTTTTCCCTTACAGGCCGTGACCTTGAGCCCGAAACAGGGCATATTGCCATTAGCGGCAGCGAACACTTCGAGGTATCTGCTTACGCAGACGAATTCGGACAGCAAACGGAGATCCCCTACGAGGATGGTGAACTGGATGCTACCGATATATATGTAAGGCTGAGGGCCGGCCTCGAAATCGGCAACTACACCAACGAAAGCATCAATATAACAGGCGGAGGCGATGTGATTGAGGTTTTTGCCAGCGGAGAGGTAAGCTCGACAGGCCTGCCATACAGTCAAGATTTTGATGGGTTCAGGAGCATAGCCACCCTGCCTTCGGGCTGGAACCTTGATAATGCTTACGAATACCGGGGAGATTTCGGAACCGGTACCGGCGGAGGACTCAGGGGTAACGGAGTACTCGGCTTCCAGCTAACCTCAACTCCACCCACAAATAATTTCAACGCAACACTTTCGCTTGTTAACAGCACTGAAGAAACCATTAACGAACTTTTTGTCAAATATACGGGCAGGGTAGCCAGGACAGTTTCGGGGACACCACACTGGGAGGTTGCAGTTAACGGGATTCATTACCCTGTGCTTGATTACAGTACTGCAGAAGGCGAAGACAGAAAGGTTACCGCTCATATCAGCGGGCTTGAGCTTTCCCCTGATGATGTTATTGATATAAGGTGGTTCACCACAGCAGATGGCACAGCCGGCCACCGCAGGCAGATAGGTATTGACAATGTCAGGGTCGATGCTGCATACACAGTTTATTCGCAGGAGGATATGGACGCTGCCCATGGCCGGAGTACTGTGGTCATTAAAGGAAATGTAGCTCTGTATGATGATCTTTCGCTCGAAAACCTGGTCATTGAAAATGGAAACACCCTTTATGTAGAAGCCGGTGTAAACCTTACTGTAAACGGGGGCCTATACAAACTGGGAGGCGAAGATGCGTTGCAACCATCCGTTGCACTGCTCGCCGGTCAGGAAGGATCAGCATCACTTATACACCACACAAGCGGAGTATATACCAGGGCTGAACGATATATTTCACCTCGTATTGGTGCATGGGAAGAGGATAACAACAATACGGGCTGGCACCTTGTATCATCTCCTGTTCAGAAACAACCGGTCGGTGAAATGTGGACCCCGGCTGATGATATGCGTTATGAGTTTCACCTATGGGACGAAGAGGAGCAAGTATGGGTCAGCAGCAAGGAAGACAGTGCCCATGAAATGGAATATTTCCTTATAGGCAAGGGTTACAGGCTGGCATATGAAGAAGAGGTTATTGGCCGCTTTGAAGGTATAGTAAATGTGTCAGACATAAAGGAGGTAACAGTGAGCAAGTCGGGCGACGACAAACAGTATGGCTGGAACCTGCTGGGTAATCCTTTTTCCAGCGCGATTTCCTGGAATGATGAAAACTGGGAGCTGGGTTCAGATGTCGGGTCAATTGCAAAGAGATGGAACACAACATATCAAAGTTATACCGATATTATTCCGGGCGAGGCCATCAGCTCAATGAGCGGCTTCTTTGTTTATTACGGCCCGGATGAAAAGACAGTTAGCTCCCTGACCATTCCCTCCGCAGCCAGGGTTCATCAGAGCCTGCATGACACCATAGACCAGGAGGATGTGATCAGGCTCAAGGTCAGCGACAATGAAAACGGTACTGCACAGGAGGCACTGTTAAGGATAATTCCGGAGGCCAGTGAAGGATTTGACCTTGAATATGACGCACTCTTCCTGCCAGGGTATGCTCCTGATATGTATTTTATTGCCGACGGCAATATGCTTTCAACCCACAGCATTCCGGGGCCATTGCAGGATGTGGAGGCAGGGATCGGCTTTGAAGCAAAGAGAAACGGAAGCTTTCTGCTTGAACTCGATAAGAACACTGCCGGCAGCACCCTTTACCTGACAGATCTCCTGCTTGACCACACACATGAAATCTCTGAGGGCAACCCATATGAGTTCACTGCCCTTGCCGGAGATCAGCCTGAGCGCTTTGTTTTAAGCCTAACACCGGATTACGGCACTTCCGCCGCTTCTCTTGACGGACAGGAAAAATATGCTGATATAAGGACATATGGCGGGATCCTCCACATAAGATTTGCCAGGGAGGCAGAAGGCCGGATGCTCGAAATAATCGATACCGGAGGCAGAGTCCTGCACCGGCAGTCGCTGGATTCCAGCGCCTACCATGAAATCCCCCATGGCCTGCCCCCCGGGATATACATCGTCAGGTTAGTCTCTTTGGACGATATTACCACCAGGCGTATATTCACAGGGAACCATTAGTATTGCAATGTGCAGAACTGATTTTGACTTTAATAACTATATATACACGTTATGACAGATCAGGGAGAAAAACTGCTTGACCGGAACTGGCACTCAATGGATGCCGACAAGGTTATTAAGGAGCTTGAAACCGATGCCGAAAATGGACTCACTGCCGAAGAGGCATCGAAGAGGCTGGAAAAATACGGCCGCAATGTGATACCAAAAGGCCCGAAGCGTAAATGGTGGCAAAGGCTGCTGGCACAGTTCAACAATATGCTCATCTATGTGCTATTGGCAGCAGCTGTTGTTACAGCTCTGATGGGTCACTGGATCGATACCTGGGTAATACTGGCGGTTGTAGTTGCAAACACACTGATAGGCTTTATACAGGAGGGGAAGGCTGAACGTGCCCTGGAGAGTATCCAGAAGATGCTTTCACTGGAGGCCGTTGTGTTACGCGAGGGGAAAAAGATTACCATAGATGCAGAGGAATTAGTGCCGGGTGATGTGGTGATGCTTAAGTCGGGCAATAAGATCCCTGCCGATATCAGGCTGTTCATGTCAAAAGACCTAAGGGTCGAGGAATCACCCCTTACAGGTGAATCTACCAGTGTTGACAAGGATACCGGGGCAGTTTCCGATGACGACATTATCAGCGACCAGACATCAATGGCATTTTCAGGTACCGTGGTCAACTACGGGAAGGCAAGAGGCGTGGTAGTGGGTACAGGAACCGCAACAGAAATGGGTAAGATCAACAGGATGATGTCGGAGATTGAGAAAATAACCACACCCCTGCTGCAGAAGATAGAGAAGTTCGGTAAATTGCTGTCGCTTGTAATACTGGGTGTAACTGTGCTGTTTTTCGGATTCGGGTACCTTTTCCGCGATTATGAGATATATGAACTTTTAATGGCCGTGATAGGACTGGTGGTGGCATCCATACCCGAAGGACTGCCCGCCATTATGACCATTACCCTCGCAATTGGTGTACAGCGCATGGCAGCGCGAAATGCAATTATCCGCCGACTGCCGTCTGTAGAGACACTTGGTTCGGTTAATGTGATCTGTTCTGATAAAACCGGCACCCTTACACGCAATGAGATGACGGCCAGAACAGTGATTACAGCCGACAGGGAATTTACCATTGATGGTACGGGATATAAGCCGGAGGGAAAGTTCAAACATGAAGACAGTGAAGTTGACCCCGAAAAGGAAAAGGTCCTGTGGCAGTTGCTTCAGGCAGCCAGGGTTTGCAATAACGCAGAAATATATAAAAATGATGAAGGGCAGTGGGCCCTTACCGGCACACCTACGGAAGGAGCCCTGCTCACCATGAGCTTCAAGGCAGGCCTTAAGGACTTTAAACCGGAACGCATTGACAGTATACCCTTCGAGTCGGATCACAAATACTCTGCTACCCTTAATGAAGTTGAAGGCAAAAAGTATGTGTTTTTAACCGGGGCGCCAGAAAAGTTACTGGAGATGTCTACCAAACAACTTGAAGAGGAAGGCGACGGAGAAATTGACCAGGAATTCTGGGTAAAAAAGATCGAAGAGGCGGCGTCCAGGGGGCAGCGCCTTCTTGGAGTTGCATACAATAAATCTGAAAAGACCGAGTTGGACAAGGATGATTGCGAACACAACAAGATCTTCCTTGGTGTGGTTGGAATAATAGATCCGCCGAGGGAAGAAGCTGTCGAGGCAATTAAGGAGTGCAAGAACGCGGGTGTTCAGGTAAAAATGATTACCGGCGACCATGTGATCACCGCAAAAGCAATAGGCAAGGAGATTGGGATAGGCGACGGGGAAAAGGCCCTGTCGGGAAAGGAGCTGGAGGAGATGAGCGATGAAGATCTTCTGGAGGCTTCTGAGGAGTACGATGTCTATGCACGCACCACACCTGAGCACAAACTCCGGCTTGTGAAAGCCCTGCAGAAAAAGGGCAGGCTTTGCGCTATGACAGGTGATGGTGTGAACGATGCACCCGCCCTGAAGATGGCCAATATTGGCATTGCAATGGGTATAAAAGGGACTGATGTTTCAAAGGATGCCGCCGAGATGGTATTGGCTGACGATAATTTCGCTACTATAGTCAATGCCATCGAAGAAGGTCGTACGGTTTACGACAATATACGCAAGGCCCTGCTGTTCATCCTGCCCACAAATGGTGCAGAGGCACTGGTGTTGATGACAGCAATTCTGCTGGGGATGGTTATGCCGATAACCCCTCTGCAGATACTTTGGGTGAACATGGTAACGGCTGTTACCCTAGCCCTTGCAATAGCATTTGAGCCAATGGAGGAAGAAGTAATGGAGCGTCCGCCGAGGGAGCCCGATGAACCTATCCTGGGTAAGCTCTTCTTATGGAGGATAGTTTTTGTTTCATTCCTTATTGGCGGACTGACAATGGGTGTATTCTATCTCATGCAGACTAATGGCCTCGAAGATGCTGCCTCCAGAACCATAGCGGTAAACACCCTGGTGGCCGGCCAGTTGTTCTATCTGTTCAACTGCCGCAAGATCAAGACACCGAGCCTTGGGAAAGGATTCTTTGCAAACAAATACACATTTATTGCAGCAGGTGCACTGGTGATACTTCAGATGGTGTTTGTTTACCTGCCCTTTATGAACACATTCTTCGAAACCAGCCCCATAAAGGGAAGCTACTGGTGGTACTCTGTGGCAGGGGGCGTTATGGTATTTGCGGTGGTAGAGCTGGAGAAGTTCCTCATACAAAAAATCCGGGGAGACAGTTAACCCAGCAAATCTGAGACCTTCTGAACAAGCGCAGCTTTACTGATAGGTTTGCTGAGATAGTCATCACAGCCGGCACCCATGGCCTTGTCGCGGTCTCCCTCGAGTGCATGGGCTGTAACTGCCAGAACAGGGATGCCGGGGTTCTCCTCCTTTATTGTCCGGGTAGCTTCCAGTCCACCCATAACAGGCATCTTGATATCCATAATTATCATGTCAATATCAGGGTTTTCCCTGCATTTACTGACAGCATCCGCTCCGTTTACAGCGTGTATTAACCGGTAAGGATATGATTCAAGCATACTCACTATCAGAAGGTAGTTGCTTGGTTCATCTTCGGCAACCAGCAAAACATACTCCCTGTCAGGCTGCTTTTTACTTTCTTTATCAGCCTCATTTTGATTCCCGCCCTTTTTTGCGGACTTGTAAGGTATATGAAAACTAAATACAGAACCTTTGCCCGGTTCTGAAAAAACGGACATTTCACCTTCCATCAGTTCAACATAAGATTTTGATATGGTAAGTCCAAGGCCATTGCCTTCAACCACCTTACCCTTTTCTGGTGCTACCTGCCTGAAACGCTCAAAAATAACTTCGTGATGCTCAGGATGTATACCGATACCGGTATCCGATACTGAAAAACAAAGCCTGTCGCCTTTTCTTTTGCAGGAGAGCTCAATTTTTCCCTGGCCGGTGAACCTCACAGCATTACGGATCAGATTGCCAATAACCTGTGATAATTTCTGCCAGTCGCATAAAACAACCGATTCAGCCTCCCTGAGGCCACAAATGCAACTGAAAGTGAGATTTTCAGAAGCTGCTGTATCTTCATATTCTGAACACAAGCTTTCAAGCTCCTTAAATAGGTCTGTTTCATGTTCATTTACCCGCTCAATTCCGGTTTCAATACTGGAAATACTGATTATGTCATTTATGATCTGCAGCAGACGGTTACTGCTCTGATTTATTATCCCTATATACTGCCTGAACTCCTCCCTGCCAATATCCTCATCTGCAAGTATGTTTGAAAACCCCATTATGCTGTTTAATGGTGTACGGATCTCATGGCTGAGATTGTTAAGAAATGCAGACTTAAGCCTGTCGCTTTCCTCAGCCTTTTTCAGAGC
>SLKR01000086.1 GCA_007134525.1 Bacteroidales bacterium | reverse complement strand
TGCAGGCTTCATGGATGTTTTTCATAATCTGGTGAAGCTTCTCCTCAACCTCCTCTGCTGTCCAGTTAAGCTTCATAGCGTTCTGGGTCTGCTCAAGGCCTGAGGTTGAAACACCCCCGGCATTTGCTGCCTTGCCAGGCCCGTAAAGGACCTTGGCTTCCTGTATTATTTCTACTGCTTCGGGTGTGCACGGCATGTTGGCTCCCTCGGATATTGCCATTACACCGTTATTAACAAGGTTCCTTGCATCGTTCTCGTCCAGCTCATTCTGTATTGCACATGGCATTGCAATGTCCACTTTCTGCTCCCATGGTCTCTTGCCTTCAAAGAACTGGGCATTGGGGAATTCATAGGTGTAAGGTTTTACTATATCCTGGTTGGAAGCCCTGAGTTCAAGCAGGTAATCAATCTTGTCTCCCGAAATACCGTCCGGATCATATACATATCCGTCCGGACCGCTTATTGTAACTACTTTTGCACCAAGCTGGGTCGCTTTGGTCGCTGCACCCCATGAAACATTTCCAAACCCTGAGAGGGCAATTGTTTTTCCTGTAAGCTTTTCACCTTTGATCTTGAGCATCTCCTCAGCAAAAAAAACGGCACCGTATCCGGTTGCTTCGGGCCTGATAAGGCTGCCCCCCCAGTTGCGCCCCTTGCCTGTAAAAGTACCTGTATGCTCGCCGACCAGTTTTTTGTACATTCCATACATGTATCCTATCTCGCGACCTCCAACTCCTATGTCTCCTGCCGGGATATCAGTGTCCGGTCCGATATATTTGTAGAGTTCTGCCATGAAAGCCTGGCAGAAACGCATTATTTCGGCCTGCGACTTGCCTTTTGGGTCAAAGTCGCTTCCACCTTTTGCACCACCCATGGGTAATGTTGTAAGACTGTTTTTAAATATCTGCTCAAAGCCCAGGAATTTAAGCCCGCTAAGGGTAACGCTTGGGTGAAAACGGCATCCTCCCTTGTAAGGCCCTATGGCATTATTGAACTGTACCCTGTACCCCCTGTTTACCTTAACCTGTCCTTTGTCATCGACCCACTCTACCTTGAAAGAGATTACCCTGTCAGGCTC
The DNA here is from genome assembly GCA_007134525.1 of Bacteroidales bacterium. Classification (GTDB taxonomy): domain Bacteria; phylum Bacteroidota; class Bacteroidia; order Bacteroidales; family UBA7960; genus PUPG01. Next base: position 31,773 of record SLKR01000086.1, on the reverse strand, counting down.
GGTTATCCTGTCAATGATATTTGCTGCCTGGTACTTGGGGTTTTCTGCAATCACATCGATGATGGTTTCCAGAACCTCCCTAACTGCCTGTAAGAACTCCTTTTCGCCCGGATTCTTTCGCTCCAGGTCTGTCATTATCTTTTCTAAATTCATAATAATTGGATTTAAAAAATTTGTAAAATTCGAGCTGTTAATTAATTATCAATTGAGCGACTAATTTAGCCCTAATTTGTATATTAAACAAACAAACCTGTTAATTTATTTTTCTGGTTTTAAAACTGTTCCGGCTTTTTTGCTTCCGTCAATTTTTATTACCGCAGGAGCATTGAAATGGACGTGTCTGATCAGTTTGTCCTCATATTCCGCCTGCTTTGAATCAAGGAATTCAAGGTTGAGATAACCATCGTTCAAATAGGGGTTTATTGTGAAATATCCGATATTGAAAGAGGTCAGGTTCTGAAAGAAGTGCGTACCCTGGCTGGGATCAATGTGAAAACTCTTTAGACCTGATTCGACTATTAGTCTGGCTTCTGATATCTGAGACCACTTTACCGGTATGCCAAGCCAGGGGTCTGCAGATCCCCACCTGCCGGGCCCGATCAGGATATAATGTGAGCCTTTCTCCCTGAACTTCCTGTTCAGTTCAGTGATCTGCTGTGCTATATCCTTAGTTTTTGCAGGATCGAAGGAGTCGGGTTTTATGTAAACTATATCCCTTACATTGTCAATTATTCCATTGCCCAGCGCATGCTCACTGATTATGACCGTGTCTTCCTGCCTTATGTCCGATATCTTTACCCTGTTTTTTTCCTGGGTTTCTACTATCGGTCGTATCTGCAAAAAGTGAAACTGCTTTTTTTGCCCCCTGGGCACATCAAGGTTCACTGCAAATTCGATCTCCACCTGGTTGTTCATCTCTCTTTGTCCTATATTCAGGAGCTCTTTGAGTATATCCGCCAGGGGGAATGAGCCATGACGGAGAACATTGGCAAATGATATAATGCGTGTGCCTTTATCGTAAAGTCCGTCACGGATAATATTGTCTTCGTAATCAAATGTTGATGCAACATACTTCAGTGAAGAACTTCCTTTTACCTGCCTTATGCTGGTTCTAAAAAGGTTAATTGTTTCGTCAACTGCCGGGGTGAACTTGTCAGGATCCATATTCAGACTGTAAAACTCTCTCTGACTGTCTCTCAGGGCTATATCGGTATTTGCAAGCTGGAGCGACTTCTGCGGGTACTTGGGAGAAAAGCGCAGTGACAAACCACCGTCAACTATTATCTTTCCAAGACCAAAGGCTATGTTGGCAACACCCTCCTCATACTTCTCAGGTTCAATGGGGTAAAAGTTGACCGATCTTGCCACTCCGGATATTGCAGGGTAGAACATACTTCCGTAAGACCTGCCAGATACCTCCTGAATGACCACCGCCATCTTCTCCTCGTCTATTACATTTGAAGTTGCTTCTATGTATGCTTTGCTCTCCCGGAAAAACACAGAGGCATAAACACTTTTTATTGCCTGGTCGAGCTGGTTTAAGCGCACATTGTTGTCGTGATGGTTGTTTGGTATCATGTAGGTTGAGTACACCCCTGCAAAAGGCTGGTAATGACTGTCTTCCAGGAGACTTGAAGACCTGACGGCAAGGGGGCTCTTGAAGAAATCAGTGATCTCCCTTATGTATGAGCGCATTCTGGATGGTGTCCTGCTGTGAACAAAGCGCTCAAGAATCTCCTCGTCTCCTGCATCCGACAGCGCGAAATCATACAGGTCGTTGTCTTCCATGAATTCATCAAAGATATCAGCTGTAAGCACAACTGTGCGGGGTATTGATACAGTTACACCTTCCCACCTGTGCATGATCTTGTAACGGTTGATTACCGAATCAATGAATGCTAGCCCTCGCGCTTTGCCACCAAGTTGCCCGTCACCAAGCCTTGTAAAAACAGCATACTCATCCAGGTGGCTTGCAATTATTCCCCTTCCTTTGGTTCGCCTGTAGTTTGCAATGGTGTCAATAAGGTAGCTTCTGATTTCTTCGATATGGTCAAAGTCCTCCCTGCTCTTCTGCGCAAAAACATTCGCAATGGAAAAAAGGGCCCTGGCCTTGAGCCAGCGGGAGAAGTGATTGTTGCTTACATGGTACTCAAGTACCGTGGGGGCTGCCTTTGCTATCTTTACCTGCAGTGAATGCAGGTTGTTTGCCCTGCCTGTTTCCAGCCCGCTGGAAGGATCCTTGAATACAAAATCCCCGAATCCGTAATTCTCCCTTATGTAATGCTTGAGTTCGATCAGAAGGGTCTTGGAATATTTGTTTATAAAGCTTACGTCTATGTCTTTGTTTATGACTGCATCCCATTTTTCGGACGACTGCAGGAGGATGGGTATCTGCGAATTCCTCTTACGTATGTGCTTGGCTAGTTTTACTCCGGCCTGATTGTCCCTTTTACCTCCTTTGGCATAGCTTATATCGGAGATTATACCAAGGAGGTTCTCATGGTGCTTTTCGTAAAGTTCCATGGCTTCCTCATAACTCTTTGCAAGAAGTATCTTGGGCCTGGCGCGCATCCTCAGGGTCTTTTTGTGTTCATTGAGGCCCTCGGTCATAAGCTCATTGGTCTGGTCAAATATGACCTTGTATATTGTTGGCAGGTAGGAGGAGTAATATCGTACCGAGTCTTCAACAAGAAGTATACCCTGAACTCCTACCTTCTCAATGTCATAATCAGCATTCATTCGGTCTTCAAGCAGCTTTATAATTGCCAGTAAAAGCCCTGCATTGCCCAGCCAGCTGAAAACATAATCAATAGAGCTAAGGTCTTCGTTGCGCAGCTTCATTGATACTTCCCTTGAGAAATGGGTGAGTACCACTATGGGGATATCCGGGTAACGCTTCTTTACCTTCTTGGCCATTTCGAAGCAGTCTATCTTTCCGACATTGAGCATGGTAATAACAAGGTCGAAATGTTTTTCCTCCATAAGCCGGAAAGCTTTCTCCGATGAGCTTGCCTGTGTAAACTGAGGTGGGTACCTCAGGTTTTTTGAGGTGTATTCAAGGAATATCTTTTCATTTATGCGGCCGTCTTCCTCGAGCATAAAGGCATCATAGTTGCTGCAGATCAGAAGTACGTTAATAATTCGCCTCTGCATCAGATCCTGGTAGGTTATCTCCTTGAAGTCGTAAGTGTCTGTAGCGTACCTTTCGTCGTATTTGTATTTGGTGAAAGTATTCATTGTATGCCTTTGATTATTCGTTTAGTTAGTATTGGCTCCAGGCTGTCGTGATAAATAAGGGCAGATCGTTTTTTCCCGTCCATTATTACCTCCAATGCCTTGTCGAAACGGATATGCCTGAGGTATTGCGTCTTGTTGATGCTCTTAATGGTCCTGAGTTTGTCCCAGTTTATATAATCTATGAGTTCGTTGTGCTTAACAGAGAAGTATCCTACATTCATGCTAATTACATTATGAAAGAAATGTGACCCAAGGGAGGCATCAAGGGGAAATTCCTCCATGCTGACTTCAACAACTATGCGTGCATTTGATATCTGGGACCAGTTGACAGGGATCCCAATAAAGCGGTCTCTCGTGCCCCATCTGCCCGGGCCTATCAGAATGTACTTCCTCCCTTCGCTCACCATTTTGCTGTTAAGGCTGTCTATCTCGTCCCTGATCTTCTCTGTTTTCAGCTTGTCAAATCTGTCAGGGTCAACAAATATAATATCGTATATATCACTGATCCTGCCATTTCCCATACCGTTTTCACTGTAGAGGAGAAGTTTTTTGTTGTCTATTACGTCTATGTTGATTTCCGATTCAGCTATGTTCTTTATAAGGGGCTTTATCTGCAATAGATAAAAGGCCGCCCTGCCATTTTTGTCTTTATTAAGGTCGACTGCAAATTCAATTTCAATGGGTGTTCCCATCGACTCTGAAATGATATCCAGTAGTCTTTCAATGGTCTTTGCAAGGGGTGCGTAGTCGTATTTAAGGATATTTGCAAAATTTATTACCCTTGGCCCCGGATCAGTGATCCCTGGAATGGTGCGTTCGCTGTTTATATCGTACACGGAGGCGCAGTGCTTGAGCGTTCCGTGTTCTTCAGCCTTGTCTATTTCAAGTTTGACTAGGCCGGCATCCTCGCCCTCAAGAAGGTCAATCTCCTTTTTATCGAGGTCAACAGCATAGAAATGCACCTGGGAATTCTTGAAAAGCTCTTTTGGGGAATACATTTCCAGCCTGGGGTGGGCAGGCGAGAACCGGTATGTCTTTTCACCGTCGACCACATATTTGCCCAGCCCGACCGCCACGGATGCAAAACCCTCCTCAGGCTTCATATAGGAGTACGGATAAAAATTATATGACTGGGCAACTCCGCTCAGATGGGGGTAATAGCAGCCATTGTACTTATTGCCAACTACCTCCTGAATTATCACTGCCATTTTTTCTTCTTCGATCTTATAATTCACAGCTCCGAAATAGGCCTTTGCAGTTGGAGAAAAGATCGATGCATACACCAGTTTAATTGCATCCATTGTCTGTTCAAGCCTGGTGTTTAAATCTGGATGATTATTTGGCAGAAGAAATGTATCAAAAATACCTGCAAAAGGTTGCATGAGTGAATCTTCAAACAGGCTGGAAGATCTTATTGCAAGAGGCTTGTCTATAACGGAGAGGTAAATTTTCAGTCTTTTCCTGAGGGTGGGGGTCAGGCTTCCCCTTAAAAACAGATCCTTTATCTTGTCATAATCTGTTTCACAGTATATTTTGCTGTAAAGATCATTGTTGCGGATAAAGATTTCGAACTCTTCTGTGCCTGTTATACATGTTCTTGGTGTACATACCCTTATATCGGGCAGTATCTCGCTGAAATCGAAACTGTTTATCATCATATTGATAAAGGAGAGCCCCCTTCCCTTGCCTCCAAGGGATCCCGGTGACATGCTCACCACATTGGTACTGTCCAGGAGTGCAGATTCTTCAAAATTGATCACTTTACCCTTCTGCTTGTCATGGATACATTGCTCCACTACATCTATTAGATATTTACGCAGGCTCCCGGGCGATTCAAAGTCCTCAACCTTTAGGGGCTTTATCCTTTTTGCAAACTGAATCTCTCCGCGGGCCATAAGCCAGTGTGAGAAGTGGTCTTTTTTCGCATGGTAGATCAGCGATTTTTCCGGTATTGTCCTCAGGTGGTTCCTGAACTCCATCATTGAACGTGCAACTGCAATGTCGCGCCTTCCTTCCTCATCCTTGTATATAAAATGGCCAAAGCCCAGGTAGTAGTTTATAAAACTCTGCAGATCCTGCTTCAGGGTTTCTGAGTTCTTGTTGATAAATGTTGACTTAAGTTTATAGGCCTCATTGGCATTTTCCGGATCAGAGCTCTGCAAAACGGTAGGCAGGTTGGGTATTTTATCCCTGGCATATTTAACGAGCCTGAGACCAGCCTCAGGATCCATGCTGCCGTCTTTTCCGAATTTAACGTCAGATATAAGGCAAAGCATATTGTCTCTGTACTTGTTGAATAACTCCACTGCTTCATTATAGTCCGAGGCAAGCAGTATTTTTGGACGCACCCTCATTTTTAGGAGCTTGTAAAGTTCATCGGTATTTACCTCCTCAATAAGGTGTTGAATCTGTTCGATAACTATTGAGTAGAGTATGGGAAGATACCTTGAGTAATATTTTGCGGAGTCTTCAACCAGCAGTATAACCCTTACCATGCCGATACGGATGTCGTTCTCAACATTCATCCTGTCTTCATTGTACTTCACCATTGCCAGGAACACCTTGGAATCCCCGTTCCAGACAAAGAGCTTGTCAATGGAGTTAATGGGTTTTGCCCCGTCTTCAAAGAGTGCAATGTCTGAATTATTGTTCAGCAGCATGAATATAGGGATGTTGTGGTATATCTGTTTTATGATTCTGCTGAGCTGCAGGGGAGTCGACTTTTCAACGCCCATCATGACTATGACCATGTCAAAGTGCTTTTCCTGCAGTTTCTCAAGAGCCTCTTCCGGTGTGGAAACACCTGTTATTCTTGGTGCTGAAGAAAGGTTTAGCTGGTAGTATTCTCCTGTTACCTGTTCGAAAAAACGCCCTTCCTGCTCAATTATGTAGGCGTCATAAAGGTTTGCCACAAGCAGTATCTCCCTGACCTTGTATTGCATCAGATCGTGGTATATATCCCGGTCGGAATTGTGCTTGTTTAGGAATTTTTGCAGCAGCTGCCTGCTCATTGCTGCATGTGTACGCTCAGATTGTGCCTCATCTCCTTCCTGGCCGATACCTGCTGATTGTCTGAGAAGCTCTTTGCCTATCTGTGTGTTCAGATGCCCTGTAATAAGGCTGCAGATGTTGCCCAGCAGATGTCTCTCTTCAATCAGGAAAGGATCTTCGTCCCTTTCATTCAACTCCTTCTGGTAAAAGATCTCAATGCATCCTTCCCTGCCGTCTATTGTTTCAAATGTCTTTCTCTGAACCCACTTTGTTTCACGCAAACCGGCTTTGCTGACGAATGCCCTTTCGCCATACCTAATTCTGGCAATAGCATCTTCCGGGTATTTCCAGGCCGGCGGAAGTACCTGGACTATCCTGTTCAGCATCTCGGGTATTGGTTTTTCCTCCCTTAGGATACTTGTGGTCTTGTGTATGGCTTCAAGCTCCTTTACCCTTTCATCCTTTTCTGCAAGAATTCTTTTTAAGTCTTCCTGGTTCAAGCCAACCAAAGGAGTACCTGCAGAGTCTTTAAATTCAACGGCCGGTGGGCCTTTACCGCTTTTTTTCCCGGATCCCATTTGTGGTTTGATTTACCACCATGAAGGTACGAATTTCTCCAAATAAGCATTCCGGTTATTTACATATAAAATATTTTGAAATATGCAAGAAAAAAGAACAAAATATTTCTTTCGCATTTTTTTCTGTACGGGATGCTTAATTGTATAAAATTGTTAATGATAAAACTTCTCTAATACAAAAAACAAAATAAAATGGAAACACAGCTTAAAAAATTCATGGATTATGTCGTAATGAAAAACCCGGCAGAGAAAGCCTTTCATCAGGCTGTCCATGAGGTTGCAGAAACAATAATTCCCTTTCTGGAAGAGAACCCCAAGTACAAGGCTGTCAAAGTATTTGAAAGGATGATAGAGCCGGAAAGGGTGATCATTTTCCGCATACCCTGGATTGACGACCGGGGAGATGTACAGGTTAACCGTGGATACCGTATAGAAATGAACAGTGCGATAGGGCCATACAAGGGCGGTATGCGTTTTCACCCTACAGTCGATCTGGGAGTGCTTAAGTTCCTTGCATTTGAGCAGGTTTTTAAGAACAGCCTTACCTCTCTGCCACTCGGAGGAGGGAAGGGAGGCTCTGACTTTGACCCCAAAGGCAAATCTGATGTGGAGGTTATGAGGTTTTGCCAGAGCCTGATGACTGAACTTTTTCGCCATATTGGCCCTGACACAGATGTTCCGGCAGGTGATATTGGCGTTGGTGGCCGTGAAGTCGGGTTTATGTACGGGCAGTACAAGAGAATTAGAAATGAGTTTACCGGAGTGTTTACCGGGAAAGGTCTTGAGTATGGCGGTAGTCTTATAAGACCTGAAGCTACCGGTTATGGTACTGTTTATTTCGCTCAGGAAATGCTATCAACCATTAACGAGGAGATAAAAGGGAAAATAGTGGCAGTAAGCGGATCGGGGAATGTTGCACAATTTGCAACAGAAAAGGTAATTGAGCTGGGGGGGAAGGTGGTTACACTTTCTGATTCAAACGGATATATCTATGATCAGGATGGCATTGACAATGAGAAGCTGGAGTATATAAAGAACCTGAAGAATATCAAGCGGGGGCGAATCAGTGAGTATGCTGATGAGTTTGGATGCAAATATGTTGAGGGAGTTTCCAGACCCTGGATGGAAAAATGTGATATCGCTTTGCCCTGCGCAACCGAGAATGAGATTAATGAAGATGAGGCAAAAGAACTCGTCAAAAACGGATGCATCTGTGTTTCGGAGGGGGCTAATATGCCAAGCACACCTGAGGCAGTTGAGATATTTGTGGACAACAGGATATTATATGGTCCGGGTAAGGCTGCCAATGCTGGAGGAGTAGCCACTTCCGGCCTTGAAATGAGCCAGAATGCACTCAGGATGTCGTGGACAAGGGAGGAGGTTGACCAGAGGCTTCACAATATCATGATAAATATTCATAACACCTGCGTTGAATATGGCAGGGAAGGGGAGTTTGTGAATTACGTAAAGGGTGCGAACATTGGTGGATTTGTGAAGGTGGCAGATGCGATGCTGGCCCAGGGTTATGTATAGGTCACATAAGCAGTGAACGGGTTATTTCTTCTGCCGCCCTGCCGCTACCGTACAACTTCCTGCCAAATCCAGGCGGGTTCTCTGAAAAATGTTCAAATGAGCTGTAGATCAGATCAGGATCGCTTCCTGCCAGTTTATTGTATCCGGCATCCACCAGTTCGGTCCACTCGGTCTCTTCCCTAAGCGTTACGCATGCCTTTTCAAAGAAGCAGGCTTCTTTCTGCATGCCTCCACTGTCGGTAAGCAGCAACCGGCAGTTGTCAAGAAGATAAAGTATTTCAAGATACCCGACCGGACCCGTTACAATAATATTGTCTGATAAAGCAGGGATACCCGGCTCTTTTAACAGCTTGCGGGTGCGCGGATGCAGGGGTAATACAACCGGGAGCCTTTCTGATACAGTGTTAAGTGCTTTAACTATGTTTTTGAGTTTTATAACATCATCTGTGTTTTCTGCCCTGTGAACCGTTGCAAGAACATATTCACCGGGAAGTGACATTTCAGCTGGCTTTTTTGCCTTTTCCCTGAAGATTATTGAAGCATCATACATAACATCCCCGCTAAGAACTATCCTGGAGTTTTTCCCGGAAAAACCTTCGTTCTTCAGATTTTCCACCGCCACGGGAGTAGGACAGAACAAAAGCCGGCTTATCCTGTCAGTAATACAGCGGTTTATTTCTTCGGGCATCTCCATGTTGAACGACCTGAGGCCTGCTTCCACATGGGCTACAGGTATTTTGAGCTTCGAGGCTGCAAGTGCGCCGGCAAGAGTGGAATTTGTGTCACCATAAACCAGCAACCATTCAGGTTTTTCATCTATAAGTATTTTTTCGATTGCTTCTGTCATCCTTCCTGTCATTGCTCCATGAGGAAGACTGTGTATATCAAGGTTGAAGTCGGGTTCAGGAATGTTCATCTGCTCAAAAAAAACCCGGCTCATATTATTGTCGAAATGCTGCCCTGTATGTATTATTTTCTCCAGAATCCCTCCGGAAGCCTTAAAAGCTTGATTAACAGGGGCCGCCTTAATGAACTGTGGCCTGGCACCAATAACAGTAACTATCTTAATCATAACTTCTGAGCAGAATATTTTGCCGGTTTAAAACTATTTTTCAAATATACTGGACAATTTTCAATATATCCCATAATGCATGTATTTTGTATATTTTTGCAATTAAACTGCTGGCATGAGAATATATCTGATAGGTTTTATGGGTTGCGGAAAGAGTTCTCTGGGCAGGAGGCTTGCCCGAAGGCTGGAATATCCATTCATTGATATTGACAACGAAGTGGAGAGGTTATCTGGTTCGACAATACCGGAAATTTTCAGTAGTAAGGGTGAAGAAGAATTCAGGGAAATGGAGAAAGGGGTGTTGCAATCAACCCTGGATATCCAGAAAGCGGTTATTGCAACAGGGGGTGGTACCCCCTGTTATTCAGATAATATGGACTTTATGCTGGGAAACGGTATTACGGTGTACCTTAAAATGAGTCCTGCAAGTCTGTCTCATCGCCTGGAGTACGCACGCCGGAAAAGACCGCTGATCGGGAATATGAAAGGTGAGAGGCTGCTCTCATTTATAGAATCCAAGCTTATAGAGAGGGAGGAGTATTATATACGGTCGCATTGTATAATCAAAGGTGAGTCGGTTCGTCCCGGCCAGGTAATATCACTGGTCTTTGGCTATTGACAGGCCTTTTAGTTAAGAATTGGGTCGGAGGGAAAATTTGCCCAGATAGCATAGTCGTTTCCCATCTCCTTAAGCATGTTGCTCCAGAGTTTTTCAGGGTGCCTTTCCATAACCGTGTTGAGTGAGCATTGGGTAACCACCCAGGATTTTTCCTTCATTTCCTTTCCAAGTTGTCCGGGCTCCCAGCCTGAGTATCCAATAAAGAATCTTACCTCTTCCGGTGTTACCAGTTTCAGGCTTACAAGTTCCATCAGTTTTTTTATATCACCTCCCCAGTAAAGGCCCTGGATTATTTCTATACTTCCGGGGATCTTGTCACCAAGTGTATGAACATAGAACAACCGCTCCGGATGTACCGGGCCTCCAAGGAAAAGGGGGAATTCATTATCGGGGAACTCCTTGACCACCTGGTTGAGCTTAAGATGTATCGGCTTGTTAAGTATAAGACCGATAGTGCCATCCTTATCATTGTGCTCCACAAGCAATACAACACTGCGCCCGAAATAGAAATCACGCAAAGCAGGTTCGCTTATGAGCAGCTTCCCGCTTGACGGCTTATTTTGTTTTGACTCCATAAAAACTGTTTTCTTCCTGTATTATTAGCGCATTTTCCCTCCAAAAGGGGGATTTTGTTAATTTTGAACTGTATTAATCAATAGAACAACAAAAACTCTGCCAATGTTCAACCCAGATTCAGATCACGGTTTTAAGAAATACCTGGAACTGAGAGAGATGTTTCCTGTATTCATATACAGGGGGTTTAATCTGGAGAAGGGCCCTGGTTCCCAGAGGCTCAGCTTCTGCTTTGAGGCAGGAGATTATATTTTCAAGCCTGTGTGGCATCTGTATTTTGGTGGCCTGGGAAGCAGTGATGTTGTCAGTAAAGAAGACCAGGTACTTGCTTTTCACCTTGGTTTGGCGGAGATGATCAGTTACTGGAAGGCTTTCTGTTCTCCCAGAATACTCATCGGGAGCTATGAACTCAGTGATTCGCAGCAGATGTGGTGGACCAAATTGTTTATCAAGGGCCTGGGTGAATTTTTTTACACTAATGGCATACCTCAGCCCGGCAGTGAACTTCTTGGTTTTGAATATTCTGATATGGCCGTAAAACTGCCAGTCCCGGCTACAACCAGCAACAGTACTGGCAGGGAAACCGTGCTGGTACCGGTTGGTGGAGGTAAAGATTCAGCAGTGGGTGCCGAAATCCTGCTCCCGGGTGGTTATACTTCAATACCTTTTGTCATCAACCCCAGGGGGGCCACAGATGATGTTATCAGGGAAGCTGGTTTTGATAATGCTAAAGGGATAAGACTTATCAGAGAAATAGATCCGCTTTTGTTAAAACTGAACGAAAGAGGTTTCCTTAACGGGCACACTCCTTTTTCTGCCCTGCTTGCCTTTGCTTCGTTCTATGCGGCCAGGCAGGTGTCAGCAGGCCATATTGCATTGTCGAATGAGTCGAGCGCGAATGAACCCAGCATTCCCGGAACAGGAATAAATCATCAGTACAGTAAATCGCTTGAGTTCGAAAGTGACTTCAGGCAATATGTTTGTGAATATCTTGGTGGCGGAAGCAACTATTTCAGCCTGCTCAGACCGCTTAATGAACTGCAGATAGCTGCCATTTTTTCAGGCTTAAAGCAATATCACAGGGTATTCAGAAGCTGCAATGCCGGCAGCAAGGAGAATGCCTGGTGCTGCAGATGCCCGAAGTGTTTGTTTACGTATATTATACTTTCCCCTTTTCTGCAGGCGGATGAATTAAAAAGTATTTTTGGTTCTGAGCTTTATACTGATATGTCGCTCAGACCTCTGCTTGACCAGCTTTGCGGAATAGCTGACTCAAAACCACTGGAGTGTGTAGGGACAACTGAAGAGGTTAATGTTGCACTGCAAACCGCAGTGAAGCAATACCTGAAAAATGGTTACTCCCTTCCGCCGCTGCTGGAATATTACCACAGCAGCACAGTATATTCAGATTACAGGGCGAATGGGATTAAAGACCTTCTGGGGCAATTTGATCCCGGGCATTGTCTATTGCCTGAATTTGAGTATCTTGTAAGAATAAAGATCCGGGAACTGGTCAATGATCCAAAGATTTTTGCGTGATGGTGTCGTACAGGGATATGATCAAAGGGCTGCTTTTTCCACATATTAAAGGAAATCATATTGCGGTTCTCGGGTTCGGGAAGGAAGGCAGGTCAACCTGCCGCTTGCTTGGAGATATACTGCCCGGGGCCACTGTCAATATTTGCGACAAAAACGAAAAAGCAGCTGAACTATCCGGTGGCCCTGACAGCAAACTAAACATCCGCTATTTTCTTGGCATAAATTATCTTGAGGGACTAAAGGGGGCAGGGGTAATAATCCGGTCTCCCGGAATCCCTTTTTCCGCTTTCCACGGTTATACTGGATCAGCAATTATAATCTCTCAGACAGAGTTGTTTCTGAAAATCCTTAAAGACCAGGTGACAGGGGTGACAGGCAGCAAGGGCAAAAGTACCACCACTCGTCTTATATTTGAGATCCTAAAAAGGGCAGGTAAAAAAGCTCTGCTGGCCGGAAATATAGGTATACCATGCTTTGATCTCATTGATTCGGTTGACCCTGGTACAGAAATAATATATGAGATGAGCAGCCATCAGCTGCAAGGGCTGGTAGTTTCCCCGCACATTGCGGTTCTGCTCAACATCTATCAGGAACATCTTGACCATTATGCTTCATTTGATGAATACCGGGAGGCAAAGATTAACATATACCGCTGGCAGGAAAATGATGATCTGCTTGTGTATAATGCAGAAAACAAAGGGGTTGTTGACGGTATGCAGAAAATCCCCGCCAGGTCGAATTCCGTGGCCCTTGGCAGATACTGCAGCAAGGGAGTGAGTGTTTGCCGAAACGGGGATGATCTGCTGGTTAGTTCGGAAAGCACAAAAACCTTATTGCGCAATATATGCCGCAACAGGCTTATACCAGGCGAGCACAACCTGATAAACATATCAGCGGCGGTTGCTGTTGCTCTCAACCTGGACGTACACCCCAATATAATATCTTCAACGGTAGCTGATTTCAGGGGGCTGCCGCACCGCCTTGAATTTGTCGGTGACTACTCTGGAGTTAGCTACTATAACGATTCAATCTCAACTATTCCTGAATCTGCAATTGCTGCACTAAAAACTCTTCCATCTGCCTCGACAATAATTCTTGGGGGAATGGACAGGGGAGTGGACTACGTTTCGCTGATAGATTTCCTGCAGGGATCTGAGGTAGTCAATATTCTGCTGCTTGGAAATGCCGGAAAACGAATGCTGGATCTGATCCGCAACAGAAAAGAATTTAAAAGCAGGAATGTTATGTTATTTGAAAGCTTTGATATGGCGGTAAGCAAGGCTGTTGAGGTTACCCCGTCAGGCAGTGCATGCCTGCTTTCTCCCGCTGCATCAAGCTATGATTCTTTCACAGATTTTGAGGAAAGAGGGGAGAGGTTCAAATCGCTTATTAAAGATTATTCGGGGTCATAAACTTTCTGACTGACTCCGGTATTCAAAAAATAAGTATGCCGGTCCTTTCTTTTCCTTTCAGGCTTTTTCATTGCTTTTTATTGCCATTCCGGCCATGCGGTACAACAGCCTTGAGGAGATGATACCGTCCATGTTGGTGGGGCCGGTTTCTACCAGGTCGCCCCCGATGATCCTTCTTCCGGAGCTGACTATTGTTTCAATCAGGTAAACTGCCTGGCTGTATGTAAGGCCTCCGGGCACAGGCGTTCCCGTACCGGGACAATCAGATGGCACGAGGCCGTCAACATCGAAACTCACGTAAATGAATTCAGGAAGCTTATCAGCAATATCCCTGCATATTTCCCTCCAGGTTTCACCCTCGAAAGCGCGTTGTTTCAGGTCGTGGTCGAAATACGTCTTTATCTTCCTGTGGTTCATTGATATAAACCGTGCCTCTTCACTGCATATCTCCCTTATTCCTACCTGAACTATGCCGGATACCCCTTTTTTATCCAGCGCCCTTCGCATGACCGATGCATGCGAATGGGTAAAACCCATGTATTGATCCCGCATATCGGCATGGGCGTCTACTTGTAGTATGCCGAAATCCTTACCCTGCCTGGAAAATGCCTGTATGGCCCCGTCAGAGACGCTGTGTTCACCCCCTACTATAAAAGGGATCTGCCCGTTTTCCAAATATTGCAGGCACTTTTTCTCAGTGTCAATACTTAGCAAATCACACTCCTGGTTTATTCTGCCTGTTAAAGTTCTTATTTCACTGTTGTCTTTTGTGTCTCCTCCAGCTTCCAGAAAACTTATAATCCTTTCTGAATGCTTGCGCAGCTCATTATTTTTTGACATAAGCGCATGATCAATCTGCTCCATTACCAATCCTTGCTTCCATGCATTTGGTGCAACCGGGTCATAAAGGTCGATCTGGTATGAGGTTTTAAGTATAACCGAAGGTCCTTCTGAGGTTCCGCTGTAATTGGATGTGGTAACATCCCAGGGCACCGGTATGAATACCAGTTTAGACTCCTGCAGGCTGAAAGGCAGACCAAATATATTATTGGATGTATTTGCAACACCATCCGGGTCAAAGCTATTACCGGGCCTCAGGTCTTTTTTGTCTGAAGTATCCATTTGTAGGGTTTTTGCTGGTGTAAAAATAATAATTATCCCTTAATGGTAAATTGTCAATAAAATACAAAGGCCGCACCGGTTTAATTACCGGGGCGGCCCTATAAAAGTTCCGTAAAGGAAATAAATTACTTCACTTTGTCAGCAAGTTCGGCTCCAGCCTTGAACTTGACCACTTTTTTTGCGGGAATTGTAATTTCCTTGCCGCTCTGTGGGTTTCTTCCCTTACGGGCTTCTCTTTTTGAAACAGAGAACGAACCGAATCCAACGAGAGCAACTCTCTCGCCTTTCTTCAGTGCTGTTGTTGTTGCACCAATAAATGCATCCAGTGCCCTTTTGGCATCTGCTTTTGTCAGATTTGCTTGTGATGCAATTGCATCAATGAGTTCTGCTTTGTTCATGTTTTTAATTTTTTGGTTAAAAATAGGATGTAGGCTTTTGTTAACCATTGCAAATATAGGCTATTTCACAGAAAATGCAAGTTTCAGGCCGAAAATATGCGTATTTGTTAATAAATTTGGACCATTTGTTAATAACTCCCGCAAAATACCCTGTTTTATTGGCCTTTCGGAGGGTCTATGTGTAATCCGCGAAGGAGTTCTTCAACAGACATCCGTTTTTTACCTGAGAGTTGCAACTGCAATATCCTGACAAAACCGTCAGGAGTTGCAAAATCGAGATAGCTTTTGTTGTCTGTAATTACTTTACCCGGGGGGAAGTTGTGTGTAGTTTTTACAGGTCTGGCCTCATATATCTTCATTATAGTCTTTTGTAGTCCGTCTGGTTCGATTTCGCAGAAAGCACCCGGACTTGGACTCAGGCCATGTATCAGGTTTACTGTCCTCTCACAGGGCAGTGTCCAGTCAATCTTGCGGTCTTCCGTGTATATCTTTGGTGCCCTGTTAAGTTTTGCACCTTCCTTCAGTACTTTTGCCTGCGGAACCGGACGGATATTGTCATGAAAGAGTCCGTCTATTGTTTCGGGAACCAGGACTGCACCTTCCCTTATTACTTTCTGCCCGAGGCTGCCGGCAGTCTCATATTTATCCAGCGGAATCCTTCTTTGCAGCAGAATTTTACCGGTGTCTATCTTGTCATCGATCAGAAAGGTTGTGACCCCTGTTACTTTCTCCCCGTTAATTATCGCCCAGTTTATTGGGGCAGCTCCCCTGTAATCAGGGAGCAGTGAAGCATGCAGGTTGAAGGTCGCGGTTTTTGGCAATGACCAAACACTTCGTGGCAGCATCCTGAATGCAACTACAACCTGAATATCCGGCTCCAGTGCTTTAAGCTGCTCTGAAAACTCCGGATCCTTAAGGTTTTCAGGCTGCAACACATCAATCCCTTTCTGTTTTGCGTAAATCTTGACAGGGGGCTGCTGTATCTTCCTGCCCCTGCCGGCAGGCCTGTCTGGTGCAGTTACCACTGCCACAACATTATATCCCCGAATTACCGTTGCATCCAGTATAGCCGCGGCGAGTACCGGGGTTCCCATAAATACAATACGCGGTTTTTTTTTCGGTGAGAAATTCATTCTTCCAGGTTCTTGCGGAGTGCCGCCATCCGGAGTGCAGCTATCGCAGCTTCCTCGCCTTTGTTTCCGTGGCTTCCACCTGCCCGCTCCTTGGCCTGTTCATATGTGTCTGTTGTAAGTACTCCGAAAATAACAGGAGTGGCAGACTCAATCCCCAGTTCCATACATCCATTTGCCACAGCCTGGCAAATAAATTCAAAATGCCGGGTTTCACCCTGTATTACACATCCGATGCATATTACAGCATCAGGCTCGAGGGAGTCGATCATCATGGCTGCGGCCTGCGGAAGCTCATAGCTGCCGGGAACATGCCTGGTAATTATATCTTCGGGGCTCACTCCATTGGTTGTAAGTGAGGTTATCGAACCTTTCAGAAGGGCACCGGTAATTTCTTCATTCCAGGATGAAACCAAAATTCCTATCCTGTAACCACTGCCATCGGGCACTGATTCCGGGTCATAAAAGGAAAGGTCGGTTTTTTTTGCCGTCATTACATGAAATTATAGTGCAATTGCTATTAACTGCTTGCCCTGGCCCTGGCTATATACTTGTCAATGTCACGGCCTTCGGTGCTTTCAGGATACTCCCTGCGTATCCTTTCGTACCTTTCAAGGGCGGCATCATAACTACCCATCTGTTCGTAAAGAAGCCCCGCCTTAAGTAGAAAAAGGGGAGTTGTAAGATTATTGGGCTCGTAATTGTATGCCCGCCTGTAATATCTCTCTGCCCTGTCAAGCTCGCCCATCTCCCAGTATGCATCGCCAATGGCTCCATATGCCATTGCACCTAGGATCTGGTCCCTCTTCCTGAAACTCTGAAGGTGATCTATTCCCTCCTCATATTCGCCAAGCCTTATAAGGCTTATACCGGCATAGTAACGTGACAGGTTAGCCGGCTTTGTCATCCTGTAGTCGGATATTATATCGAGGAAACCCGGATATTCACCATCTCCTTCCAGGGCCAGTTCGAAATCCTCGTTCTGAAAATACTTTTCTGCCATGAACATTTCGGCCATTCCTTCCCTTTCCCTGGGTTCGAGGATGAAGCGTGTATAGCCTATATAACCGGCTATCAGGATTACCACTATTGCAACAGAGTAAACAATTAAGTTCTGGTTGCGTTCGATGAACTGTTCCGATTTGCTTAGTGCCTCCTCAACAACTACTATATTCTTGTTGTCCTCTTTCCTCTTTTTGCTTTTTGTCATGATTGTTTATTTTAGGCTGCAAAATTACATTATTTTTGTTTGTTACAATGTATTTTGCTCATTTTTTCAATGGTTTTATAACATACATCAACTGATACCGTTTACCTTCTGAATATTTTTATTAATCCATGAATGCAGTAAGGTTTTTTGGAGTACTTTTTCTGGCTTTTGTTATTGCGGCATCTATATCCGGGTGCCGGGATGATGATTTCCATACTCAACCTTCTCTTGAGATTGAGTTTTCAAGGGATTCACTTCTGTTTGACACAGTTTTTACCTCAAGGGGTTCGGCTACACGCTCATTTACGGTTCACAACAGGCACAATAAAAGGTTAAGACTTTCGTCGGTCTCACTGGCAGGAGGCAGCTCTTCATACTACCGTATGAATATTGACGGAAGGTCGGGAACAGTGTTAAGGGATGTGGAAATCGGTGCCCGCGACAGCATTTATGTTTTTGTTGAGGTTACCATTGACCCGGTAAACCAGGAACTTCCCCTTACTGTGGTCGACAGCATAATTTTCAGTACCGGCATTGACAGCCGGGATGTTAAACTTGTGGCCTGGGGGCAGGATGCAAACTACATACATCCGAACTATACCGATCCTGAATCCGGCATCGAATACCACATCATAACAGAGGATACAGAGTGGGGGGCCGGATTGCCCTATGTTGTATATGGCATTGCCGTTGTTGCACCTGATGTTACACTGAGGGTTGGAAGAGGTGCAAGGGTCCACTTTCACAACAACTCCAGCATTGTTTTTTTGCAAAGATCAAGTTTAAGGGTAGAAGGAACCCGGGAAGAGCCGGTTACTTTCCAGGGCGACAGGCTTGAACCCTTTTACAGGGAGCAGCCCGGACAATGGGGAAGGATATGGCTCACTGCAACCAGCAGGGATCATCTTATAGAACATGCAATTATCAAGAACGGAAGTGTGGGGCTGCATGTTGACACTCTGGGCAGCGCCACTGACCCGACCCTGAAGATAAGGAACAGTATAATCAAGAATATGAGCATTGCAGGGTTGTTTGCACAGGGTTCACATGTAGTTGCAGAGAACCTTGCACTGGCAAATTGCGGTGAATATGCCCTGCTGCTGGCTCTCGGGGGCAGGTATGAGTTCAGGCACACTACAGTTGCAAACTATTACAGGATAAACATAAGAAACACCCCTTCAGTTCTGATGAATAATTATTACGAGGACATTGACGGAGATATCCGGATCCGTCCGTTTGAGGAATTATATTTTGGAAATTCAATTATATACGGGAGCAATCAGGATGAAATCGGCCTCGACCTGCATGAGGGTACAAGCATAGACTTCACACTGGATCATTGTCTGATTCGATCGCGTATGGATACTTCAGAAGGGAACTTTATAAATACGATAGTTAATCAGGATCCATTATTTCTTAATAATCAGCAGCACGATTTCAGGCTTGGGGAAGGTTCGCCGGCTATCGGTGCGGGGAAAGTTTCAGTGGCAGCGGAAATACCTGCTGACCTGTTTGGCCGGGATCGTACAGAACGGCCCGATATAGGTGCCATACAGTACTTTCCGGTTGAGGATGAGGAAGAGGAGTAGCTTACCTTGCACCAAGGGCTTCCTTTATTGACTTGCCGATATTCGCGGGGGAGTCAACGGTAATTATTCCGCATTCGCGCAAAATCCTGTACTTTGCTTCAGCTGTGTCGTCACTGCCTCCAATTATTGCCCCTGCATGCCCCATTGTACGGCCCCTGGGCGCTGTTGCCCCTGCAATGAAACCTGCCACGGGTTTACTCCCATTGTCTCTAATATAGCGTGCAGCTTCAGCCTCCATATCCCCGCCAATTTCCCCTATCATTATTATAGCTTCAGTAGCGGGGTCATTCATAAGCAGCTCAACTGCCTCTTTAATACTTGTGCCGGGAATCGGATCTCCACCTATGCCTATGCAGGTTGACTGACCAAGCCCCGCTTTGGTAACCTGGTCAACAGCCTCGTAAGTGAGTGTGCCTGACCTGGATACTATGCCTACACTGCCTTTTCTATGAATAAACCCGGGCATTATACCAACCTTCGCTTCTTCAGGGCTGATCACTCCGGGGCAGTTCGGTCCGATCAGCCTTGAGTTTTTCCCTTTCAGATATTCCTTTACTTTAAGCATATCCTGAACGGGGATGCCTTCTGTTATGCATACTATCAGAGCGATTCCCGCATCTGCAGCTTCTGTGATGGCATCGGCGGCAAAGGGGGGAGGAACAAATATCACGCTTACATCGGCGCCTGTATGATTTACAGCTTCACCGGCACTGTTGAATACAGGTCTTTCCAGATGTGTAGTACCGCCCTTGCCCGGAGTTACTCCGCCTACAATATTGGTGCCGTATTCGATCATCTGCCCTGCATGAAAACTCCCTTCAGAGCCCGTGAAGCCCTGTACTATTACTTTTGAATTCTTGTTAACCAATACGCTCATGATATATGCGGCTTTATGTATATATGTGTATTACCAATTGGTTTCAGAGAAATACTCTATTGCTTCAGCTACGGCTTCAAGCATGGGGCTTATTGAGAGGGGGCTTCCTGTAGCCCTTTCCATCCAGAGGTCAGGAAGCGTATTGCCTTCGGCACAAGCAAGAGCAAGACCTTCTTCGGCAGGCATTTCCATAAATGCCTCGTAGAGCTGGAACATGACCACATTACCAATGAAATAGTTGAAAAGGTAGTAACTTCCCGTTATCATATGGTTGTAAATACTTAGGATCTTCTGGTCCCTTATCCCGAAAACCGGGTAGAAATACTCATTCCACACTGAGGTTGATATTTCAAAAACAGCGTCCCTTACCATTTCAGGCGTTGCATCAGGGTTGTCATACATCCACTGCCACAGCCTTATTTCGGTAAGTGTCTGCCCTCCCATATCAACCAGGTACCAGAAGTTGGCCAGTGCCTGCATATGTCTTTGAAGTTCTTCAGAACCCTCATCCAGCCCTAGCGCAGGTATGTTCCTGTAAGCAAAATACTCTGCAACTCCTTCGGTAATGCCGCCGGTAGGTACTCCCCTTAATGCAGGGTATTCAACCTCCCTGCTTGTGTAAAGCATTTCAGTGGTATGCCCAAGTTCGTGCATTGCAATCCTGAAACCCTTGTAGTCAAGCCCGTTGTCGGTAAAAGCAGTGGTGAACTGTGCCTCATATCCTGAAAGGGGAGGCCTTGAGGAATATCCGCCGGAAACAACCGGCCTTACTCTTGTGTTGTTCCCGAGCCAGTCTGCTTCACCGGGAGAAAACCCCAGCCTTCTGTATATTTCCGGGAGGTCATTTTCTAAAGAAGCTGGATCCGGATATCTGGCCCTAACTATTGAATCAAGCTTTTCGGCCGGATAAAGAGATTGTGACTGAAACCCTACATACCAAATGTCGAAGGGTTGAAGATCCCGTCCAAGTCTCTCCCTTACAAGCTGGCCTGCATTGTAAAACTCTTCTGAAGAAAGAAAATCTGTGATCATCTCTTCAACCCTTTTTGGATCCAGTTTGGCCGAGGCAAATGTCCTTGAAACAACAGTAGATCCGTCTTCGTGAACCTTGTCGCTGGCCTGCCGGTTTCTTACTGTATGGTAAAAACCCTCATAACGCCTTATACCCTCCATCTCAAACTCTGTTTCTTCCATATCGGCATTGTAAAGGACTTGGTTTACAGGATCCCAGTATGTTGAAGTGTCGTTAAGGAATTCAAGCGGGACTTCGCCATTCAGTATCCTTTCTATCACAAGGCCCGAAAGCTCCTGCCTGTCAAGCCCTTTGTCAAGGGTGTAGTTGTCCTTGATATTGTCTCTCAGACCGTGATGGCAGTTTAGCAGTGTCCCTTCCGGGAAGGGTGAAGGCTGTCCGCCGGGTACAAGGTCACCCATTCTCAGAAAGTAGTTCCCGGTAATGCGTCTCCAGGCCCCGGCTTCAGAACTGTATGGAGGCTCAAAACCTTCTGCCGGCCTCGACGAATAGGCATCTCCTATCCTGGCCAGTGCCCACTCAAACCTGTCCCATTCTGCCCCTTCTTCCATTTTTTCTAAGGGACTCCTGTAGGGGTAGTTCAGCTGGATAAAAAACGCAAGCTTGCTGCCCCATACATCGGGCGGATTGTAACTGTTCCTGAAAAACGGGTCGGGAGGTGTCTGCTGCCGGTCGGTGAATGATGCATATTCAGATAACCTGGATCTTATGATTGATGAGTAACCCCTTAAAACATCCAGGTTCTCCATGACGATCGGGGCATTCTCGCTCCGTGCCCCGGTATCGAGAAAGTTTTCGGTGCAGAACTCAAAAAACTCATCCGGGCTGCCATCGGATTCACGCCAAAGCGAAGCGACCATGGCCGTACCACGCATGATCCTATCAGCCTCCTGTTCACCGTATTGTTCCAGCAGATTCCTTTGGACCTCATTAATTGTGCTTTCCGGAATATAGTTTTGTCCGCTTGCGTCTTTAGGGCCATTGAAGCATAATAGTATCAGGCCCAGGGTAAATGAGTGTAATGTGGTCATGTTAAAATGTTTTATTCTTCACCGTGTTCGGTACGTAAAATTATTTCGTTCTGCAGATCCTCGCCCAGGTCGTTGAAATAGTCACTGTAACCGGCTACCCTGACAATCAGGTCGCGGTATTTTTCCGGGTGTTTCTGTGCCTTCCTGAGGGTAGCTGCCGATATAACATTGAACTGGATATGATGTCCGTCCATGCGGAAATATGACCTAATTAATGAGGTGAGTTTTGAGTAGCTCTCCTCATCATCGAAGAATGATGGTGTGAACTTCTGGTTCAAAAGAGTACCTCCGGTTTTTATATGGTCTATTTTGGCAGCTGACTTAAGCACGGCCGTTGGACTGTTGCTGTCGGCTCCCTGAACAGGGCTTATCCCTTCAGACAATGGTATTCCAGATTTCCGGCCGTCGGGTGTGGCACCGGTTACGGCTCCGAAATATATATGGCAGGTAGTAGGGAGCATATTGATCCTGAAAGTGCCGCCCCTGTGATTTGGAATAGCGTCTACAGCACCAAAGAACATATTGAAGGTATCAACGGCCTGCCTGTCGGCATAATCATCATCGTTGCCGTATTTTGGAGTTTTGTAAACAAGCTCCTCCCTGAACTCCTCATAGCCTGAGAAGTTCCTGTCAAGAGCTTCAAGCATTCCCTCCATGCTTATGCTCTTTTTGTCAAAAACATGATAGCGAAGGGAAGTAAGGCTGTCGGTAACACTGCCGAGTCCGACCCCCTGAATGTAACTTGTATTGTATCTCGCACCCCCGGCATTGTAGTCCCTGGCATTTGAAATGCAGTCATCAATTAGTAATGATAGGAAAGGGACGGGCAGTTGTGTTGCGTAAAGGTGTTCGATCTTCTTGTTGCCCTCCATTTTTACATCGGCAAAATATTTTATCTGTTTACCGAATGCACCGATCAGCTCTTCAAAGCTGCTGAAGCTTCCGGCTTCGCCTGTTTTGGGTCCCACCTGGTGTTTTGTGCGTTTGTCATAACCGTTGTTGAGGCAGATCTCAAGTATTTTTGTAAGGTTGAAATATCCTGTAAGGATATATGATTCAGTTCCGAAAGCTCCCGCCTCTACACATCCTGACGCACCCCCGTTTCTTGCGTCTTCGATCGATTTGCCCTGTCTGAGCAACTCCTGTATGATAGCATCCGTGTTAAAGACCGAGGGTTGTCCGAATCCAGTACGTATAATATCAAGTGCCTTGTGAATAAAACGGTCAGGGTTTTTCTTGCTTACCTGTACCATACTGCTGGGCTGCAAAAGACGCATCTCCTTTATCACTTCCAGTATCAGGTAAGTCATTTCATTTACAGCGTCGCTGCCATCTTCCTTTACACCTCCGGTGTTTATAAGTGCAAAGTCGGTATAGGTATTGCTTTCCTGTGCGGTTACGCCCATTTTAGGGGGTGCTGGGTGGTTGTTGAACTTTATCCAGAAACAGTGCAGCAGTTCCCTTGCCTTTTCCTTATCAATCTTGCCCGATGAATAGAAGGGCATAAGGTGCTGATCCAGTCGGCCGGGATTGAATGAGTCCCAGGGGTTGAGCTCCGTGATTACACCCAGGTGTATGAACCAGTAATGCTGCAGGGCTTCATGGAAACCGGAAGGTGCATTTGCAGGAACAGTCCTGCATATGCGGGCCATTTCTTTTAGCTCATCCTTCCTTCTTTTGTCTTTTTCAGCTGAGGCCAGTTTCTCTAGCTTTTCCGCATGACGCTCTGCATATGTGATCAGAGCACTTGCAGCGATTTTCATTGCCCTGAGCTGATCTATTTTTTCGTTTGTATGAGGGCTGTCATCATTCTCGATCCTGGCAAGTACATCATCACATTCAGCTATCAGATCAAGCATGCCCTTTTCCCACAATTTTTTGCCAAGTACTGTATGTCCGGGAGCCCTCTGCTCCTGGAACTCGGTATATACACCTGCTTCATAAGCCCTGATCCATGCCGGGCTCATAAGCGACATTAGTTTGTCCCTGTTGGTTTTTCCCTTCCAGAATGGAATTATTGTCTCCTTGTAGGCGTTCCGGGTCTCTTCAGAAACAGTAAATGATACTTTAGGCCGGGAGTCAAGAATATCCAGATCATCCAGCGAATGAAGGCTGATCTCCGGGTAGGTGGGTGTTGCTTTTGGCGAAGGCCCCCTTTCTCCCACTATAAGTTCGTTATGTCCGATATAAATTTCCTTGTTCTCCAGGATATATTTCAGTGCAAGTGCTCTTTGTACGGGCACTGGTTCATAAGAAGGCAACTCATCACGGTAAAACCTGGTAACAAGCATTGCCCTTTCGTGATGCAATCTGTTCTCTGCCTCCAGGCTCTGTTTTCTAAGTTCTTTTACTCTATCTTTCATGGCTTGGTGTTTTTAAATGCTTTTAAAGGTTATCATGCTAACCTCCTTTTTTTACAGGAAACCCCCCCTGGCTGAATACCTCCATAAAACCCTTTATCTCAACGCTTGTAATCTCACCTTTTATGCCGGCACGCCGGGTCATCCCAAGGTTTTCAAATTTTTGCCGGCCAAGGCGGTGATATGGCAGCAGGTCAACCCTTTTAACTCTTTTTCTCAAAGTTACAAGGATATCCCTTATTCTCTGCATCTCTTCATTATTATTGTTTACTCCGGGGATTACCGGAATACGGATTATTACATCGGGACCATTTTCTTTAACCCATTCAAGGTTTTTCAGGATCAGTTTGTTGTCTGAACCCGTATTTTCAATGTGTACGGCTTCGTCTGATGTCTTTATGTCATAGAGAAGAAGATCAGCCTTGCCTGACACTGCCTTGAAAACTTCAGTTTCAACACTGCCGGAAGTATCCACTGCTGTCTGTATCTCATTATGCTTGCACAGTTGAAGCATTTCTTTAAGAAACTCTTCCTGGAGCATGGGCTCTCCTCCTGAAAAAGTAACTCCGCCGCCACTCTCCTCGTAAAAAAGCCGGTCTTTTAATATAACTTCCATTACTTCGTCTGCAGAATACCATTTACCCACTGTTTCGGTAATCTCGTGCCTGTGGCCGTTAAGTGAGCGCATTTTTTTTATTGGCTGAGGTTCATTTAGCCAGCTTTCCGGATTATGGCACCATGCACACCTCAGGCTGCATCCTTTAAGAAAAACGGTAGTTCGTATTCCCGGACCATCGTGAACTGAATATCTTCGTATATCAAATATGAGACCTTTCCGCATAAATTGTATGAGAAATATTTTTTAATTAATGACTTAGACAGGCAGATGTTTGAATTTTAGCCATTAAGGCTGGAATGTGTTGAAAAAGCTAAAACAATGGAATAGCTGTATGGGGCTGCATTTGTCAAAACAGCCAGCAGGCAAACAGGCCTTTGCCGTCGTTTTTATATAGGCTGATGTGGGGCTTCCTGCACATTGTATATTATAAGGTATTATTTGCAAAGATAATTATTTAACGGAAATCCTGCCCGGTATTGGAAGATTCAGGTAAAAAGATACCTTAAAGTGCGTGCAGTGAATTTTGGCAGAACCCTGGATTTTATACAAAATGATGGATTTTTCTTTCACAAAGGGTATTAAAAGGAATAAGACAGATTGATATAGAGATGAATTATATTTAGACACTTTATAAATTAGCATGTTTGTAATAATAGAATGTTAAATTCCTTTTTTCTTATATTAAAAAGTGTTAATGTTACACTTTAAATTGTTTTTAACTGATGCTACTATAAATCTAAATCAAAACAGGAATATGAAGTTTTTAACAAGGAATTTACTGGTTTTTTCAGTTTTATTGCTTGGCAGTACAGCCTTTGCACAGCTTACTCCCGAAGATTACCAGCGTGCTGACTCCACAAGGTTCTTAAATGACCTTGTATACCATAGTGCAATTTCTGCCAACTGGATCGGTGAAACGCACAACTTCTGGTACCAGGTAAAAACCAGGCAGGGGAATGAGTATTTTCTTGTCGACGCAGCTCAGAGGGAAAAGAGGCAGGCATTCGATCAGGAGTCTCTTGCCGGTCTTTTGGAAGAGGAAACCGGAAGGGAGCAGGATGCTTTCGATCTATCAATAAGGAATATCTCCTTTGATGAAGAACTTAACCATATGGAATTTATATCCGGCCAGACAAGGTACAGGCTGGACCTTGAAGATTATACTCTTGAGGAGGTTGAACAGGTTCGCAACGACCGCAGAGGCGGGGGATACTGGGGGTCTACTGACCACGAACTGGGAAGTGATCCGGTTATCTCTCCCGACAGCCAGTATGTTGCATTCATACGCGAATATAATGTATATGTCAGGGAAAGAGGCAGTAATGGTGAAATATACCAGCTATCATTCGACGGGTCTGAAGGAGAATACTACTCGGGTAATCTAAGGTGGTCTCCGGATTCAGAGTTTATTGCAGTGAATAAGATAAGACCCAATACACCCAGATATATGCACTTTGTTGAATCCTCGCCCAGCGATCAGCTGCAACCGAAGCTTCACAAGGTTGAGTACCTGAAACCGGGTGATGCGCTTCAAATACGCATGCCTGCCTTGTTTGATGTGAATGGTAAAAGAAAGGTGGATTTTGACACCAAGGAATTTGAGCACCAGTACAGGCTATCCAATCCCTCGTGGAGGGATGACTCCAGGGCCTTCACCTTTGAGTTCAACCAGAGGGGACACCAGGTTTATCAGGTTGTTGAAGTAAACAGGCAGGGAAATGTAAACATCCTTATAGATGAGCGTAGTGAAACCTTCATTGATTACAGCAGTAAAAAATACCGAAGCGACATAGACGACGGCCGTGAAATAATCTGGGCATCTGAAAGGGATGGCTGGAACCATCTCTACCTTTTTGACGGCATCAATGGAGGAGTAAAAAACCAGATAACCCGCGGTGAGTGGGTAGTAAGGGGAGTTGACCATGTGGACGAAGAGAACCGCCGCATTATTTTCAGGGGTGCGGGACGTCATCAGGGCGAAGATCCATATCTTGTAAGATACTACAGGGTTAACTTTGACGGAAGCGGGCTTGTTGAGCTTACACCAGAGGAAGCCAACCATCGTGCTACTTTCTCTGATGACCATGAATACTTCGTAAACAACTATTCCAGGATAGATCTTCCGAATACTGCTGTTCTCAGGAGGACCTCCGACGGACAGGCTATTATGACTCTTGAGCAGGAGGATATAACCGACCTTGTTGATGCAGGCTGGCAAACACCCGAGGTGTTCGTTGCAAAGGGAAGGGATGGTGAAACCGACATTTGGGGAAACATATACCGTCCGACCAATTTCAACCCCGAGATTGACTATCCTGTAATAGAGGCAATTTATGCAGGGCCGCATTCAGCACATGTGCCAAAGTCATTCAGGCCTTACTTCGGACATTTTTCCGGTCTAGCCGAACTAGGCTTCATTATTGTGCAGATTGACGGCATGGGAACCTCCCACCGCTCAAAGGAATTTCATGATGTTTGCTGGCAAAACCTCAAGGATGCCGGCTTCCCCGACAGGATACTTTGGATGCAGGCAGCAGCCGAACAATACAATTATATGGATATAGACAGGGTAGGTATTTTCGGTGGTTCTGCCGGTGGCCAGAATGCCATGGGCGCATTGCTCTTCCACCCTGAATTCTACAAGGCTGCAGTTGCATCGGTCGGATGCCACGATAACCGCATGGACAAGATCTGGTGGAATGAGCAGTGGATGGGATACCCGATAGGCCCCCATTATGAAGAGTCTTCGAATGTGGTAAATGCTCACAAGCTCGAAGGTAACCTCCTTCTTACTGTCGGAGAGATGGACACCAATGTTGACCCGGCGTCAACTTACCAGGTCGTCGATGCTCTTATAGATGCAGGAAAGGACTTTGAGTTTATGATGTTCCCCGGTAGCGGACATGGTTCAGGCGGCCAATACGGTGAAAGGCGCAAGAGGGACTTTTTCATAAGGCACCTTTTAAATAAGGAGGTACCCGACTGGAACAGGGTTGCTTCTGAATAACAACCAATAAAATATATATTATGGCAAAGCAGGCTTTATCTGTTTTTTTACTTTCTGTTGCACTTGTTTGGTTTATGAGCTCATGCGGATCAGCTGATCCGGAATACAGCTTTACATACCAGAACCCTGTCGATCAGCTGGAATTCAGGGATACCCATATCTTATGGGGCGACAGCACATTTTATGCAGTAGGCACCTCTGCCCCGTTCTGGGAGGGACAGAGTCCCGGAGTTAAGCTTTACAGGTCACCGGATCTTCTGAACTGGGAGTTTGTTGACCTTCTGATAGATGCAGAAGAACTTCCTGATGATGTGTGGTATAAAGACCGTTTCTGGGCCCCTGAATTACACAGGATAAACAACCGTTATTTCCTGACATTCAACTGCCAAAACAGTGGTGGCGGGCATTATTATGAACCTGATATGTACCATCACCATGCCTGTGGACTGGCTGTTGCAGATCACATAGAAGGGCCCTATACGGTCAAGACACATGATGAACCGCTCACACCCTTTCCGTCCAATGACCTGACCCTTTTTACAGACAAGGACGGAAAGGTATACGCATTCTTCAACGATGGCTGGACAGACATACACCATATATATGTAGCTGAACTGGACACTGTAAATTATGTCCTGAAGACGGAACCGGTCAAGCTAATAAGCCAGGAGCCCGGAACCTGGGACGGCGGTGGGATCGAAGGGGCATTTGTGATCACACATGAGGATACATATTATATGTTCTATTCATCCTGGACAAGGGGTTATGCTGTGGGATATGCAACTGCTGACAATGTATACGGGCCCTGGACAAAATATGAGAACAACCCGCTGTTTGGTGCATTCAGTGAAGACGGGACCAATTACCTGTTCCGGGAGGGAGAGATAATTGCCGACCCTGCTTCGCCTTATATCACTGTGGGACACAACCAGGTTTTTACCGGTCCCGACGGCAGGTACTGGACTTCATTTCACGGATATGTGGAAGGAAAGGCGGAGCCGGCCACAATAATAGATCCGATCTGGTTTGAGAACGGAAGGATAAAAACTGATGCACCGACCTACACCGAACAGGAAACCAGGATTCTGCCTGAAATTTTGGAGCGGTTTCCCGGGCTTATACAAAACTGACGAGCCTCATGAAATATCAAATCATAGCGTCGGGTTTTATTATCGCAGCGTTCGTTTTGTTTGTTCTTTATGCCTGTTATAATGACTTTGAAACAGGATCCGGTAAATATCCCATACGTCCGTTTGAATTCACCCGGGTTGAGCTGAAGGACTCATTCTGGAACCAGCGTATAAAGATCAACCATGAAGTTACCATCCCGGTTGCACTGGAACATTCTGAGTCAACCGGGCGAATTCGCAATTTTGAAATTGCCGGAGGGCTTGCAGACGGAGATTTTCAGTCGGATGCACCTTTTGATGATTCTGATATTTACAAGATCATTGAAGGGGCTAGTTATTCGTTGAATTTTTTCCCCGATCCGGACCTTGAATCCTATATTGATTCCCTGGTATGGATAATTGGCCAGGCACAGGAGGATGATGGATACCTTTATACTTACCGGACAATTCACGGGGATGATTCGCATCCATGGATAGGAAGCAAACGATGGGAGAGAACTCATGTCATGAGTTGTGAGTTGTATAATGTGGGGCACCTTTATGAAGGTGCAGTTGCTCACTATCTTCACACGGGGAAAAGGGATCTTCTGGAAATTGCAATAAAAAATGCTGACCTTATACTTAAGGATATTGGTCCGGGAAAGTTTGAAACCTATCCCGGACATCAGGGTATTGAGATCGGCCTTGTTAAACTGTATCAGGTTACCGGGAAAAAGGATTACCTGGACCTTGCC
This sequence comes from Bacteroidales bacterium, assembly GCA_007134525.1. Lineage (GTDB taxonomy): Bacteria > Bacteroidota > Bacteroidia > Bacteroidales > UBA7960 > PUPG01. The sequence continues at coordinate 1,979 of SLKR01000086.1, read as the reverse complement.
AAATATTTCCTTGATGCCAGGGGGCACGATCATATCGGAGAACCCCCGTTTTGGCATGGTGAGCCACGTACATACGACCAGGCGCACAAACCTGTAATTGAACAAACCGAAGCTGTTGGCCATGCGGTTAGGGCCCTTTATATGTATGCGGGAATGGCAGATGTCGCTACCCTGACAGGTAACAGGGAGTATATAGATGCAATTGATCGCTTATGGGAGGATGTTACGTATACAAAGTTATATATAACCGGTGGAGTTGGCTCCCAGCGTGGCCACGAGGGATTTGGCCCTGCTTATGATCTGCCGAATATGTCTGCTTACTGTGAAACCTGTGCGGGAATTGCGAATGTGTTTTGGAATCACCGCCTTTTCCTTCTTCATGGTGATGCAAAATATATTGACATTATGGAACGGTCTCTATATAATAATGTATTATCTGGTGTTTCCCTCACAGGTGATCGCTTTTTCTATCCTAACCCGCTTGAATCTCATGGTCAGCACCAAAGAAGCGAGTGGTTTGGTTGTGCATGCTGTCCGTCAAATATTACAAGGTTTATCCCCTCGGTGCCCGGATACATTTACGCACAGAATGAAAGAGATGTTTACGTCAACCTTTATGTAAGCAGTATCACTGATTTTGATATTGACGGAAACAAAGTAAGTATATCACAGAGTAGTGAAATGCCATGGGAAGGCAATATACAAATTGAAATTTCCCCTGATACTCCGACTGATTTCAGTCTGTTTCTCAGGATTCCGGGCTGGGCCAGGGGGGAAGCTGTTCCTGGCGACCTTTATTCTATTGTAAATTACTCCGGTAACCCTGTATTTGTTTATGTTAATGGAGAACAGCTCCCCCTTGACCTGGATATGGGTTACCAGATAATAGAAAGAATATGGGAGGCCGGAGACGTGGTAACCATTGATTTCCCCATGGATATAAATTTTATAGAATCCAACCAGGCAGTTGCAACAAACAGTGGTAAGCTTGCAATTCAGCGTGGCCCCCTTGTATATGCTGCAGAATGGCCCGATTATGAAGACAACACTGTACTTGATGTTATTATTAATGAAGAGATGGAGCTGAACCCTGTTTTACTAACTGACGATCTTCCTGCTGATGTTTATATGCTGAAAGGTACGGCTTTGGGCAGCCGTATACTGGCGGATGGCAGTACTGAAACCTACAGGAAGCCATTCTCTGCAATTCCCTACTATGCATGGTCACATAGAGGCCCCGGTCAAATGATGGTATGGATGCCTGCTTCAAAAGAAACGGCAAGACCCCGCCCGGCTCCTACCATTGCAAGTAGTAGCAGTATTATTGCCTCTTATCCCACGGCAGCGCTGGGGGCTGTAAATAACCGGATAATCCCGCTCAGTCCGTTTGACGTTGACGCCGGTTATTATCATTGGTGGCCACGTATGAATCAGACCGAATTTATTGTTTATGAGTTTCCGGAACCTGATGTGGTTTCAGGTGCCGGAGTTTACTGGTTTGATGACGGTCCTGATGGTGGATGCCGGGTCCCTGCCGGCTGGAGGATCTTATACAGAAAAGGTGATAAGTGGATACCAGTCAATAATATCTCTGAGTATGGTTTAAAAAAGGGGGAGGTCAATAGAATTGATTTTGAGGCAGTGCAAACGGATGCGCTCAAACTTGAAGTAAGATTACCTGAGAATTTCTCTAGTGGTTTGTACGAATGGGAAGTATATTGATCATTAAAACTCTTAAAGAGTTACTAAATAGAAACCAAATATGGTTTTATCCGTATTTTTAAAACGCTTACTTTTTTTGATGCGCAAGCTTGCTATTTAGAATAAAACTAAACTGCTGACTGTAATAAAAATTAGTTAAAAAGTTATAAAAAAGACAAAAAATTTTTATTAATTTTAGCATCAGTTTTAAAGTGTCAAATCTACACTAATTGTACTAATAATACAGTAATAGCTTAAAAAACTAAAGAACAGATTTT
>SLKR01000130.1 GCA_007134525.1 Bacteroidales bacterium | reverse complement strand
TTCCTTTATCATTCTCTGAAGAACATGAAAGAAAGGATTTGAAAACTTAATAAATAAAATTAAAATGAAAACCAGGATTATTGCTTTTGCCGCTTTTATAGTAATTTGTTTTGCATCACAGCCTGCCTTCTCGCAGGTTCAATACCATCCCCTTGATACGATAGAGGATGTGCTGATAGAATACCGCTGGCAGAAGGCCAGTTTTTTCGGAAAAGACCCTGATGCAATTCTGAACCTCAAAATAACAAACATCTCGGATGACTTCCTTGAGCTTGTATTTACTGCCGGATTTTATCGCGATGGCCAGCTGTTCTTTGAAAGTCCGGAACAAGACCTCTGCCTTGCCCCGGGCGAGACCCGCAGGGGTGGCCGGGCTGACCTGAGATTCTCGGCAGAGGGCATCAGGATGAGTACCATTGAAGAGGAATGGTTCTCCTGGGATCTCCCCTTTTTAAACGTGAATATAGTAGCTGATTGCCCGGACGATTAAAAGCGGTTTATCAATTAATACAATCATTTATAATGAGTGATTCTTTGAAAGTGTTCAGGGAGGCTGTACTGAAGGGGATCCCTGATGAACTTCCCCCCAAAAAGCCATTTGACCCGGAAGTGAACCATGCACCAAAACGTAAGGAGATTCTCACTAATGGTGAAAAGAAACTTGCTGTAAAAAACGCGTTAAGGTATTTTCCCGGGCATTTTCACAGTGTGCTTGCAAGAGAATTCGCTGAAGAACTCAATACGTTCGGAAGAATATATATGTACAGGTTCCGCCCCGACTATCAGGTGTATGCAAGGCGGATCAGGGATTTCCCGCACAGGTCCCTTCAGGCTGCGGCAATTATGCTGATGCTCAGTAACAACCTGGATAGTGCTGTTGCCCAACATCCCCACGAGCTTATAACATACGGCGGCAATGGTGCTGTTTTTCAGAATTGGGCCCAGTACCTGCTGTGTATGAAATATCTCGCTGAAATGACCGATGAACAGACGCTTGTGCTGTACAGCGGGCATCCGCTGGGTCTTTTCCCTTCAAACCCGGGTGCACCAAGGGTGGTTGTTACAAATGGAATGATGATACCCAACTACTCATCCCAGGATGACTGGGAAAGATATAATGCCCTTGGGGTAACCCAGTACGGACAGATGACGGCAGGTTCGTTCATGTACATTGGCCCGCAGGGAATAGTTCACGGTACAACGATAACCATCCTTAATGCAGGCAGGATATTAAAGGGGGGAGATGGAAGCCTGGCAGGGAAATTATTCGTGTCAAGCGGCCTGGGGGGCATGTCTGGTGCCCAGCCAAAGGCTGCGGTAATTGCCGGGGCAATAGGGGTAATAGCCGAGATAAACCCAAAGGCAACAGAAACAAGGCATAGTCAGGGCTGGGTGGATGAGGTCTATTATGATCTTGACTCTCTTACAGAGAGGATCGGAAGGGCAAAGCAGGATAAAGAGGCCGTTTCACTTGCCTACCAGGGGAATGTCGTTGACCTGTGGGAGAAACTGGCAGAGACCGGTATGGATGTTGAGCTTGGTTCCGACCAGACATCATTGCATAACCCCTATTCCGGAGGTTATTATCCCGCGGGCCTTAGTTTTGAGGAGGCAAACAGTATGATGGCCTCAGATCCGGAAATGTTTAAGATAAGAGTAAGGGAGTCGCTGGTTCGCCATGTAAATGCAATAAATGTACTGTCGGCAAGGGGCATGTATTTCTGGGACTATGGCAATGCCTTCCTCCTTGAGGCTGGGCGGGCAGGTGCTGATATATTCGCAGGGAGCGATACCTTCCGTTACCCCTCATACGTTCAGGATATAATGGGCCCGATGTGCTTTGATTACGGATTCGGGCCCTTCAGATGGGTGTGCGGATCGTCCGATCCTGCCGACCTTGCAGTAACTGATAAAATTGCCGCTGATGTGATCCGCGGGATGATGAAGAGGGCTCCGGAAGAAATAAGGCAGCAGCTTTCAGATAACCTCAGGTGGATAGAACAGGCAGGGGGGAACCGGCTGGTAGTTGGCTCACAGGCGCGGATACTTTATGCTGACAGTGAGGGAAGGATCAGTATAGCAAGGGAGTTTAACCGTGCCATAAGGGATAAAAGAATATCCGCACCTGTAATACTTGGCAGGGATCACCATGATGTAAGCGGCACTGACAGTCCCTACAGGGAAACATCTAACATTTATGATGGCTCAAGATACACTGCTGACATGGCAGTTCATAATGTAATCGGGGACAGTTTCAGGGGTGCTACCTGGGTGTCACTCCACAATGGAGGAGGTGTCGGATGGGGAGAGGTCATAAACGGAGGCTTCGGCCTTGTACTTGATGGCAGCCGTGAGGCTGGCCGCAGGCTGGAAGAAATGCTCTTCTGGGATGTTAACAATGGAATAGCACGTCGCAGCTGGGCCAGGAATAGTGAGGCAGTTTTTGCTATAAAAAGGGCAATGGATGCTGAGCCACGCCTGAAGGTGACTCTCCCTAATGAGGCAGACGACAATATGATTGAAAATTTATTCTGAATCCTGTCCGGATTCCCCGATTACTGATCCTTGGCCCGATTCACTCTGCATTACGCTTAAACGGTTCAACATCAATTCATGTATCAAGTCCATTTCCCTGCTGTCGAGCAAATAGCAGTTAATAGCATCTTCAAACTCCACGGCCTCGATATTGTGATGTTTGAACACACCGCTGTAATAGAAATCTGCTGAGTCGGTGATCCTGTTGTCTATGTGCCTGTACTCAGAGAGAAATGACTCGAGCAGGTAGATGTCTGTGAGTACATCAACCATTTGCTCCCTTGTCAGTATCTTGTCGCAGTCATCCCTGCCCGGTGCCCTGAAAAAAGTACAACTCCAGCAGCTCATGATAAGCGCGATCAGAAGTAAAAGAGATCTTATTTTTTTTGTATTCTTCATTCCTTTGCCTACCTGGAAAACTCAAGGGGGCTCCCTTTTTTGTCATCGTAAATCCTTCCTTTTTCATAAACGATATTTCCGTTTATAAAAGTATACATAACGCTTGCATCAAGTCTGGCACCGTTCAGGGGTGTCCAGGCACACTTATAATGTACGGATCCATCGTTTACTTTCTGTGGAAGCCGGGTGTCAACCACTGCCAGGTCAGCTGCATAGCCTTCCCTTATAAAACCACGGTTCTTCACATTAAAGCAGACAGCCGGGTTATGACACATAAGCTCAACTACCTTCTCAATGTCAATACCATGTTTGTTACCCAGACTTAGCATGGCCGGCAGGGAGTGCTGTACCATAGGTGCCCCGGAAGGGCATGATGTGTATGGCCGGCCCTTCTCTTCAAGGGTGTGCGGGGCATGGTCTGTTGCAATGATGTCCACATATCCGTTTTTAATGCCTTCAATCAGTCCGAGCCTGTCACTTTTATACTTAATGGAAGGGTTCCATTTTATTCTTGAGCCCAGCCTGGAGTAATCATCTATGTCGAACCACAGGTGGTGCACACAAACTTCAGCGGTAATCTGTTTTTCTCCTGCCCGGTTTTCATTTTCCAGAAGACTCAGTTCCCTTGCCGTGCTAAGGTGCAGCAAATGGAGCCTTGTGCCGAACCTCTCTGCAAGGCCTACTGCCAGGCGGGAGGAAAGCTCACATGCATTGTGGCTGCGGATGGCTGCATGCATATGATGTGGTATGTCTTCACCGTATATTTGAACAGCACTGTCAAGGTTCTTCCTGACAGTTGCCTCATCCTCGCAATGGACCGCAACCGGTAGTTTTACCTCCCTGAAGATTGATCTAAGGCTGTCAGGGTTGTCAACGAGCATATTACCTGTTGATGAACCCATAAAGATCTTTACCCCGCATACATGATCTGCTTCTGCGGCCTTAAGTTCAGAGATGTTGTCATTTGTTGCACCAATATAGAAGGAGTGGTTTGCAAGGCTTTTTCCGGAGGCTAAGCTGAATTTGTCCTCAAGTAGTTTAAGGCTTGTACACTGGGGTGAGGTGTTGGGCATTTCCATGAAGCTGGTAACACCCCCCGCAACAGCTGCCCTGGATTCACTCTCTATATCTCCCTTGTGTGTGAGGCCCGGCTCCCTGAAGTGTACCTGATCATCTATAACACCCGGGATCACAGTCAGACCTTCAAGGTCCATCTCAATAAAGCTGTCTTTTGAAAAATCTGCCTGCTCGCTTTCGTGGATTATTCTTTCTATCAGTCCGCTTTTCAATACCAAACTGCCTCTGAAGGTCCTCCCTTCGTTTACTATATTTGCATTTTTGAGAAAATATGCTTTTTGGGGCATAATGCAATAATTTATAAGAGTTGTGGAAAATTTCCGGCAGCCTGCCTTAAGCCTGATATTTGCGTGGCCTGATAATGCTTTTCCATTTAAGCTTTATGACCCCCCATACTGCCTCACGGAATATTCCCGAGCTCATTTTAGACTGGCCTTCGGTGCGGTCTGTAAACACGATCGAAACCTCCTTTAGCTTAAACCCCTGTTTCCATGCAGCATACTTCATCTCAATCTGGAAGGCGTACCCGATGAATTTAATCTCGCCCAGATCGATAGATTCAAGTACTTTTCTGCTGTAGCATTTGAACCCTGCAGTTGTGTCCCTGACAGGAATCCTTGTAATGAACCTGACGTAGATTGATGCCAGGTAAGAAAGCAACACCCTGCTCAGGGGCCAGTTGACAACATTAACCCCGTCAATATATCTTGAACCAATTGCCAGGTCGTAACCATCCTTTGCGCATGCGTTATAAAGCCGGACAAGGTCACTGGGATTGTGGGAAAGATCTGCATCCATTTCGAAAATATATTCATAATCCCTCTCAAGCGCCCACCTGAATCCATGAATATATGCCGTACCGAGCCCCAGCTTCCCTGACCTTTGCTCAAGGAATAGCGAATCCGGAAACTCTTTCATGAGCTTTTCCACAAGCTCAGCCGTACCATCGGGTGAGTTGTCATCTACAACCAGCACATGGAACTCATGAGAAAGTGAGTATATATGCCTTAGCACCTTCTCAATATTACTCCTCTCATTATAAGTGGGGATGATCACCAATGAGTCAGCCACGGTATTCTATAGGGTTTTTTAGGTTTTGCGGACATTCTGGGTTACAAATACGGATCTTCCCAGTACAGTGCCGATGTCAAAAATACGTTTTTTGTTCAAATAAATTGTAAAATTTGCGTGTATAATTATGGAAGGGGATAATTAAAGAGAAGGTTTTAGCTTAATTTTGCAGCTATGGAGAAAAGATATGTTTATTTTGACAATGCTGCCAGCACACCTGTTGATCCGGAAGTGCTGCATGCAATGGAGAAGTGCCAGAGAGATGTTTTCGGGAACCCTTCCTCTGTCCATGATCACGGACGAAAAGCAAGGGTGGTGATTGAACAGTCGAGGCGCAAAGTAGCAGAAATAATAAATGTATCACCATCGGAGGTTTTCTTTACTTCAGGAGGTACCGAGGCAAATAATGCTGTATTGTGGGGGTGCGCACTGGATAATCATATCAGGAATATTATTACAAGCCCCCTGGAGCATCCTGCAGTGCTAAGGGCCGCAGAACTTATCTCTGGTGTAAAGGGTACTGGCTTTCACCAAGTAAGTATCGACAGTAAAGGTCATATTGATCTCGAAGACCTGGCAAGGCTTCTGAAGAAACATCCGGCCAGCCTTGTAAGCCTTATGCATGCCAACAATGAAACAGGCAATCTTTTGGCCGTAAAACAGGTTGCCGCTTTGTGCAGTGACTATAATGCACTTTTCCATTCTGATACGGTTCAGACCATAGGTAAGTTTGAGATTGATATGCAGAAGCTTGGATTTGATTATGCCGTTGCGAGTGCACACAAATTTCACGGACCCAAGGGGGCTGGTTTTATGGTAATACGCGGTGGCAGGCCATTCACTCCATTTATCCGGGGAGGCGGACAGGAGAGGAATATGCGTGCCGGTACCGAAAATGTTTGCGGGATCGCTGGTACGTCAATGGCTCTGGAACTTTCGGCCCAAAGAAAAGAGAGTGACCGCCTGTATATTTCAGAGCTTAAGTTTTCACTGATGGATCTTCTGCGCAGGGGGATACCTGAAGTTGAGTTCAACGGTGATGCTGAGGGTAGTTCGCTTCATACAATAATAAATATCAGCCTGCCCGTTGCTGTTGACCCGGAGATGCTTCTGCCGCTTCTCGATATTGAGGGGTTCTCAATATCTACCGGCAGCGCATGTGCCTCAGGCAGCAACAAGGGCTCCCATGTTCTGGCAGCCCTTGGGCGTAGCGGCAGGGAGGCGTCCCTGAGAGTGTCTTTCAGCCGTTACAACACTATTGATGAGGTAAGGGACCTGGCCGGTGTGCTCAGGAGGATATGCAACAGTTAGCCCTGTTATTTGAAGTTGTCGTACAACCTTACATTGTCAACCCTTACCGAACCGTTTCGCCCCTGTGGGTGACTTCCTTCATACCTCCATGCTATATGTATTATCCCTGAATATCCGGCCAGCTCAATTTTTCCGGAGTCAATCCAGTCATGATGGGGATCATCCGGTGTTACCAGACGTGCATCAAGTTCTTCCCAGGTGGCGGATGCGGGGTTGCCTCCTTCATAATCGGTTGAAATTAGAAGTTCTATTGCATCGCTATGCAGATACTCGTGAGCCGACTGAAACTCAAAAACCGGGTTGTTAATGGCATCAAGGTCGACAGGAGGTGTTACCAGCCACATAATATTGTTGGCATCCTGTGAATTGAAGGCTGTTGCCTGGGCGTAATGGTTCCCGCCAAACTCCCTGCATATCCATACCCTGTTACCTTCCTGCGCAATTGTCTGCCATCCGTTTCTGTCGATATCATCAAAGTTGCCATAAGACTGAAAGTCCTCATCTATTGATGTAACAGGGTCAAGCTCCCCGCCCGGGTCACCTTCTCCTATATATTCCATATCATCCAGGCTGCGTATAAGAAGCTGGGGGTTGTAGAAATATGAAGCTATTGCAGTAATATTGTAGAGGCCTCCCTGAACCTGATCGCCTGAAAAGCTGGCCCACTCATAGGTGTACATATTCACGCTGGCTGTACCGTCATTGAGTTCAAGATTTCCGGCAAATGAACTTCTTGATGGCACTGCAACATCCTCAATTTTTATGAGGGTAGATTCAAATTCACTGAAATTGTCCCTAAGGTTTCGAAGGCTGGTCACCCTGGGCTCGGGGATATCCCCGTGTCCGGTTGCGTGTGCGTTGCCTGTTGGTATCTGTTCAATCTGTAAAAGCCCGTTGAATTCGTTGAGTGGCAGGTTGGAGACTATTATCCTTACCTGGTTCCCAAGGTTGAGGTTATGCCAGCTCTGGAACCTCAGGGCAATCCCGTCGCCGTTTTCGTCCATTATATATGCATTCTGGCCCGGATGGTTTGAATGCTCCCTGTCGGATATTATTACTCCCTCCAGCCTGGTGTTGGGCGGGAGTGAAGTAAAGCCCTGGGAGAACCTCTGCCTGATATCGGCAATGCTCATCAGTTCAAGGTCTCCACCGGGGGGTGGGCAGCGTTCGCCTGAGAGTTCAAGCTCTTCGGGATTCCTTATGAAAAGCTGCATTATGTTCTGGTACTGGGTAACCAGGGCAATAACGCTGCCATTGCCTTCAGGTATCTGTTTATCTGCAAAATCCGCAAAACCACTTGTGCGTACTATTATGGAGTTGCCCTCGCAGTCAGTGAGCGTCCGGCTCATTGCCATCTGGTTTGCTGCATCGGCAAAGGGCATTCCGGTATCCTCAAATGCGAACTGGACATTATCAAGCCTTATAAGTTGTGCCTGCTTATCAGTGGTTATTTCCGGAATACTTAGTGTCTTCGGCTCAATATATCTTTCAGCAGCCTGCTCTATTATGTGGCTCTCCGGGTCTATATCGTTGAGCTGAAGCATATTATTGTATTCATCCAGGTATGAGCCGTCGAGTACAATTCTTACCGAATCTCCTGCATTTAACCATGAGGGTGAAGTAAGCCTGATATATATTCCGGCGGTTTCATCCTGGACAATAAGGCTTCTGTATATATTGCCGAGGTTCTCATCCATTGTAACAGTTGCAAACAACATTGCATCGCCACTTATTTCAACCGGACTCCCGTTGTACATATTCCTGAGTTGCTGGACTGTTATTACCGCATCCTCATTAATGGTCTTCAGAGGCGGGTGGTCAGGATCCTTTTCGCATCCGGTGAATAAAACAGGGAGCAATACCAGCAGGTAAGCGCTGATTTTCCTTATATGGTCCATAATTGTATGCCTTTTGTTCATTTTGATAAAGCTTTTTACCCGGTAGCTATTTTGTACCGCATCTTTGCCCTTCGAGTGACACTTCGCCCATATTCCTTATATAGAGCTGCAGGTCCTGCTGGTACTGTGCTATCACTCCGACAACAGATCCATTACCTTCAGGAACTGGTATATCTGCGAAATTTGAATAGCCGCTGGTCCTTACGATCAGGGTGTTTCCGCTGCAGTCTTCCAGGGTACGGTTAATGGTCTGCAGGTTTTCGCTGTCTGCCAGGGGCTGACCCACATCCGAGGAAATGAACTGTACATTTTCCAGCCTTACCAACCTGGCCTGATGCAGGTTGTAATCAAGCTGCCCTATGCCTGCTGTAAGGGGCTCAACTGCTTTGAGCGTTGCCAGTTTAATGATGTTTTTGTCAGCATTAACATTGTCAAGCTGCATCATTCCCTGGTAGGTGTCCAGGGTAGTTCCTTTAAGGTATATCCTTACCGAATCACCCTCGTATATTCCTCCCGGGGCCATCATCCTGAGGTTAATGGCCGCGGAGCCGTCTTCCACGAAAGCACTCCGGTATATATTGCCGTTTTTGTCGTCCATTGTAACAGTGGCATATACAGAAACGTCATGGTCAAAATATACTGACGAACCCTCATACATGGATCTCAGCTCAGAGACTGTGATCACTTCGCCTACGGGTACCTCTGTTGCCTCTGGCTCTCCAAAATCGTCATGTATGCACGATTGAAGCAGAAGTATGTATGCCAGCAAGGCCGTTATGTAAACTGTTTTACCGGGAAATAGTATCATATTTTGTTTCTTTTTCAGATATTAGGCAATGGGTTAAAACCTGAAAACAACATTCGCAAAATAGGTTCTTCCGTAAAGGTAGAAATACTTGGATGCGAACTGACCGGGCTGCTGTGAGTCATATCTGAGCTGTTCGAAACCGCCTATACGGAAATCCTTCTTATTGGTAATATTGCTTACGCTGAGGTTCAGCTGCAGGAAATACTGGTATTGAATACGCCATGACCAGCCAATATAGGCGTCAAAGGTGAAATTGTTGTCCAGCTTCTCCTGCTGCAGTAATTGATCCCACTGGGGATCAGTGACAACCAGCCCCTGGAGGGCCTCTTCAGTTCTCCGGTCGGGGTTAATGTCAATATAGATGTCATCAAAGTAATTTGCATTTACACCGGCAAACCAGTAATTGGGGCTGTCGTAGCGCAGGCCGACTGACCCGGCTGTATGCGTCATGCCCCCTATCTTGTAATCCTTAAGATATACCGTCCTTCCCTCGGCCATTATCTCGGAGTCATTATCTCTTGCAATCGTAACCTCCGGCCTCGAACTGTAAATGTAGTCTCCTGTACCGCCTGCAATATATGCTGACAATGTCGGGGTAAGTGACAGGTCAATGCCAAGCTCAACGCCGGCATGCTGGGTATCCACTCCTGTCATTATGTAGTTGACAAAGGTGCGAAGCTCATCATGGTAAAAACTCCTTGCCCAGGTCTGGTCGCTGAATTCCGTGTAGAACAGGGTCAGCCTTGATTTGATAAACGGGGTTCTTACTATATAGCTTATATCACCCGACATTATGGTTTCACTTTCCAACCCTTCTATAACGTCATCTCTCACCCTGGAACTAATATATGCATTCCTGAAATAGGGTGCCCTTGTCATATATGCAGCGCTGCCGTCAATGTAATGGCGGCCCGTTATCTTCCAGGTTGCGCCTCCTTTTAGGGCAAAGTTTGTGAAATTGTGTTTTTCCCCGTCACCATAAGAGTTGTCAGGGAAACGGGCATTCCTCATATTGCCTGTTCTCCAGAAAGAGGTGTGGGAGACTTCCCCTGTAACGTAAAAGTCCCAGTTGGGCAGTATCCATTCACTCTGGCCAAAGAGAGAGTACTCATTTATGTTGCCTGTAAAATCATATCCGAAAACATCGCCTTCCCTGACAATACGTGTCGGATTGTTAAGGTCCGGCTGCGCCATCATCGGATCATCGAAATCCCTTTCTGCAAACTGGTCAATATCATAAAACCAGTCTCCCCCAAGGAGATCATCGATGGTTTTGAACTGGTGTGTCCGGGACATTGACAGGTTAACTCCTCCCGACATTATGTGTGTAGGATCTACTATGTGTTCAATTATGCTGCTGAATACAAGCTGTGTCCTGTCATTCCTTCTGTCTTCCACAATGTATTTCGATCGCATTCCGGTAACGTTGTTGCCTTCAATACCGTCAACATCCCTTACCGTAAAAAGGTTTCTCTGATTTGCATCATACAGCCAGTTCCAGTCTATTTGCCTGAAGCTGTCATCTGTAGTCCAGAACCCTGTAAGCAAATCCTGCATCTGCGGGTCACTTGAATGCCAGCTGGGAAGCCAGCGGTAGTAGTCAGGGCGGGGATCGCCGGCAAGATTATAATCCGGATGCTCATAGGATTTATGGCTGTCGTACCAGTTCAGTGCAGTCGATCCGCCTCTGCCAAAGCTGTATGCAGCGCTGGTTGATATTTCTGTTCCTTCCGACGGGGTCCAGTAATGAGACAGTATTACCCAGGGTGTATGGTAGTTGTTTACACGGGAGTTCCTTTTTTCGCCATCCTGCCAGCCCCAGTTGGGGTTGTAGTAATTGTCTCCGGTAAGGTCATATGCCTCCTGTACGGCAACACCCGGGCGTCCGGTCCTCGAAGGTGCGCCAAATGCTATTAGCCCGAGGCTGTGTTGGTTATTAAGCCTTTTTTCGGTTGAGAGGAAATATCCCCAGGCATCGTAAAAAGTACCCGGAGCGTAACCCTCTTCAGCCGACCGCCGCGACCCGCTTAAGGTAAATGCCCAGTCGTTTTCCTGCATACCGGTGCTGTGCGTGAACATCATCCTGTGATTGTAGCTGCGGTTAGCACTTGAGTATGTGGTCCTTGTGTTGGGCCCAAATGCGGATGCCCTTGTTACAATGTTTGTGGCACCACCCACGCCCCCGAATGTATGCCTTGATGGCCCAAGGCCGTTGACCGGTTCAGTCTGGCGCGTAACGTCATTCAGGCCACCCCAGACCGAATAGAATGCCCTGCCTGTCTCAGGGTCATTCACAGGTATTCCGTTTATCATAACGGTAGTGTTCTCGGAGTCGTATCCCCTGATATTGTATCGGGCAGACCCAAAATTGAAACCGGCGGTGTTTACGTAAATGTCGCGTGACCCCTGGAGGAGACTCGATATGTCATGCGATTCGGCATCACCTTCGATTTCGTCGATCGACAGCGTAAGTATGGGTATGTCCCTTTCAACAATCAGGGTGTCGGATTCGGAATCACTGTCGCGTATGTAAATAGGGTTTGCAGCTGTGATAAGAAAAAAAAATAATAAAATTGCCGAAAGAAAATGTTTTTTCA
>SLKR01000133.1 GCA_007134525.1 Bacteroidales bacterium | reverse complement strand
CTGTCTCTATATATTGCCTGAGATCTTCGGCCGAGTATCCTGCAGCAAGGAGTTCTGAACGCATACTTGCCATTTCAATATAGCTTACCCCCAGGTGTAGAAATGCTGCTCCAAAACCAGTTATCAGGTAATATGTCAAAAAGCGTTTAGGCCCCATCAGACTTTCGATTGCAGAGCCAAACATCCAGAGCGCGAACATATTAAAGAATATGTGGGAGAAGTTCGCATGCATAAACATATGACTGATGAACTGATATGGCTCAAAGTCCGGAGAACCCGGCATATGAAGCCCCAATGTCTTTATCAGGTCCATCTGGAATGCTCCTGCCAGCGATACTGTTGCAAGAAAAAACAGGCCGTTAATAATCAGAAGGTTTTTAACTACTAGTGGCATCAGGCTGAATCCGCCGGGTCTGTATTGCATGGTTTAATAAGTTTATTTTATTACAACGCAGTGTAAAGTAAAAAGTTTGTCTGCCGGGAGCAATACCCGGAAATGAAAGGCAAAAATACTATTTCTGTATTACTTAAACCTCTCTGATAGTTCGGTAGTTGAAATTATCTGCAAAACTGGTTTGCCTGCGGGAGTATACTGGGGTATATCGCATGCAAAAAGATCGTTGACCAGTGCAGTCATTTCCTGGCCAGTAAGCACTTTCCCGTGATGAACCGCAAAACGCTTGGCCATTGAGCGGATTACATTCTGCCTTGGATCGTCCCTGAGTTCGGGTCTGTTTATCTGAAAACTGTCCACAATTCCCTCAACAACTTCCTGAAGATTAATCTCCTCTGGCATTCCGGAGGGTATCGAATCGACCACGAATGTATCCCTGCCAAGTTCGTACAGCCCGAAACCCATGCTTTTTACCGTACTTATTATATCCCTGAGTACTTCAGAATCGGCTTCATTCAGTTTTATATTTTCCGGAAACAGCAGTTGTTGTGAACCCGGATTTCCTTTTCCGGCGGTTGCTGATAACTTTTCGTAAAGTATCCTTTCATGTGCCCTCTGCTGGTCTATGATCATTACTCCGGATTTCACCGGGCTGAGGATATATCTTGAATGAAGCTGGATCAGCCTGAACTCCTGTTTACCATCACCAGCTTCTTCCCATTCAGGACTGATAGTATACTGAGCTCCCTGAGAAGCAGCACTTCCGGCCGGGTAGAGTTGCTCCCAATGCTTCGGGTTTGCACGCGAGCGCAAAGAGTCCCCGCCATGTTTTTTAAAAGGATTATAGTCAGGGTTTATGCTTACTGCAGGAGGCTTTACCGGCTGGCCTTTTGCCGGGGCAGGGATGTCATCAAATGCTGTTTCCCTTTCAAAGTCTAGACTCGGAGAAATATTGTGACTGCCGAGTGAATGCCTGGCGGCTGTTTTCAATATCTGGTAAATGTATTTCTCATCCCTGAACTTAACCTCAGTTTTGGCAGGATGAACATTAACATCTATCTGGTCGGGATCGGTTAGAAGAAATATAAAGTAAGATGGATGAGAGTTATCGGGAACAAGGCCATCATATGCATGCTCAATTGCGTGGCTGAGATACGGCGAACGTACAAACCTGTTGTTAATGAATATGAACTGTTCACCCCTTGTCTTTTTCGCATACTCAGGCTTACCGATAAACCCGCTTATATTCACTATCTGCGTTTTCTCCTCAATGGGTACCAGCCTCTGGTTGTAATTATTACCGAATAAATTGACTATCCTTTGTTTAAGATTGCCTTTATAGAGATGATGGGTTATCTGGCCGTTCTGAAAATACTTAAACTCAATACCAGGCCATGCAATTGTAATTCTCTGGAAATCCTGAAGAATATGTCGTTTCTCAATGTTATCGGATTTAAGAAAATTTCGCCTTGCAGGGGTGTTAAAAAACAGGTTCTTGACTGAAATACTTGTTCCGACGGGGCAGTTACAAGCCTTCTGAGACTTTAATTTAGATGCCTCAACGGTAACCTCAGTTCCCAAATCGCTCCCGGATGTGCGTGTTCTGATCTCCACCCTTGCAATGGCGGCCATACTGGCAAGTGCCTCTCCCCTGAAACCCATTGTTCTTATTGAGAACAGGTCGCCGGCTTTCCCTATCTTTGAAGTTGCATGCCTTTCGAAACAAAGCAGGGCATCCTTTTCACTCATGCCGGTACCATTGTCTACTACCTGTATCAATGTTTTCCCTCCGTCACTGACAATAAGCTGAATATTACCGGCACCTGCGTCAACGGCATTTTCAAGCAACTCCTTTACTGCCGAGGCAGGCCTTTGAATAACCTCCCCTGCGGCGATTTGGTTTGCAACAGAGTCTGGCAAAAGCTTTATAACATCCGGCATAAGGTTCTATTATATTTTATTGGACAGCGAAGAGGTAATATATCAAATGAAAAATATAAGATAAAGCAACAGAAACATAATAACGAATATAATTATAAGGCGCTGATTTGAAGCCCTTCGGCTGCGTCCACCGCTTGACCTCTTCCACCTCATCTGCATACGCTCCCTGAGTGCCTTTTCGTAGTTCTCACTGTCTTCCTCAATAGCTGATTTATGGAGTTTTTCCCTCTCCTCCTTTTTTGGGTCGTAATAAACAGGTTTATAGGAATACTTCTTGTTCCTCGGTATTTTAAAAAATGTAAGTGCCATTTTACTATGCTTACTTTAGGGAACCTTTTCCCTTACACAAAAGTAATCATAATAGGCATAAGGAGCAAAGAACTGATGCTTCAGGCAAGCTTAAGGGACGGGTAGTACTGCCTTACCAGATAAAACCCTCCAAAGAATACGGTATTGTAAAAAAGGTCACCGAGCAGGCCTGCATGGAAAAAAGGTATCGCCATTGTATAGGAAGTAATCAGCCCCTGTATTGTTGGAGGGTAATATGGGGTGAATGCCCATACGGCAAAGTTTGTTATCAAAAAGAAAATTAAAGACCCCGCCAGTGATCCTCCTATTATATAAGGTACACGCACCCGGTTTCGCATTAGGCTTCCAAGCAGCACAATCATGGCAAAACCTATGTAAACGGGAATCATCATATTGTGAAACCCAAGGAATATATCACTGATAAAGAGGGCAAGCAGTGGAACAATCAGTGCAACAGGCTTCCTGCCAAGGTAGGCTCCTCCAAAAAGAGCAATGGCAGCAACAGGTGTGAAGTTAGGAAAGTGGGGAACCAATCGCATTAGGGATGCGAATAAAATAATTCCACTTATTATCAGAAGCCTTGGTGTAATCAATTTACTGTTCATTTCTCTTGGATGTTGGTTATGTATGTTCTGGTGAATACAGGCCACAAAAGTAATGATCATTTCAAATTAAAACAAAACATACTACAATTTGTTTGTGCCGGCAAATGGTATTATTTAAAGCATGGTTAAACTTTTTGCTTCGTTTATCATCAAAAGGGTATAAAGCGAGTATAAACCACAAAATCTATCGTTATGAAAACCAATTTATTTTTTAGTCTGATTATGGTGGCACTCATGTTTGTTTCGGCCGATGCATTTGCCCAGAGAAGTGGCAGAAGGCCAGCAGACAGAAGGCAGCAGAGAGTTGTTGAACGTCCTGCACAGAGGCCCGAAAGAACCCTGCGTGCCGATATGGAGTACTGTCTTACACTTCCCGCCCTCACACAGGAGCAGGAAGAGCAGATCAGGGGAATTCGCCAGAAACAACTGGAAAGCAGCAATAAGCATCGTGCAAAAATGGATGAGTTGCGCGCAAAAAAACGCCGTCTGAATATTGAAAGCGCTGATGTAGCAGAGGTACACGGCGTGATTGACGAAATGACACAGCTGCGTAATCAGCAGATGAAAGAGGGTGCAGAACACCGCAGTGAGATCAGATCTATCCTTACCGAAGAACAGAGAGCGGTTTTTGACAGGCAGACAAGTATGCGTGGCCCGGTGTCCCGGCAGTCGGCAGGCCGTGGACGCAGGTAGTGTCATTTGCCCTTCATGGCTGAATACAGGGAGTCAATACCTGACGGTTTCTTTGTAAACTTGCTTACTGCAATGGTTACAACCAGAGCTATAATAAAACCAGGTATAAGCTCATAGACAAATTCAGCCAGTATGTTCACACGGGTCCATACAATAACCGTAAAAGCACCGCTTAACATTCCCGCTACCATACCGGCCCTGGTGGTACCTTTCCAGAAAAGGGCCAGTATGGAAGTGGGGCCAAAAGCGGCTCCAAGGCCTGCCCATGCAAAAAGTACAAGCCAGAACACCAGTTGTTCGGCAATAAGCCCCAGAAAGAGCGAGAAAGCCACAAGAAGTACTACAACGGCCCTGCTCAGAAATACCAGCCTCCTCTGGGGAACCTCCCTTTCGCGCATAATTAGTTTTTCATAAATATCCCTGATAAGTGCCGAGGCCGCTACAAGCAATTGAGAGTCGGCGGTTGACATAATAGCCGCGAATATGCTCGCAATTACAACACCAAAGAGAACCGGATGCAGATGCTGGCTTGCAAGTACAGGATAGATGTTTTCCTGATCCGCCCCCGGAAGTAGTGAAACATCCGGAAAATACAAGCGTCCTGCCATTCCTGTTATAATGGCACCGACTCCCATAAGTACGTTTGCCGAAGTCCCGACCATTGCAACCAGCTTTAGTTTTGCAGGATCCTTTATTGACATATATCTGGCAATTATATGGGGGTTACCTGGAGAACCAAGCCCTATACCCAGAAATCCAATAAGTGCACCTGCCCCCAGGGCAAGGGGATTGAAGAAATTTCCATCTGAAAGTGCAGAGGCCTGGGAGTAGAACTGACCGAAACCGCCCAGTTGCATTATTGCTATTACTGGCAACACCATAAGAGCTACTATCATGAATATGCCCTGTATGGTATCGGTCAGGCTTACGGCCAGAAATCCGCCTGCCATTGTATAGAAAAGAACTATGGCGGTTGTAAGGAGTATACCCTGTGTTTCAGAAAGATTGAAACTGGATTCAAAAGCCTTTCCCCCGGCAACAAACTGAGAGGAAACATAGGCTATCATGAATACTATAATAATGCCGACAACCACAGTCCGCAACATTCCGTTCTTATCTTCAAAGCGTTCGGCAAAAAAATCGGGTACGGTAATGCAATCCTTCTTCTCGCTAAAGCACCTGATTCTGGGTGCATAAAAAAAGAAAAGAAAAAATTCAACGATTGTATATCCCATAACGGCCCACAGGGCGGAAAAACCCATTTCGAAGGCCATACCGGTAACTCCAAGCAGCAACCAGGCACTCCTGCCACTTACTACTGCCGACAATGCGACTACAAGCATTCCCATCTTGCGTCCGCCGATAAAAAAGTTTGAAATACCCCTTGAAGAGAATCGTGTGGCGTATATACCGATAAATACTATAAGCAACAGATATCCGATAAATGACCATACTGCTACCTGGTCCACTTCCATCGAGAAACTCTGAACTTCATCCATAAACGGAAATTTTTCGCTATCAATTACCGCAAAAATAAATGAAAAGCCTGTTAAAATCATAACTTTGCGGCCATAAACTTTCAGAATTATGGAATACAGGATAGGGGAGCTGGCCGCCCTGTTCACAGCCGTATGCTGGACTGTCACAGCAATTGCATTCGAGACTGCAAGCCGCAGGGTAGGAAGTGTACCGGTAAATATAATCAGGCTTTTTATGGCACTGATTCTGCTTGGTATATTCTCCTGGATAAGACGTGATATGGCAATTCCCACAGATGCCAGCTCGTTTAACTGGTTCTGGCTATCCCTTTCAGGTCTCGTTGGTTTTGTGGTAGGCGATCTCTTTCTTTTCAAGGCTTTTACAATGATAGGCTCCAGGCTTTCACTGCTGATAATGACACTGGTGCCACCTATTGCAGCAATATCAGGCTGGATTTTACTTGGTGAGAGACTCAGCCTGATACACACAGGCGGAATGCTTCTTACAATTTCAGGAATTGCACTGGTAATCCTATACAGACGTAAAAAGGGACGGGGCAGGCTTGCGCAGCCTGAAGAAAAGATCTCTCCGGTTGGAGTAATCTATGCATTGCTTGGTGCTGCAGGGCAGGCTACAGGATTGGTGCTGAGTAAATACGGCATGCAGGAGTATGACGCTTTTTCGGCAACCCAAATAAGGGTGATCGCCGGAATAATTGGGTTTACAATTGTTATACATTTTTTCAGGAAGTGGACCGCTGTGGGAAGCGCATTAAAAGATAATACCGCCTTGTGGCTTATGCTGCTGGGTGCAACTTTCGGGCCCTTTCTGGGGGTCTCTTCATCGCTTCTGGCAGTAAAATATACAGCTACGGGAATAGCATCAACCATTATGTCCATTTCCCCGATATTAATATTGCCGGCCACCTATATTTTCTTCAAACAGAAAATTAGCTGGAAGGAGATTATAGGAGCTGTAATAAGTATTGCCGGGGTAGCTGTTTTCTTTATTTTTTAATGTGAATTATTTATAATTTTGATAAACTCTGAAAAACCAAAATCCTGAAAAGATGAAAAGAGTAATATTTTTAATGGCACTCTCTGTTGCGGTTATGTCCTGTAAGGGTCCTGCAGGTCAGGATAGCAGCGGAGAAGTAATCGATATGACAATTGCAGGCATGGTCTCTGAGCCACTTGAGTTCGAGGGAAAAACAGTGCGTTTTGAGGGGGTAATTGATCATATGTGCCGCCACAGTGGCGACAAGATGCGTATTGTCCAGCTTGACGACAGTGAAATGAGCCTTCAGGTAATGCTTGGAGACTTAATGGATGAGTTCAGACCTGAATATGAAGGCAGCGAGATATTAATTACAGGAACCTTCAGAACCCAGGTCCTTAATATGGATGAACTCGCACAGCAAGATGAAGATCATGGATGCGAATCTACAGAAGAGGCCCTGAAATTGATGGCAGAAAGGGGGATTGACCCGAATGTCAGGCCGTACGTTGAGTTGCGCAATTACACGATCCGTTAGCTTTAATGAGGAATTCCGGCTATGCCTGCAAAGTTGTTCATAATTGTAAATGTCTCCCTTGCAAGCGACTTGTTAAGGTTAGATAGTCCCAGATAATCCCGGCGGACATTGTTCATAAGCTGCAGTCCTGGTTTTTCTCCCTTCATGTTGGCCATTATCAGGGTAGCAAGCGCAGTCCTGAGCTGATTTGCCTTTAAGCGCTGACTGAATTTTGAATGGCGCGATGGGTGGATATGGATGTAGTAATTTTCATCATCCCCTTTACGCATTGTCCACTCTGAATTGTCAGAAACAGTCAGCTGCCAGTACAATTGGGTGGAGCTCTCTATCCACCGGAAGTACGACTCCTTTTCACAGGCATTGAAACCCTTTAGCGTCTGCGTGAGTTCTGCAGCTATTTGCCTGGGCTGAAGAGTTCCGTTATATATATCAAACTGAGACTCCCCGAGTAGTTTCAGTTTTGCAACAAACAGCGGGAACATCTGTTCCGGTTTTCTTGTCCATCTGGTAACCTGATCAACAAGGAATCCCAGATGGTGCTTCCAGCCATTAAGCATCACCGGTTCAGCCGTGCAGCTGCTTATCCTTATATCACTACTTACCGCCATAGACATTAGCTAATCATTTTACTGGTAATAATTACAAATATACAGCATTGATTCTAAAGGGAGGGTGCATAAAGGGATCGAATAAGAAAATAATTACTGTACTTTTGTAAAAAAATGCTATAATTGACAGGATGTTAGGGCAGAGATGAAAAAGCCAGGAGATGATGAGCTGCTTAAGATGTTCCATGAAGGCGACAATCCGGTTTATGCCTTCAACCTTATTGTCAGGAAATATCAGGAGATGGTTTACTGGCATGTCAGGCGGCTGGTCATTGTTCATGAGGATGCAAATGACATTGTGCAGGATGTTTTTGTAAAGGTATGGCAGTCGTTGTCCAAGTTCAGAAAAGACTCAGCTCTGTATACATGGATATACCGTATAGCAACCAATGAAGCCCTCTCATTCCTCAAAAAGAAAAAAAGAAGAATGTTTCTATCTGTTGGGGATGTCTCAAAGCAGCTTGAGGAGAGCCTTGAATCAGATGTTTATTACCAGGGAAGTGAAATAGAAAGAAAGATACAGAAAGCCATACTCTCCCTGCCTGAAAAGCAGAGAGTGGTTTTCAACCTGAGGTATTTTGATGAAATGAAATATGAGGAAATGGCAGAAGTACTTAATACTTCTGCAGGTTCCCTGAAAGCATCCTATCATCATGCCGTGAAGAAAATTGAGAAATTCATTGGCTCCTGATTAAACCCTGCTTATTTTTAAGGGTCTAACAAACAAAGACAAAGAGAAGATAATGAAAGAAAACAAGGAAGATATCAAAAAGGAGCTGGCTGGCCTGAATAGCAGCCTCCGGCAACCGGAGAGCTCTTCCGGGTTCAGGGTGCCGGATTATTATTTTGAGAGCCTGCCTGAAAAGATACAGGAAAGGCTGCATGTTACAGAAAAGGCCAGGCCATTTCTTTTTGGTGTTTTTCCATATAGCAGGTTTGTGCCCGCGATGGCTGCAGTACTGCTGCTTATTGGCCTTACCTTTGGCATTTACTTTACAAGGCCGGATGAAAGCGCTGTGACATCAGCCTATGCTGAAGCCATGGTTGATGTGGAATATTTTACAAGCCAGGCATTTATTGACCAGCAGCTGCTTTACGATATTGTTTCTGAATCGGGCCTTACCGTCGACGAGATCCTTTTTGTTTTTGAAAATGAATCCCAGGCCTGGGAGATTGAAGATGAATATCTTGAATATATCCTGGAGGACTCCAGATATTATGGGATTGAAAATTCATACCTTCTGTCTTCTCTGGATATTTATTGATATGAATTACACCATTTAAACACCCAAATATGCGCTATACCACCATTTTTATAATTTCCATGCTGATCTCCGTACAGGGAATTTGCGGCCATCAGAGGCCGCAGAGACAAGCACAGAGGCAGGCTGACGAAAGAAAAGAAGCAATAGAAACAAGGAAGATTTCCTACATAACAATGAGGTTAAACTTAAGCTCTTCAGAGGCCAGGGATTTCTGGCCCATATATAATGAATATACCAGGAAGGTAGAGGAGCTGTCAGGAAACTACAGGAGGCAGATTGAAGCCCTCCCTGATGACCCTGCAAATATGACTGATGCACAGGCACGCCGGTTTATTGAGGCTGAAATTTCCAGGTTTGAGAAATCATCTGCTCTGAGACGTGAATATACAGAAAGGATGCTGGAGGTGATCACGGTTCAGCAGGTTGCTTTATTATTTGAGGCTGAGCGTAATTTTCACCGAATGCTGTTCAGGGAGGCACAGAGGCGCCACCGTCAGAACGGATCCGATTGATCCGTTATATTACTTTCAGGGCCGAGCATTCTATCCAGCCAATATTTCCGTCTGGCAGCCGTACTTCGCACCATTCACCAATGGTATCGGTAAGCCTCAGCCTGTTTCCCTCATATATCCTGAAAAGCTCTGTACTTCTGCCTGTGGGCGCACTTCTTAACAAGGCGTACTCTTCCACTACAACAGCCATATTACGTTCAGTCTGCCTTCTGTATTGGGCTTTTGCAGAATAAAAGCTCACCAAGGAAAATAACAGTATGATAAGTGCGGCAAAGAACCCTGTTTTCTTGTACAGCTTGCTTCCTGCAAGCAGAAAAACAGCAAAGGAGATACTGAAGAGGAAAGAGAGGACTATAAGTGTCTTTGCCCAGGCGTCAGCTGACTGTATGCCAACCAGGCTGTCATGCCACTTGTGGAAGAACAGCCGGGGCACCGGGTCTATTGTCCCGGTAATCCGGGAATCAGCGATCCTGAGATTGTATTTGGCATCCTCGTCTGAAGGGTCAATTATCAGGGCCCTTTCATAGTTTAATATTGCCATTCCGACCATCCCTTCCTGCAAGTATGCATTGCCGAGATTATAGTAAAGAGCGGCTGATTCAAACCCTGAATCAAGAATGCTTTCATATAGTTCAACAGCCTTTTGGTAGTTCTCTTCAATGTAGATACGGTTGGCTTCTTCAAATATTTCCTCAGCATGCTGTTTGCCAGTTGCTTCGCCGGCAAATAAAGTACCACCTGCGGCACAAATTATCACTATTGCCTTATAAATGAATTTCATAATCCAGGTATTGCTGTTTATTTGTTCCGCAACTCCCTCTCAAGGGTAATTATAGTTTCCATGGCCTTTTTATAGGTTCTTTCCATCGGGCTTTCCCTTCCTCCCGGTGCGAAACGGGCATATTCACACTCCCCGAGTCCTTCAAGGAAATTTTGTGCTAGTTCCACGTCTATATTTACCGACCTGAATGCTTCATAAACATTATTCTTGCTGAGTTTTGATACAGGAATGTTCAGCCTGTCAGACACGTAGCCCCACAACGTCCTGAAAACCTCATCGAAAAACTCCTCCCTTCTGTTTTCTTCCAACAGCCTTTTTGCGATAACCAGCCTTTTTCTGGCCTCTCTTTGTGCCCTCCTGATCCGCATACCTGTCTTGTCTTGCACAATATTTTTATGCCTAATCAGCAGCAGGGCGAATATTATCAATAACAGAGGGGGAGCCAGCAGCAGAATAAAAAATGTACTGCTTCCGAAAAACAAACGGCCTGCGGGAGTTAAACCAACATTGCGTGTTCTGATAAAACGTATGTCTTCCTGAATATTATTCCGGGCCTGGGATAAGGGTGTTTCTGACCCCGGATCTCCGTCTGCATTAATAATAAAGGGCCCTGAAGTGCTTTCCACATATACTTTCCGCTCAGGGTCAAAATATGAAAATTCTATCTCTGGTATTTCGATTCTACCGTTTCTGCGTGGTATGATCAGGTGGTCGAATTCACGGTTCCCTTTTATACCGTCCCTGCCCGGGGTGATATTGTCCCTTATTTGCGGATCGAATATCTCAACATGTCCGGGAGTTCGAACCCGGGGGGCGTCAACCATTCTGAGGTTTCCTTTTCCCTCAACCCTGACAACAAGGTTAACCGCTTCATTTACCTTCACTTCTTCCTTTGATATACTGGAGACCAAACTGAAGGTTCCGACAGCACCACTGAAATTCTCCGGGCGGTTTTCGTAGGGAAGAGGCTTTACACTGAGAGACAGGCTTTCAGAACTGACTTTATGGGGGATGGTTTGATAGCGGTCAAACAGTGAAGTACCCCCAAAAAACTCCTCAAACAGGCTTCCTGGTCCTTGCCGGGCGGATTGCCGCATCCTCACAGTCATTTCCACCTCCATAGGTTCTATACGTATTTGACCGCTCCTTTGCGGGAAAAGGGCCATTCTGCTTATCTCAACGGTATTGTAGTTTACTCCGTCTATTTCTTCTACTGATGGCTGGGTTTGTCTGGTCTCGGAGAGGTTCTCTGCCCAGAGACCCGAAAAGCCCGGAAGGCTTTCCACTGAATAATTTGTTACAGGGAGCCTGGTATAGAGTTTATAGCTCACTATTACCTGTTCGCCCCTGTAAGGGGCAATATTGCTTGCGCTGACCCTTATGAAAATATCTTCGGGTCCCGGTACGGTTGTCTCTTCTGTTTGCCGGCTGTCGTCTCTGCCGGGTTGCTGACCTCTCTGACCTGAGGGTAAAACCTCCAAATGGAATTCATCTGTGGAGTATTGCGTTCCGTCAACTGTGGCAGTTGCCGATGGGATTGTAAAACTGCCCTCACTTCTTGCTTCAAGAATGTATGTATATGAATAGGAGACTGTTGTGGTTACCTGGTTGTTTATTATCTGTGTTGATGTGCTTGTCGACTGGCTGGGACCTGACAATACCCTGAAACCATTGAATACCGGGGCTTCAAAGCTCTCGGGTCTGGCATTGAGGCTAAAACTCACCCTGAAGCGTTCTCCCATTTCAACAGTTGAGGGAGCATTGACCTCGAACTCTGTTT
>SLKR01000061.1 GCA_007134525.1 Bacteroidales bacterium | reverse complement strand
TCAAATATATGGCTAAGAGATACCCCCGCTGTTTCTTCACACACTTGCTGAAACTCAGCATCTGTGAACCCCCTCTGATATTCTTTGTAGAATTTCCGGTACAACAGTCTCATCACATCATCCAGAGATTTTTTATTACCGGTATGGTAACGAATTGCAAGATCCAGGAATAATCCTACAAGCGGACCTTTCTGATATACGGAAACGGATCTGTCCGGACCGTCACCCCCGGTACCAAATGGTCCGTATTCCCAGGTATAGTAACTTGCCTGTGCCAGCGACTGATAAAACCTGCCCTCATCGTTTTCAACCGCATTGATGCTCGCTGCAATACTTGATAACAGGGAGTTTTCGTCAATGAGTCCTGCCCTTTTTACGATCAGGTAATTATAATACACCGTAAGACCTTCGCTGACCCATAGCATATTGGTCCGGTTCTCCCCTGCATAGTTAAATGGCCCGAGTTCAAAAGGTCTTATGCGCTTTACATTGTAATGATGAAAATACTCATGTGCCAAAAAGTTCATCATCGAGTTCATGGCTGCAGGGTTGTCGAGGTTGTTGCCGTTAAAGCTCACAGTGGTATTGTTCTTGTGTTCAATACCTCCCCTCCCCGGCCCAATAGCTATAAAAGTGTATTCGTCGTAAGGGATATCCCCGATTATTGCTATTGAAGACTCAACCACTCTTCTTAGGTTGTCCATAAAAAGGGCCTTGTCGAATTCACCAATGTCATATCCTGTAAACCTGTGCTCAACTCCTTCTACAAAAAATGATGGAAGCTCTTCAAGATCGGCTATCAGTAATGGACAATCATAAAGTATGTCAAAATCTCCGGCCGTAAACTCATGCGGGTTATCCTCTGCCGGCTTAAGACCGGTTGCTATACCGCTCCAGGCCTCGCCTGCTTCAACACTAACCGATACAGGCAAGTCCAGAAAGCCGTCAACATACAAAAAAGTGTTTCCCGGGACAAGGTAGGCATGGTGTTCATCTACATAGCTGTTTGCTACAAACTTCCTTTCAGTTTCAATGTCATAGCTTATAAAAACAGTTCCGTTCCCTATGCCTGTCAACATCCAGGAGTTATCATTCAAACCAATGACAGGGATAGCATTCCCCGCTCCATCCCTTGCTGATATATTATTAACAGATTTGCCGTAATCCATAATCTGATAATACCCGGGCATCCAGGCAGGCATTTTAAACTCAAGTGTGTCCCGGTCCCAGCCATATGTTTGGAGATCCACTCTGTATGTATGCGAAGAAGGATCAGGAAAAGAAACAGTATATTGGAATACAGGCCGCTCAGTTTGCGAACAGGAAATATTAACAACTGCCAGAAAAAAAACCAGGGTTTTCACAAAAGAAAATGAAATGCCTGCAATTTTCATAATATAACTAATTTAACACATGTTTTTCAGGGTTTTTACCGGCTGTCAGGATATCCGACTGTCTGACCCAGGATCACCCGTTGTTCCGGCCTGAGGTTAAGCACTTCATGCAGCATGTCCCTGTCAATTGCTCCCCTCACCACTGTGGCCAGCCCTTCGGAAGCACAGAACAGATAGACATTCTGTGCTATAAATCCGACATCAGTCGCCGAGTGAAGCTCACGCATCTCAGGGCGGACTGCCGATATTCTCTCATAATCCGAAACATAAAAAAGATTTACAGGGGCTGTCCTGACAAAGTCCTGGCCACCAGCATATTCACGAAGATCCTCTTCCCCGAGCCTGATCAGTGAGTGGTCAGTGGGTTCATACACATACCAGCCATCAGCCATTATAAGATATATGTCGAAGGGTTGCCAGTTCCTGGCCGATGGGGCAGTCCGGCGACCATCCTCCCGGTTAATGCCGAAAGCCGACCAAAGCAGGTTTGAAAGATCCTGGCTGCTCAACTCATCACGGCTGAAGCTCCTTATACTCTGCCTGTTGTCAAGTGCCTCCATAAGAGGCATTCCTCCGGTCTTTCGGGGTTCTTCCAGGGTTATTCTCTGCCCTGTCTGCGCAAACGACCGGCCGTATAGTGCAAGAACAATAAGCAGGACAATCAGGATATTCTTTTTCATAGGGAAAGTTAATTTGATTTGTTAAAACAAATATAGCACAAATGATTATTATTTGGCACTGAATTTGTTATCATTGTATTAAAAACCCTGCACCATGATTCCCATTATTATTTCACTATTCCTGCTATTATCATTTAACTCCTGCGAACCTTCAGCAGAAGATCCCTCAGACAAATGGCTCAATAATATTGAGGCCCTGCTTGAGCACAATGCTGAAAAGATAAGTATAAGCCAGGGTATTGGCGGTACCCTGGTTTTTACCGAAGGTAACTGCATGCCCGGAGCAATAGATACTACCTGCCGCAGATACCCTGTGCAAAGAACTGTGCATATACATGAATGCACCCACCGCAGCCAGGCAGATCATATACAGGGAGGATTTCACAAGGATATTGAAACAGCCATCATCGCAAGCGTGATAACTGACAGGGAGGGTTTCTTTGAAGCGGAACTACCGCCCGGGAAGTATTCAATATTTGTGGAAGAGGACAACCTGCTTTATGCCAATCTATGGGACAGCGTGGGCTGTATTCAGCCGGCAAGTGTAAACAGTGGCGAAACAACTGTAAGAAGGATAAACATAACTCACTCCGCCTATTATTGATCGTCAGCTTAAAGATTTTTACCGGGATATATATAAGTCATTGTCGTAGTATTTCCTTTTCATACCAGGCTGGTCTTCTGAGTATGGCCCGTAAATATCACATATGCGGGCCAGGTAATACCTTAGCAGGTGTTCAGGAAGCCCGAGAGCCCTGATACGGTATTTTGCATCTTCTTCAATAACCGGCAGAAAATCCCTTGGGCTCCCAAAATCGTCTGTACCATAGGAGGTGATCATCATAAGCAGCTCAGCCTTTTCTTCCCTCAGAATCATTTCTGCCTCAAGTACCTTATTATGTGTTACTTTGTCCATACTTCCCTGGGTCCTTGCCTGATTGCTAATTTAACGAAACTACTGAAATAATGCTATAGTTTTTGTAAATTTACATGACCAAAAAACTTCTCATGAAAAACAGCATGGCCCTACCGGCAAGGGCTCTTATATCCCTTGCAATGATAATCCTGCTTGCCGGATGCGAAGAGCTCAGGCAAATTGCAAGCCAGCCAGGCGCGCATCGTCCGCTTACCAACCAGGAGGTAATAAACGGACTAAGGCAGGCCCTTGTTATCGGGTCTGACTCAGCAGCGGCAAAGCTGTCAGCCATAAACGGATACTACCTGAACGAAGATTTAAGAATAGAGCTTCCGCCCGAAGCAGGGGTAATAACTTCAAACCTCTCATATATTCCGGGTGGGCAACAGATGGTTGATGATATCGTATTGCGGATAAACCGCGCCGCAGAAGATGCTGCGAGGGAAGCCGCCCCTGTATTCGCAGTGGCAGTTTCAAACTTGACAATCAGGGATGGTTTTGACATTCTCAGAGGTGAAGATGATGCTGCAACACAATACCTGAAGTCGCAGACCCGGGAAGAGCTCTACAAGCTTTACCAGCCCAGGATACAAAGATCCCTGGACAGGGAGATCGTGGGAAATGTTTCCACCAACGAGGCCTGGAATACACTTACCAGCCGGTGGAACAGCCTTGCCTCTTCAACTGCGGGTCAGCTAGCCAGCCTTAATACAGTCGATACAGAACTCGACAGCTTCCTCACCGATAGGGCACTTGACGGGCTTTTTTTAAAACTGGCCGAGGAGGAGGCAAATATCCGCAACAATTCTGAGGCCAGGGTTACGGATCTTCTGCAGAGGGTATTCGGGCAAGACACATACCGGGTATCAAAACCATAAAAGGACCAGAGACAACTTACCTTGCGCCTGGTTACGGATACTACTCGGCCCGCAGGCTGAGGGCAGGATTGGCCCTCGCAGCTGTCAACGACTGGTAGAGCATTGCAATCAGGGCCACAGTTGATGCAAGGATAAGCGCAAATATAAACAAGAACCAGTTCGCCCAGATATCGATCCTGAAGGCAAAGTTTTCCAGCCAGCTGCTTACCACAAACCATGACAATGGAACGGCAACCACTGCTCCCGCAATCAGCCAGCGCGCCATATCCTCCATGAGTGTCCATACGATAAGCCTTACCGGCGCACCAAATGTTTTTCTTACCCCGATCTCCTTCACCTTGCGGTTAACGGTAAAGGAAGTAAGGGCAAACAGGCCCATAAACGATATTATAATGGCCAGCACAGCAGCAGATTTTATCATCTGGTTTATTCTCTCTTCCTGCTGGTACATCATCTCAAATAGCTGGTCAACGTAGATATAGTCAAAAACATAGTTCGGGTCAGCATTCTCAAAAATATTTTTTATATAGTCTGTTACCTCCCTGGTGTCATCCGTATCAAATCTGATGCTTATCTGCCTGAAGCCGGGTGTATACATTGTGAAGGCCATTGGATCTATCTCATGATGAAGAGAACGGAAGTTAAAGTCAGATACGACTCCTATTACCGGTCCGGCATGGCTTAAAACATGTATCTCCTCACCCACCGGCTGATCCAGCCCAAGCTTGCGGGCAGCCATTTCATTAATTATAATGGCTGCCGTATCGGTACGAAGTTCAGGGTCAAAATCCCGCCCCTCAATTATTCGCATGCCGAATGTTTCAATATAATCATGCTGTACTCTGTTCTCATGTATCAGTATCGCAGTTGACGGATCCTGACCCCTTTTGTAGGCATTTTGAACCGACCGCGACTGACCGGGTATACTTGCCGATGCAGTAACTGATATGATGCCCGGATTTTGCAGTAGCTCAGCTTTCAGACCTTCATATGAGTTGTATATGATGCCGGTAAGATTCCTGACAGTGATTACATGCTCCCGCTGAAAACCAAGATCCCGGTGTTTCATATACATAACCTGTTCCCTGACCAGCAAGAGTGATGCAATAAGGAATATGGATATCCCGAACTGCAAGCTCACCAGTACCTTCCTGAATCTGTTAGGCCTTCCCCTTCCCTGGTACTCCCCTTTAAGAACTACCGCAGGCTGATACCCCGCCAGGTAAAATGCAGGGTAGGCACCGGCAATTACACCTACTGCCAGCACAAAGAGGATCACAACTGCAAACACATCAGGCATATACCAGTAAACAAGTCTGAAATTCTCGTTGAGCATATCAGAAAATATTCCAATCAGTATCTCGTTCATACAGAGGGCAAAAACAAATGCCAGCAGAGATACCAGCACCGATTCTCCAATGAACTGCATCATCAGATCCTTTTTACCAGCACCAACTACTTTTCTTAGACCAATTTCCCTCGCCCGCTTCTCCGACTGGGCAGTCATAAGGTTAACAAAGTTGAAGACTGCTATAAGCAGTATAAACAGTGTCAGGAGCGAAAATATATATACATTCCTGATGTCACCCGCCTCCTCTATGCCGATACTGAAGCCGGAGTGCAGGTATATCCTCTCCAGTGGCTGAAGATCATGATTGAGCTCAAGGCCTAAAGGGTTGAACAGTTCATTAAGGTATTCGTCCGCCACAGCAAATGCATTCACGGCATATTCCTTATGGCACATCCCGTTGGCTATCATCACATAAGTTGGAAAAGAAAGCCCCTGCTCTTCAACTATATTGTAATCCGGCCCCTCGACAGATGAAAAGGAAGCCAGAACATCGTACTGTATATGTGAGTTAACGGGCATGTTTTCCATAAGTCCGCTTACCCTGTAGTCTCTGTTCCCGATCCTTATAGTTTTGTCCACTACATCACTGTTGCCGAAATATTTTTCGGCTGCACGCTCAGACAAAACAACAGTATACGGTTCTTTAATTACAGTACCAGGGTCACCGATTATGAGCCCGAAAGAGAACATTTCAAAAAAGCCCTCGTCAACCCAGGTAACCCTTTCACCTGCAAAGCGCTGCTGATCAATAAATATCTCCTGGTCACCACTCACATATGTTCTGACTGCCTTTTCAGTTCCCGGAACCCTATCGCCAAGCAGGCTTCCTATTTGCCCGCTGGTAAGAGCAGCAGAAATATACTGTCCATCAGCCATATATCCCTCAATCGAAAGACGGTATATATTTTTACTGTTTTCGTGGAACCGGTCAAAGCTCAACTGGTGTGCCACGTATATCATCAGAAGCATTGAAACTGAAAAACCAAGTCCCAGACCCGTAATGTTTATGAGGGAATATGATTTATTATTCAGAAGTATGCGCCAGGCTATCCTTATATAACTTAGAAACATATTCCGGGAAAAGTTTTTTGTATATTTATGGTTTTGCAAGTCGAAATACCGTGCCACAAAGGCAAAACAATTACATATGAGCCATCTGTGATCATTTATTCCGATCAAAGACAGCAAATCAATGTGCAATTTCGGACGCCTGATGTATAAAAACGAACAATAGGGCCGCTGTTTCGTTTATAAAACTAGACATTTTAATAATGCATGAAAAATAAATCATCATGAAAAACCTATTGGTATTAATCCCTGCTTTTCTATTGCTTTCATGTTCTGAAAGCGGAATTGAAAATGACTCAGCCGACCTGATCCGTTCTGAAAAAATGGACTTTTTTGTCGACACACTGGCAACCGACCTTGAAAACCCATGGGGTATGGCCTTTTTGCCCGACGGCAGGATACTTATTGCCGAACGGCCCGGCAGACTGCGGATAATGGAGGACGATGTCCTGCTTGAGGAGAGTATTGCCGGATTACCCGAGATCTGGGACCATGGTCAGGGAGGACTACTGGATGTTATGCTGCATCCCGACTTTGAAAATAACAACATGCTGTATATTGCCTATGCCGCCGAAGGGGATAACGGGGGCAGCCTTGCCGTTTCCCGTGGTATATTGCAAGGTAACCAGCTCTCGAATGTAGAGACAATATTTCATGCACAGCCACATACAAATGCATCGGTCCATTTTGGAAGTCGTATAGTATTTGATGAACATGGCTATTTGTATACCACAGTCGGAGACCGTGGCCAGATGTCAACGGCACAGAACCTGGGCAGCCACAATGGAACTATTGTCAGGCTTAATGATGATGGCAGCCTGCCTCAGGGTAACCCGTTCGAAGATCATGATGATGCCCTTCCTCAGATCTGGTCATATGGTCACCGCAATATACAGGGTATGCAGTTCCACCCATATACTGGTGATCTCTGGGCCATCGAACACGGACCCCGGGGAGGTGATGAGATAAACCTGATACATGCCGGAGGAAATTATGGCTGGCCTGAGGTTACCCACGGAATAAATTATGACGGGAGCATAATCACCCCGGACACAACCAAACAGGGTATGATAGATCCCATACTTCACTGGACCCCTTCAATAGCACCATGCGGTATGACCTTCGTTTCAGGGGATAACTATCCGGGCTGGGACGGCAATATGCTGGTCGGAGCACTTGCAGGACAGCACATAAACAGGGTTGAATTTCAGGACACCACGGCAGTGCATACCGAAAAACTGCTGGAAGGAATGGCAAGGTTCAGGACCATAAGCCAGGGGCCTGACGGTTACCTGTATGTTCTGACGGAACATCCGGGCCTGTTCTTTAGAATTGTGCCGAGGCAATGACACACATCCCTGAAGCCGAAAAGGAGTGGAAGGCCTTTGACAAAAGGATCAGAAGCGCCACACTCGCAAGACGAAAACTGCCGTTAAAACCTTTGTCAGGCGAAGAGAAAGACGATAGGTTAAGGGATCTGTTCTCAACGGCAACTAACTTTTCAGACCGTGTTATCTATGTAAATATTCCTTTCTGCAACAAGCTCTGCTCCTTCTGCATATACAATAAGATGCTGCTTGATAATGACAAAATCCCTGAAAGATATTTCAGGGTGCTTAATAGGCATATAACTAGCAGGGCAGAGACAGAATGGGCCCGGTCTTTACCTTTCAGGGCTGTGTATTTTGGCGGCGGAACACCGACTGCAGTTGCGACACACTATATAGTTTCTACACTGGAACTGATAAAAAAACACTACCCCCTTTCAGAAGATTGTGAAATAACCGTTGAATCCACGATCACAGACATTGACAATGAAAGCCTTTCAGACCTGAAGAAAGCAGGTGTAAACAGGATCAGCCTCGGTGTGCAGACATTCTGCAATCCCCTGAGGAACAGCATTGGACGAAACTCAGACCGGGAAGACATTATCCGGACCATTGAACTGATAAAAAGAAATGGTATCACCGATATCTGCATAGACCTTATGTACAACTTTGAAGGTCAGGATATAGAAAGCTGGCACAGTGACATTGAGCAGGCAACAAGGCTGCCAATTACCTCCTGCAGTGTTTACCCGCTCATAACAATGGCAAACAGTTCTCCCCAGTTATTGAAGGAGACAGACCAGGAACTTGAGAAAGAGTATGACTTCTTCATCCTTGCGGATAGAAGTCTGCCACTTAAAAAAGGCTGGAAGAGGATCACACCGGTTCAGTACGGTCATGCAACAGATGGCCGGTCGGTTTATGTAAGTTCCCACGGCCAGAGCGCCGACATTATGGCGTTCGGGGCCGGTGCGGCTGGGCGCAGGGACAACCTTACCTATTTACAGACATCTGATGTAAATAAATTTATTGATAACAGTTCCGCAGGCATTACCCTCCTTGAAACTGACGAAAGGTTTTTGTTGCTCAGAAAGATATATCTGCTCAGTGAAGGATTGAGGATCACTGATGATGAATACAACCCAATTAAGAAGTACTTCGAAGGGATAATAAGCGGCTACCGCAGCAAGGGCCTTATCAGAAGCTCTGGCAATACCCTGGAACTGACCCGGTCAGGCAGGTTCTGGGCGGGTAATCTATCTGCTGTTTTCTCTGAAAGGATCAGCGAGGTAATCAGTGACAGCATCATATAAAACAACAATATATATATATCTTGTGTTTATTTTATTATCTTTAGCTGTGAAAACAGATCTATATGGATGACCGGGCCATAATATTCGAGAACACGTTACTCCAAAAACAGGGCGAAATTGCAGAAAAGATAGTGGATATGCAGTACGGCCGGCAACCGGAGTTCTGGAAAGCTTTTGGCCCGGAAGGGAGGAAAACAAGTATAAGGGACGCAGCATATCATCTGCCCTTTCTTTCAGAATCCGTTACGGCAGGAGATTCTGATATTTTTACCGGCTATGTATTGTGGGTCAAACAGTTGTTCAGAGGCCTGAACTTCCCTGACGATGTTATGAAGCAAACCCTTAGATGCACTGCCCAGGTTTTGAAAGAGTATTTTGAACCTTCCGTCCACCCTCTTTTCCTGCCACACATAGAGGCCGGTATCAGGGAGATGGACAGACCCCTGCCCGGTTCCGGAAGCTTTATTGACAAAACAACAGAAGCAGGCAAAATCGCCGACAGATACATAAAGGCACTTTTATCAGGCGACCGCAGAACTGCATCAGACATAGTGATGAGTGCAGTGAATGACGGTATGCCAGTTAAGACAATCTACCTGGAGGTATTCCAAAACTCACAGTACGAGATCGGGCGCCTCTGGCTAAACAACAGTATCAGCGTAGCCACCGAGCATTTCTGTTCTGCAGCAACTCAATCTATTATGTCGCAATTGTACCCCCATATATTCTCCACCGAAAGAATAGGAAGGACATTTGTTGCCGCATGTATAGGCGGGGAACTGCATGAAATCGGTGTCCGTATGGTATCTGATTTCTTCGAAATGGAAGGATGGGACACATATTACCTGGGCGCAAACACCCCGGTTTCAAGCATTATAAAGGCATCGGAGGAAAACAGTGCCGATATCATCGGGCTTTCAGCAGCAATGCCATATCACAGGTCACTTCTCAGAAAGACAATCAAGCAAATAAGGGAAAGTGAGGAAGGCAAAAGAGCCAGGATAATGATCGGGGGAAATGCGGTAAACCTGAAAAAAGAGGGATGGAAGGAGTTTGGGGCTGATGCCTATGCCCCCAATGCACAGCAGGCAATACAGATTGCCGGCAAAATTCTTTCCGACGGATTATGAAAACAGAATATACCCCTGACGGAATAGGATTAATATGCAACGACAGCGGGCTTATAATAAAGGTTCTGCGGGATGACCTTGGGGTAGATAACGGGAAGCTCGTAGGAAGGACACTATCTGCCCTGTTTGAAAGGCAGACGATTGAAAAGGTTCTTGATTTCATTCTCAATGTCAAGAAGGAGAAGATCATCCTCGACTACCCCTTGAGCATACACTCTGGGAATAAAGACTCAAACCTTTACTTTACAGGATTTTTCCTTGAAGGAAAGATATGGATGGTAGGGCTCAGGTCTCCGTCGGCATCTTTGGAATTCATTAACCAGCTTCAGCAGATAAACAATGAACAGGCAAACCATATAAGGCAGCTGATCAAGGAAGGGCACAACGAAAATACCAAAGAAAGTTCACCAGATAGCTATGCCTTCGACGAACTAAGCCGCCTGAATAATGAACTGGTAAATCTCCAGCGTGAGCTTTCAAAGAAAAACGCAGAGCTTAAAAGACTTAACGAACTAAAAAACCACTTTCTGGGGATGGCTGCGCACGACATCAGGAACCCCCTGGGCGTAATCATGGCTTATTCAGAATTCCTGCTCGATGAAACACAGGATAAACTTTCGAAGGAGCATATTGAATTTATCAATACAATCAATGCATCAGCCCACACCCTGCTTGCGCTCATAGAAGACCTGCTGGATATATCCCATATTGAATCCGGAAAGCTGAACCTTGATCTGCAAAATACAGATATTGTAAGGGTTGCTGAAGAAAATATCAGTCTAAACAGAATCCTGGCCGCCAAAAAGGATATAAGCATCAAGTTCAGCTGCAACCACAGGCCAATAATAATAAGTATTGACTCCAGAAAAATTGATCAGGTTTTCAACAACCTGATAAGCAATGCCCTTAAGTTTTCCAACCCTGGAAGTGATGTGAACGTCTATATAAGGATGGAGGGAAACAGGGTTCTGACGGAGATCATTGACCAGGGAACAGGTATAACCCCTGATTTCATGGACAAACTCTTCCAGCCCTTTGCAAAGGCATCTTCAGAAGGCACAGCCGGCGAAAAGTGCACCGGACTGGGCTTAAGTATTGTCAAGAGAATAGTTGAGGGGCATGGGGGCAAAATCTCAGCCGAGAGCCAGCCGGGTAAAGGCTCAAGGTTTTACTTCTGGCTGCCCATTAAATACTAAATTATAACATAATTAACTTTTTCAATTACTATGAAAGGGATAATTCTGCTGGTAGATGATGATACCGATATCCTGAATGCCTACGAACGCATGTTAACCAGGGCCGGATACAAGGCCCTAAAATCTAAAGCCGGCAAAGAGAGCATCGAAATAGCCGCTGAATTTAATCCCGACATAATATTGCTGGATGTTGTGCTTCCGGATATTTCAGGCCTGGATGTATTGAAGGAACTGAAAAAGAGAGAAGATACAAAAGAGTGCTTCGTTGTGCTTATCTCTTCAGTGATGAAAAGTTCAGAAAACCAGTCGGCAGGACTAGAGGCAGGAGCAGATGGCTATATGCTTAACCCCCTGGGCAGCAGAGAGTTTATAGCAAGACTGGACGCATACATGAGGCACAAGAAGGCGATTGACCGTTTTAGGGAGAGCGAAAGGCAAAAGGCAAGCCTGATCAGCAACCTCCCGGGGATGGTATACAGATGCCGTAACGACCAGCACTGGACAATGGAATATATCAGTGAAGGCTGCAGGGAGCTAACGGGATACGGTCCGGAGGAGATAAAAAATAACAGCCTTGTATCTTACGCAAGCCTGATTGACAAGGATGACCGTAAAATTGTCTGGCAGATAGTTCAGGACGCATGCCGGAGTGGGGATAAATTTCAGGTATCTTACAGGATAAAGGATCGCGAAGGGAAGGATAAATGGATGTATGAGCAGGGGTCAGGGGTTTATACAGGGGGCAAACTTACCGGAGTAGAAGGGTTTATAACAGACATAACCCGGCACAGGCAGCAGGAGGTAAAACAGAAGTTCCTCTACGAAGTAGCTAACACCACAATGCTTACCTCTGACATCGATGATCTTATCCCAAATATACGCAGTAAGCTTGTCAGCCTGCTTGAAACAGATGATCTGCAAATTTTCCTGCTTGAAAACACTGAAGAATCAGCAGGCTCGCTTACAAGCTTGCTGACAGCTCAGAAGCATTCAATGCTATTGAAAAAGGATGAGATACTCAAACTCGCAAGCCAGGGAGAGATTAGCAAGGATGAAAAAATCAGTGAAGTATGGCTTGGAGTGCCGCTTTTTTGCGGTTATGAGGTAATGGGTGCCATTATAGCCCGGGATTTTGAAAACCCTGATGCACTGACCCGTGAGAGCCTCGATATACTCGAGTTCGTTTCAAGCCATATAAGCCTTGCTCTGCACCGTAGAAAAACATTTAACGACCTGCTTGAATCCAAAGAGAAGGCAGAAGAAAGCGACAGGCTTAAAACAGCTTTTTTGAATAATCTGTCGCACGAAATACGCACACCCCTTAATGCCATAATGGGGTTCTCTGATATTCTCAGCAACGATTACACCGAAAAAGAAAAAAAGCAGGAGCTCACAGATCTGATAGCAAGAAGCGGGGAACAGCTGCTTTCTATAATAGATGATATTATAAACATATCGACAAAAGAGGCAGGGCTGGCGAAGGCAAGATTTCAAAACACGGATATTAACTCCCTGATTGATAATCTTTATGAGCAGATAAGGCCCTCAGCAGCTGAAAAATCACTGGATTTCGGAATTGAGAACAGGCTTGACAGCGACTCCGGCATACTTTTTACAGATAAGACGAAGCTTTCACAGATAATATCAAACCTGCTGCAGAATGCCGTAAAGTATACAAATAAGGGGTGCATCACGCTTGGAGCGTACAAAGAGAACAACGGAGTAACAATATATGTAAAGGATACAGGAGTGGGCATTCCAAAGGGAGAGAAAGAGTTGATATTTGAACGTTTCAGGCAGGGTGACAGCTCCGCCCGGGATGTGGTATCAGGTATGGGGCTTGGACTGGCAATATCAAAATCCTTTGCAGAACTGATCGGGGGCAGGCTTTGGGTGGAGTCAGAACCGGGGCACGGCAGTACATTCTACCTGCAAATTCCCCTGTCAGCAAGGAATTGATATATTTTTACCTCATACAGCTTTAACGTACCTGCCAATTGTCTCCAGTAGCGTTGCCTTCCGGACAGGCTTTGCAAGGTATCCGTCACACCCGGCTCCAAGAATATTTTCCTCATCACCTTTAAGGGCATAGGCAGTGACAGCTATAACAGGCAGTGCCGGGCGCTCAGCCTTTATCAGCCGGGTGGCATCCAGGCCGTTCATAACAGGCATCTTAATATCCATAAGCACCAGGTTTATTTCGGGCCTTTTTCTAACCGCCTCCAGGGCTTCCTCACCGTTCCGGGCATGTATCAGCTCAAAACCGTATGGCTCCAGTATGGTTTCAACAAGGGTATAGTTGCTGTGTTCGTCCTCAGCAATCAGAATAGTGTTGCCCCGGACAGTAACCGGCCCGGCTTTCTTATCCTCAGGCTCATCCGGCACGGATTTGCAGGGGACAGTAAAACTGAACACGGACCCCTTGCCCGGACTTGATGATACTTCTATCCACCCTCCCATCAGTTCAATGTATGCCTTGGCGATCGGAAGACCAAGCCCCATCCCCTCGTTCAGTTCTGAATTGCTCATGTATTCTCCTTTTCTGAACCTTTCGAATATGACCTTCCTTAAATTTTCCGGCACCCCCTTTCCTGTATCCGAAACAGCAAAATGCAGAACATCACCCTTAAGAGTGCATCTAAACTCAACGGATCCGCTATCGGTAAACTTAATTGCATTATTCAAAAGGTGGGATATCACATACCCAAGCTTTTCCTTGTCGGCAAAAACAATCTCACTGTTCTGCCCGGGATCCGATGCATATTTAAAACCGAGTCCCTTTTCTGAAGCCTTAACCGAAAAATCATCCGCAATACCTTCCAAAAAGGGCCAAAGGCGCAGCTTATCCTCCAAAAACCTTTCCTGATCGGATTCTATTGTGGCAATTGATATTATATCATTGATTATATCCAGCAAACGGTAAGAGCTTTTCTGTATGCTTGATATATATTCCTTACTTTTTTTGTCCTTAACTTCATCTCTGAGCAAGTCGCTGAAACCTACCACGGCATTCATAGGGGTGCGTATCTCATGACTCAGGTTGTTTAAGAATGCGGTCTTGAGCCTGTTGCTCTCCTCTGCCTTGTCAAGGGCATCCTTTAACTTCTCCATATACTCCGCCCTTGACCTGTCATGCTTTTTGATAGAATTGCGTACAAGAAAGAATAACAGAAGCGCTGTTGCCGTCACGTAAAACCAGCCCTTGACCGACTGGGCAATACGCATGGATTCTATATCATCTATGTATTGCAGAAGGATATGATCGGTAATAATTATCCATAAACAGCCCAGAATAATGTATATCAGGCTTATTCTCAAAGCAGGGCTGAGTTTGCGCAAAGACATAAGGATCTGTTGTTAAATGTCTTCTGCAAAATAAGAAAAATATGAATGCAGAGGACCGTCTGAGTTATTCTCCAATAAATATTTATATTTGCATGGAAGCTGCCATATATTAATCCGGGGCAATGTGCCGGGTTATCATGGAGGGATTCGTGCTAACGGACATATCCCGGGATATGTCCCGTTTTTATTTTCCGGCACCCCCCTTTTAACAGCATCCCCGGTGTTTCTGAAATAAAATTTAATTTGCGGATATGGGACTTCCGATTCAGGTTTTCCTGCTGGGACTTTTTACCGTTTTCATGGTGCTGCTTGTAGTCGTACTTACGGGTAAGGCTATTATATGGTTTGTAAACCGTTTTTTTGAGGCTGCACCGACAAGAAAAACACAGCTGCATCAGGCTGAAGACCGGATAAGGCCACAGGTGCTTGCAGCAATTTCCGCCGCAGTCAAATCAGCGACCAAAGGGAGTGGCAGAATTACAAACATAGAAAAACTACAATAAAATGTCATACATATATGCGAAAGATAAAGTTCTCATTAGTTTACAGGGATATGTGGCAATCAGCAGGGAAATACGTGCCACGTGTCGATCAGTTAACCTCAATCGCCCCCCATATAATAGATATGGGTTGTTTCGAACGTGTTGAAACAAACGGAGGCGGATTTGAACAGATAAACTTGCTGTTCGGTGAAAACCCGAACAAGGCACTGCGAGAATGGACAAAACCTTTCAGGGAGGCCGGACTGCAGTGCCAGATGCTCGACCGTTCACTTAACGGAATAAGGATGCAGCCTGTACCGGCTGATGTTAGAAAGCTGATGTACAAGGTAAAGAAGGCGCAGGGAACCGACCTTGTGCGCATATTCTGCGGGATGAACGACCCCCGTAACATAATTGACTCCATAGAGTATGCGAAGGATGCCGGAATGGTTGCACAGGCCGCTGTGAGTATAACCTATTCGGAGGTTCATACCGTTGAGTATTTCATAAAACTTGCTGATAAGCTTGTCACTGCAGGTGCCGACGAAATATGCCTGAAAGACATGGCAGGGATTGGCAGGCCGGTTTGGCTGGGCAGGATTGTTGACGGTATAAAGCAAAAACATCCCGGCATTCCTGTACAGTACCACAGCCACAGCGGACCGGGTTTCGCAATGGCCTCCATACTTGAAGTTGCAAGGGCAGGAGCAGATTATATAGACACCGGGATGGAGCCCCTGTCATGGGGTACGGGGCATGTTGATATCCTTGCGGTTCAGGAGATGCTTAAGGATGCAGGCTTTGATGTGCCAAAGGTAAATATGAAGGCGTATATGAAGGTTCGCAGCATGAACCAGGAGTTCATGGAAGACTTCCTCGGATATTTCATAACCCCCTCAAACAGGAAGATGAACTCCCTTTTAATATCATCCGGCTTACCTGGAGGGATGATGGGATCACTTATGAGCGATCTTGAAAAGAATCTGGCAGACATTAACCGATGGCTTGAGAAAAACGATAAACCGATCCTGAATGAAGACAAGCTCCTGGTGAAACTGTTCCAGGAGGTAGAGTACATTTGGCCAAAAGTAGGTTATCCACCGCTGGTAACACCATTCAGCCAGTATGTAAAAAATCTGGCTGTTATCAATGTAACCCAGATGCTGAAGGGCGGTAACAGATGGGAAATAATTCCCGACAATGTCTGGGATATGCTTACAGGAAAACTGGGTAAACTTCCGGGGGAACTTGCCCCTGAAATCAGGCAGATGGCAGAAAAGGAGAGTAAGGAGTTCTTTGACGGCAATCCCCAGGAACTATATCCTGACAAACTTGATGAATTCCGCCGGGAAATGGACGAAAACGGATGGGATTACGGAGAGGATGATGAGGAGCTGTTTGAGCTTGCAATGCATCCCGAGCAATATCGTAAATACAGGTCAGGAAAGGCAAGGGAAGAGTTTGAAAAGGAACTGGAGAAAAAGAAGAAGGAAGGCGGGGGCCTTTATATGCCAAAGGCCCAGCCGGAAGCTGATACCCTGGATGTCAGCCCATCAAGGATGACAATTGATGTTAACGGTGAAAAGTTCAGGGTAAACATCTCCTATGACCAGGAAGATACAGAAGATACTGAGAGCGGCAGCATGGACAGTGGAAGCAACAGGATAGAAATAAGCTCTCCCCTTTCCGGAAACTTCTACCTTACAAAAGAAAACTCAGAAAATCCGGTAAAGGAGGGAGATGTTGTTGGCAAGGGCGATATCCTGGGATATATTGAAGCAATGAAGACCTACAATACTGTAAGGAGCGAAGAGAAGATCAGAATAGTGAAGATCACAAAGGAAGACGGTGCAGAGGTTTTTGAGGATGATACCCTCTTTCTGGCAGAAAGTGTTAACGGGTAAAAAAGCAAAAAATACACCCGAAAATGAACGCATTGGACAAACTGTACGAAATTACCGCCTTTGGCGACCTGTGGCTGCAACCCGGACTCCTGCTGATGCTGGCAATCGGTATATTCCTCCTTTTTCTGGGCATACGGAAAAAATATGAGCCCCTGCTTCTCGTGCCCATAGGGTTCGGAGTTATCCTCGCGAACCTGCCGGGAGCCGGAATGGGTATCGTGGAGGAGGAGATGGTAAGGTTCGAAGACGGCAGGTATATGAACCTGCTAGAAATAGCCGGAGAATTTGGCATAATGAATTACATCTACTATATGCTGATCAAGACCGGACTGCTTCCGCCAATCATCTTCCTTGGAGTAGGGGCGCTGACTGACTTCGGCCCCATGCTGAGGAACCTTCGCCTTTCACTCTTCGGGGCAGCTGCACAACTTGGTATCTTTACGGTTTTTTTCGCCGCCATTGCCGTGGGCTTTACTCCGCAGGAAGCGGGGGCCCTTGGTATAATAGGCGGAGGAGACGGCCCTACTGCAATATATATCTCGATACTGCTTGCACCGCATATGCTGGGTCCTATTGCCATAGCGGCCTATTCATACATGGCCCTGGTTCCTGTAATTATCCCGCCCGTAACAAGGGTGCTTTGCACTAAAAAGGAACTGATTATCAATATGAAGGCGATGGACAAAAAGTATCCTTCAAAAAGGGAGATAAAAAATCTCCAGGCGGTTAAAATTGCATTCCCAATTGTGCTCGGTATAATAGTGGCATTTTTCGTGCCCGCTTCAGTACCGCTCGTCGGTATGCTTATGTTCGGGAACCTGATTAAGGAGATCGGGGTAGCCACAGGCAGGCTCAGCGAGGCTGCAACGGGGCCTATAATGAATACG
Organism: Bacteroidales bacterium; assembly: GCA_007134525.1. Taxonomy (GTDB): domain Bacteria; phylum Bacteroidota; class Bacteroidia; order Bacteroidales; family UBA7960; genus PUPG01. The sequence continues at coordinate 15,450 of SLKR01000061.1, read as the reverse complement.
GCTACAATATTTCTGGGTCTTGCAGTCGGCGCGACCATGACATCCTCAACCTTTCTGGATTTACGCACAATTGGAATAATAACCGGTGGTCTGGTGGCATTTGCCATTTCAGTGGCAGGGGGAATACTGGCTGTAAAAACATACAATTTATTCGCAGCCAAAAAGATAAATCCCCTTATCGGGGCAACCGGGCTGAGTGCGGTACCTATGGCATCAAGGGTGGCAAATGAGATAGCCCTTAAACACGATTCTTCGAATCACCTGCTGCAATATTGCATGGCCAGTAATATTTCCGGAGTAATCGGCTCGGCAGTTGCAGCCGGGGTCCTCATTGCCTTTCTGGCATAGAGTCCTGGTCATACATACTGACGTACTCCCATGAATTACCACAGTGTTTCAAAAAACGCATAAAATCATCGTATCTGACAACAAGTGAGGCGGTATTTATGCAGGGATGAAAACTTATACGTTCTGCCTTTTCAAGGTTGCGGTCAATAAAGAGATGCACATGACTTTCGCTGTCATTTATCAGGCCAAAGGGACTAACCGAGCCGGGTGTGAGACCAAGGTACCTGTTTAGCCTTTTTGGAGAGGCAAAGCTGAGTTTCCCCTGCCTGAGCCGCTGTTCCAGCTCACGGATGTTCAGGTCCTGGCGGTAATCCAGTATAACCAGGTAATGACGGTTCCCCTTGTGGTTACGGAAGAAAAGGTTTTTGCAATGGGCAGCGTCCAGGTCCTTCCAGTACTTTGCGGCTTCTTCAACTGTCGGGGCCTCCGGATGGGGGTAGTAGTCAAAATCGATTCCAAGCTCCCCAAAAATCTTATATAGTTCAGGATCTCCACGCATGCCTGCAAAATTATAAAAATCAATTCAACAATCTTTACTATTTTAGCACTCCCTAAACCATTTCAACACTTATGCAAATCCATTAAATAAAATGAATCGAAATTTCTTTATTCTGGTACTGGGTCTTGGTATTATAGTTCTGGCCCTTGCAATTATTATTTTTATGATGACAATACAAGTCCCCGGCTCCAAACCCGGCGAACTGCCCAAAGAGTTTGTGCACCAGCACGAGGTGACGGATTTTGACCTTAAGGTCTTTGAAGACAGAAGAGAAAGGATACTGCAGGATATTGACGCAGACATAATAATTATCTCTTCAAATGCAATGAATGATTTCAGATACCTTACAGGCTTTACCGAAAGACAGGGCATTGCCGTTATAATACCCGGAGATGAAAAGCCTTTCAGGCTGTTTGTAACCCCCTGGGAGGTTTATACAGTAATGTGGACAGGTGAAGTTTACGGGACACAGGGTGCTGTTGAGAAGTTTGGTGCAGATCAGGCGTACGCATATTCTGAGTTTGAAGATATGTTGCCCGGACTGCTTGAAGGCAAAGCCTCTGTCTATATTCACCGCAGCGACAATATGGCAAGGCAGGCAGTTAACAGGGTTACATCCGCCAGGGGTCAGAATGTGCAGATTAACGATCTGGCAACCATCCTTCACGAACACCGCCTTATAAAGGACGAGTGGGAAATAGCACAGCTCAAACAGGCCATAGATGTTACTGTAAAAGCTCACAACTATGTGCTGCAGACAGTTAAGCCGGGGCTTGCTGAATACCAGGTGCAGGCAGACATTGAATATGTCTTCCGGCGCAACGGTTTGGGGCCGGGATTCCCATCAATAGTAGGTTCAGGGCCCAACAGCTGCCTGCTGCACCACACACGCAACAACCGAGTAATGAAAGACGGCGACCTCCTGCTTATGGATATCGGTGCAGAGAGCCTTGGAGGATACATAGCAGACGTTACAAGGACCATTCCTGTCAATGGCAGCTTCAGCCCTGAGCAAAGGGAGATATACGAACTTGTGCTCAAGGCAAGCAATGAGGCTATGAAAGAGCTGAAGCCGGGCCATAACCTTCTCGACTGCCACCACAGGGCAGTAAAGGTGCTTACAGATGCATTGCACGAAATGGGACTTTTGCCTGATACCACCTCCTGGTGGCAGAAAAGATTTTACATACAATACCGGATAAACCACTTCATTGGTCTGCAGGTCCATGATGCAGGCGACTACGGGTTTGACGATGCCGCCAGGAACAATCATATCCTGACGCCTGAAGTCAGAGGCAGGGAACTAAAACCCGGTATGATTATGACAAACGAGCCCGGCCTGTACTTTATGGTAGGGCTGCTGGACGGGATACACGAGATGTTTGGCCACCTGGCAACCGAAGAGGAACTTAATGAATTTGTCGAACAGGTACGCCCGGTATACGAAAAATATGAAGGTATTGGTGTGCGTATAGAGGATGACGTTCTGATTACCGAAGACGGAAACATTAACCTTTCAGCCGGCGCCCCCAGAACAATTGAGGAGATCGAAGCCGCAATGAGCAGGTAAATAAAACCCGCTGCAAATGACTTTTACAAACAGCTGCATCAGGTATTTAGTTCTACTATTATTCCTTTTTACCGGTAAGCCAGCGGTAAATGGGCAAAACAACGAAAGTATAAGGGATATTCTGCCATACGCAGTCATTGACAAAGGGGAGATTGACCTTGGAAAAATAGAACAGGGAAGCAGAAGCACCGGAGAAATCAGGATACGGAACGAGGGGGCTAAAGAATTTTTAATAGCCAGGGTTAGGAGCTCATGCGGACTGATGATACCAACCTGGCCTGACAGGGCAACAGGGCCCGGCGAAGAGGTGGTAGTTAGTTTCCGTTATGATACCAGCCGCCCGGGGCCTTTTGAGAGGAAGGTGGTCATACACACAAATTCATATCAGAGAACTCTTGTTGTAACTGTGAAAGGAGAGGTTATAACCGGGAAAAGAAATAAAAACATATAAACTTTCAGCTATGCCAAAAATATCCGACAAGGGGAGGCAAATGCCCGCCTCCCCTATCCGCAAACTGGTTCCTTATGCAGATAAGGCAAAAAAAGAGGGTGTTACTGTCTATCACCTCAATATAGGCCAGCCCGATATCCCCACACCGGAGTCAATGATAAGGGCAATGCACGAACTGGATCAGGTGGTTATCGAATACAGCCATTCTGCGGGCATGTTGTCATGCCGACGAAAAATGTGCGAATATTACCAGAAACACGGCATTAAGGTTGATCCGGAAGATATAATAATCGGCGCAGGCGCCTCCGAGGCCATATTGTTCGGGGTCATGACATGTCTGAACCCGGGAGATGAAATAATAATTCCGGAGCCTTTCTATGCCAACTACAATGGTTTTGCAATGACTGCCGGGGTTAAGGTAAAACCAATACCATCCAGCATTGAAACGGGATTTGCACTTCCCCCAATAGAGGAGTTTGAAAAGGCCATTACCCCCGCAACAAAGGCTATTATGGTCTGCAACCCCAATAATCCCACAGGATATCTCTACTCAGCCGAAGAACTTGAGGTACTCAGGCAAATAGTCAAGAAGTACGATCTCTATCTTTTTGCCGACGAGGTTTACCGCGAGTTTTGCTATGATGGCAGCAAACACCATTCGGTAATGAACCTTGAGGGCATTGAGGATAATGTCGTGCTTTTTGATTCGGTAAGCAAGCGCTACAGTGCCTGCGGAATAAGGATAGGCGCAATGATATCCCGCAACAGGGAGGTAATGCAAACTGCACTGAAGTTTGCCCAGGCGCGGCTAAGTCCGCCATCCCTTGGGCAGATAGCGGCAGAGGCGGCAATGGATACACCCGACACTTATTTCGAAGGGATAATTGCAGAATACCTGGCCCGCAGGAATACCGTTGTTGAAGCCCTCTCAAAGATTGAAGGGGTAATATGTCCGAGCCCTAAAGGTGCCTTTTATGTAACACCCCGCCTGCCCATAGATGACAGTGACAGATACTGCCAGTGGTTGCTGGAGGATTTCAGGTATGATAATCAAACAGTAATGCTTGCTCCTGCAACCGGATTCTATGCAACTCCGGGGGCAGGGAAAAAAGAGGTGCGTATATCCTATGTACTTAGTGTTGAAAAGCTTCGTAAGGCCATGAAGTGCATTGAGATGTCTCTTAAGGTATACCCTGGCCGTACTGCCTGAACCCGGCTTAAGCCTTTTCCTGTTGAAGCCTTAAGCTGAGGAATCTGCCTGTATATGAACCTGAACATTCAGCCAGGCCCTCAGGTGTTCCGCAAAATACGAGCTCACCCCCTTTATCTCCCCCCTCGGGGCCCAGATCAATTATCCAGTCGGCACACTTGATCACCTCGGGATTGTGCTCTATGACCATTACCGAATGACCTTTGTCTATAAGAGCATTCAATGCTGAAAGGAGCATCCGTATATCATCGAAATGAAGACCTGTAGTTGGCTCGTCAAAGATAAAAAGTGTCTTTTCAGATGTTAGACCCCTGGTGAGGAATGAAGCCAGTTTGATACGCTGCGCCTCACCCCCGCTAAGGGTGCTGGATGGTTGTCCAAGCCTTATGTAGCCAAGACCCACATCCTTTAGTGGCTGTAATCTTGCCGCTATCCTCCTGCATATGCCTCCGCAGTCATCTGCCTCACCGAACAGCAGGATAGCATCATCCACGGTTAGATCAAGGACTTCCGCTATATTCTTACCAAGGTATTCCACATCCAGTATATCCTCCTTGAAGCGTTTGCCCCTGCAGCTTTCACACTCCAGTACAATATCGGCCATGAACTGCATCTCTATCTTTACCGTTCCCTCTCCTTCGCATTCCGGACAGCGGCCACCTTCGATATTAAAAGAGAAATAACCGGGTTTGTAGCCTCTTGCCTTTGCCAGTGGCCGGGAGGCAAACAACTGTCTCACCTCGTCATATGCCTTTATATAGGTTACCGGATTGGAGCGCGAGGACTTACCTATAGGGTTTTGGTCAACATACTCAATGTTTTTCAAGCTGGATGTATCGCCGAAAACAGAATCGAATAAACCTGTCTTTTCGCCATAACCACCGTACATTTTCTTAAGTGCCGGATAGAGTATATCCTTTACCAGTGTGCTCTTGCCTGAACCGCTGACTCCGGTTACAACAGTCATTATACCAAGGGGGAAGTCCACATCGAAGCCCTTGAGGTTATGCTGGCGAACGCCACTCAGCCGGATAAACTCCTTCCACCTTCGCCTTTTTGCAGGCACCGGAATTGCTTTTCTCTTATTGAGATATGCTGCCGTCAGGCTGTCCCTGCACTTTAAAAGGCCATCAAGGTCTCCCTGGAAGATTATATCTCCGCCCAGGCTCCCGGCACCCGGACCTATATCTATCAGCTGGTCGGCCGAACGTATTATGTCCTCGTCGTGTTCTACAACTATAACGGTATTCCCCAGATCCCTCAGCTTTTCAAGCACCTTAATCAGACGGAGGGTATCACGCTGATGCAATCCTATACTGGGTTCATCGAGAATATACATAGACCCAACCAGGCTGCTTCCAAGTGAGGTTGCAAGGTTTATCCTCTGAGATTCACCACCCGAAAGGGTATTCGAGAGCCTGTTGAGGTTGAGATAGCCGAGACCAACATCATTAAGGTAAGTGAGCCGGTTGTTTATCTCCACCAGCAATCGCTTTGCAACCGCACTGTCGTGACGATCAAGTTTAATTTCCCTGAAAAATAGCTGAAGCCTGTCAAGGGGCATAAGCACAAGTTCGGTAATCGGTTTTCCGCCAACCTTTACATATGCAGCATCCTTCCTGAGCCTTGTACCCTTGCATTCAGGGCATGCCGTCTTTCCCCTGTAGCGTGAAAGCATCACCCTGTATTGTATCTTGTAGGTGTTCTCCTCAACCATACTGAAAAAATCATTCAGGCCCTTGAAATAAGAGTTTCCGGTCCAGAGCAACTCCTTGTGCTCAGGACTGAGCTTACTGTAAGGAGTGTGGACAGGAAATCCGAACTTATATGCACTGGCAATAAGCTGTTCCTTCCACCACTGCATCTTCTCGCCCTTCCAACAGGCAACAGCGCCTTCGTATACCGACAGGCTCTTGTTGGGAATAACAAGGTCGGGATCAATGCCTATAACACTGCCAAAGCCTTCACAGCTGCGGCAGGCGCCATAGGGATTGTTGAATGCGAAAAGGTTGACTGTAGGCTTTTCAAACTCAATGCCATCCCGTTCAAAACGGTTTGTAAACACTTTCTTTATGTCAGATTCCTGGTCGCGGTATTCCAGTATACAGGCCCCTTCACCCTCATAAAAGGCAGTCTGTACAGAATCTGCAATCCGCACCTTAAGTTCATTCTCATGCTGATCCCCTATCCTGAAACGGTCAATAATCACTGCCATGTCGCGCATCCGGTCTTCTGCCGGAAGCATGCCTGTCAGGTCCTCTATCTTTTCCACTCTCCCGGCCAGGTAAAGCCTTGTAAACCCCTGCTGAAGCAGTATCTGCAACTGCTGCTCAACGCCCCTGTCGTTTCTTTGCCTAAGGGGTGCCATAAGCATAATCATAGTTCCCTGCGGCCTTGACATGCAGAAGTTAACCACATCACCCACGGTATCCCTGCTCACAAGCTCACCTGAAACAGGTGAATATGTTTTTCCTATTCTCGCGTACAGCAGCTTCAGGTATTCGTAAACCTCGGTCGAAGTCCCGACGGTTGACCTCGGGTTCCTTGTGCTTACCCTCTGTTCAATGGCAATTGCAGGAGATATCCCCTTTATGTAATCCGCCTCAGGTTTATGCATACGCCCAAGGAACTGGCGTGCATATGCACTGAGACTCTCCACATAACGTCTTTGTCCTTCAGAATAGAGGGTGTCGAAGGCAAGGGATGATTTTCCCGAACCCGACAGCCCTGTAATGACAACAAGGCGGTTGCGCTCTATGGCAACGTCCACTCCCTTAAGGTTATGCACCCTGGCGCCCTTTATCAGAATGTACTTCCTGGGGTCAAGCTTATCGATCTTCATAGTGATGGGCTCTTGGCAATGCGGCTGCAAAGTTAAGCTTTATTTTAAAGCATTATTTTTTGTAACTTGCGCCTTAATATTGCAAAAACAGGGTTTAACATAAACAGTGACAGCATCATGATGCAGGAGAAACTTACTGGATTTATTTTGAAGGCTATCAGGAATAATTGGAAAACCACCGCTTTTGCTGATTATGGAGGCAAAAGTTACAAATACAGCGAAGTTGCCGGTCATATAATCTACCTGCATACACGATTTGAGGTGCTGGGCATTAATCCTGGCGACAAGATAGCACTTCTGGGAAAGAATTCATCTCACTGGGCCATATCATATCTGGCAGTGATCTCTTACGGAGCAGTTGTAGTACCAGTACTGCCGGATTTCAGGCCCAATGATGTGCACCATATTGTGAACCACTCTGATTCGAAGCTCCTGCTTGCAGCCGACAACATTTATGATCAGCTGGATGCAGAAAAGATGCACAAACTGCTTGGAATTTTCTCGCTCAACGATTTTTCAGTACTGGCGGGAGGGAAAGACAGTTCTCCCGAAGACAAAGCCGAAGTTGTCGAAGACATGTATCAGGAAAAGTATCCATACGGGGTCCAGTCAGACAACCTGAACCTGCCTGACATACCCAATGACAGGCTGGCTGTGATCAGTTATACATCGGGTACTACAGGATTTACAAAGGGCGTGATGCTTCAGCACAACTCCCTCGCAGCCAATATAGTTTATGCAAACAACAATATGCCTTTAAACCCGGGCGATGCTATTGTTTCATTCCTTCCCCTGGCGCATGCCTACGGATGTGCATTTGAGTTCCTGTGGCCATTTACCCTGGGGTGCCATATAACTTTCCTGACCAAGACCCCTTCCCCCCAGTTAATACTGAAGGCATTCAAAGAGATCAGGCCAAGGCTTATACTCTCGGTGCCTCTTATAATGGAAAAGATCTACAAGAAGCAGATACTTCCGGTAATTGAGAAGCCGGCAATGAAGGCAATGCTCAGAACTCCCCTGCTTAAGTCTTTAGTGCACAAAAAGATAAAACAGAAGCTGACAGATTCATTCGGCGGAAATTTCCACGAAGTGGTGATCGGGGGAGCTCCCCTGAACAGTGAGGTTGAGGTCTTTCTGAAAAAAATCGGGTTCCCCTACTCCGTCGGCTATGGTATGACGGAATGCGGACCGCTTATCAGCTATGCAAACCGCCACAATACACGCATAGGCTCTGCCGGTAAGATAGTAGACACCCTTGAGGTAAGGATAGACAGCCCCGACCAGTACAGGGAGGTAGGTGAGATAATGGTAAGGGGTGAGAATGTTATGACCGGCTACTTCAGGAACGAGGAAGCCACAAGCAGTGCCCTGGATGAAGAGGGCTGGCTCCACACGGGCGACCTGGGGCTGCTTGACAGGGATAATTACATATACATCAAGGGAAGGAGCAAGAGCATGATACTGGGCCCCTCAGGGCAGAATATATACCCAGAGGAGATAGAGGCCAGGCTGAACAACAAAGCATTCATTCAGGAATCCCTTGTAATTGAGAAGAACGGTGTGCTTGAGGCCCTTGTTTACCCCGACTACGAATCAACTGACAAAACTGGGTTGGACGAAAGGGAGCTGAAGGTTCAGCTTGAAAATTACAGGAAGGACATTAACAGTAAAATGCCCGCCTTCATGAACATAGCAAAGATGAAGATAGTACCGGAGGAGTTCGCAAAAACTCCTAAAAAAAGTATTAAACGCTTCCTTTATACCATGGATATATAAACTTTTTTCACAGGAACTTGGATATTGAAAAAAAATATATTTATATTTGTTGTTTACAATAACCACTAACCTTAAAAAAACGGAGGGCAGACTATCGATTAAACGCTTACGCTGAAACCAACATAAGGAGGCCATTGTTATGAATGACCGCACAGCTACAAGCGATCAGGAGTTGATACGTCTGTTTATCTCCGGAGATCACCAGTCTTTAGAATACCTGATAAACCGTCATCAGCGCAAGATATTCTCATATATCATGCTTATTGTGAAAGATAAGCACCTGGCTGAGGATATATTCCAGGACACTTTCATCAAGATAATCAACACCCTTCGAGCCGGGGCATACAATGAGGAAGGCAAGTTCCTTCCCTGGGCAATGCGCATTGCCCATAATCTCACGATAGATTTCTTCAGGAAGTCAAAGCGTATGCCTTTCAAGGAGAACAGCGAGGAATACGACCTGTTTGAGACCCTCAGGATATATGAAGAGAACATAGAGGACAGAATGATCACCGGTCAGATACATAATGATGTCAGACGCCTTATAGAGCATTTGCCGGAAGAGCAAAAGGAGGTGCTCAAAATGCGACACTACAACAACATGAGTTTTAAGGAGATCGCCAATGAAACGGATGTCAGTATTAATACTGCCCTGGGCAGGATGAGATACGCACTGATAAACCTGCGCAAGCTGATACAGGAGAAGAATATAATTCTTACCAGGTAGTTTCTGACCCCATAAAAATATTACTGACGGGATAGCTTTTTGCATTAACTTTGGCCTCTGATTTATTACACCAACCACAAGCCAAGTCCCGATGCAGTTACTCGACAACTACTCCCTGGAGAAGCTGAATTCTTTCAAAATTGACGTAAAGGCCAGAAAGTTTGTTACCATAAAAAGCAACGAAGAGATTATCAGGCTTCAGGAAAAAGGCATGTTTGGAAAAGACAGACACCTGATTCTGGGTGGGGGGAGCAATCTTTTGTTTACCTCCGACTACGACGGGACTGTTGTACATATGGATACACGGGGGATGGAAGTGACACACAGTGACGATGATTACGTTTATCTCAGGGTCATGGCCGGCGAAGAATGGGATGACGTGGTCGGATATTGCGTAGAAAGGGGCTGGGGGGGGCTTGAGAACCTCTCACTTATTCCCGGCAGGGCAGGCAGCAGCCCGATACAGAATATCGGTGCCTATGGTGCCGAACTTAGCGATCACTTCCACAGTCTGGAAGTTCTCGACAAAAACACCGGAAAGCTAAGGGAGATGAGTCACGAAGAGTGCAGTTTCAGCTACCGTGAATCAGTTTTCAAACACAAGGAAAAGGACAGGTATATAATACTATCGGTAACTTTCCGGCTCGATAAAGTTCCCAGAGTATGCACTGATTATCTGGCACTTTCAGATGAGCTTGAGGATATGTGCGTCAGCTCCCCATCAATATCTGACGTAAGAAAGGCAGTTATCAGTATACGAAGAAGGAAACTACCTGACCCTGATTTTCTGGGCAATGCCGGAAGTTTTTTCAAAAACCCCGTTATCAGCCGTAAAAGGTTCATAAAGCTGAGAGAGGAATTTCCCGGGATAAAGTTTTTCGAAGAAGCAGGCGGGGTAAAGATAGCCGCGGGATGGCTGATTGAGAAGGCAGGCTGGAAAGGCAGAAGGCTGGGCAAAGCAGGAGTACACAGGCATCAGGCCCTGGTGCTGGTCAACCACGGGGGGGCTACAGGCAGTGAAGTTCTCCGGCTTGCAGAAGATATAAGGGCATCGATACTTGATGTGTTCGGGATTGAATTGCAAACAGAGGTCAACATAATATGATTCATGGGTAATAATAACACACTCATATCCAAATTCGAAAAGGCAGGTTTGGTAACCGTGATTACAGTATGGCTTCTGAGAGCCTGGCTGGGTCCGGGGATGAATTACACAGCATTGGTAGGCACTACACTATTGTCGGTATATTATCTCTGGTTTGGTTTTTTTATCTTCAACAAGCTTAAGCCGCTTGACCTGTTGCGCCAGGAAACCACCAGAAAACTGAGCCGGTTCAGCATAACGGCCAGCATAATAATGGGTGTGATAATTTCATATACACTGATAGCGATTTTATTCGGTATCTTCTTCTTTCCCGGAATGCAGGCAGTCATGGTGAGTGCGTTCACAATACTAGTTGCATTTTCACTCTATATAGCAGTTTACCAGAAACTGAGGAAAAGAAGGAGTGAATTCTGCACCCGCTATTTCAAAAGGGCTGCCCTTATAGGATTTTTCCTGCTAGTGCTTATTGCTATGCCCATGGAGAAAAGGCTCAGCATCTTTTTCAGGGATCATCCCGGCTTTATTGAGGCCTACCTTGAGTACAGGCAAAACCCCGGCAGTGAGGAAGCTACTGACAGGCTCAGGGAGGAGAGGAGCCGTTTCAGGTAGGTGTCAGGCCCAGGTCTTTCTTTATATTCTCTATTCTTCCTAAAAGCTCCTTTCTCTTATTTGTATAATCGCTTATGTTTTCAAGACCTGTATTGCAGCCGAAGTAAAATTTGATCTTGGGTTCCGTCCCGGAGGGACGCATAGTGATACTGCTTCCGTCCTCCAGGATAAACTGAAGCACATTTGATTGCGGCAAATCTATTATATACTCCTCTCCCATATAAAGATCCTTGTCTATTCCCAGCTGATAATCTATTACCCTTGCCAGGGTTTTTCCGTCAACCATTTCCGGGGGGTTGCTGCGGAATTTCTCCATTATTTTGCTGATCTCCTCTGCTCCCTTCATGCCCTTGCGTGTAACCGACATGAGGGTCTCAACATACAGGCGGTATTCGCGGTATATGTCTGTCAGGAAGCCGTATAGGGACATCCCCCTGTCTTTTGCCCATGCAGCAGCTTCGGCAATCATGCAACATGTAATAACTGCGTCCTTGTCCCGTACAAAATCACCCACCAGGAAACCATAGCTCTCTTCGCCACCGCATATGAACTTTTTCTTACCCTCCAAAAGCCTTATCTTTTCTGCGATGTATTTAAAACCTGTAAGCACATTAAAGCACTCAACCCCGTGGTCTGCAGCAATCTCATCCAACAATCCTGTAGTTACAATTGTCTTTACAATAAACTCATTGCCTTTTAGCCTGCCTTCCTCCTTTAGCCTGCCAAGAATGTATTTTGTAAGAATGGCGGCAACCTGGTTGCCATTAAGAAGTATATAGTCACCATTGCTGTCCTTTACTGCAGCACCAACCCGGTCGCCGTCGGGATCGCTGGCCATAACAAGCTCTGCATCCGTTTCCCTGGCCTTTTCCAGAGCCATTTCAAATGCTGCCGGATCCTCAGGGTTTGGTGATTTCACAGTGGGAAAATTACCATCCACTGCATCCTGTTCGGGTACGTTGAAAACATGACTGAACCCAAACATCCTGAGCCCTTCAGGTACAAGCCTGACGGTTGAACCATGAATGGGAGAGAAAACGATTCTGAGGTCCTTCTGCCTCTCTATAGCCTCAGGTGAAAGGGACAGTGACCTTATCCTCTCCAGATATATATCGTCAAAAGAAGAATCGAGAACACTGATAAGTTCATCTGCCTTTCCAAAGCGGATATCCGACACTCTGGTCTTCCTTACCATCTCCGTGATGTTAATGTCGTGCGGAGGGACAAGCTGTCCGCCATCTTCCCAGTAAACCTTATAACCGTTGTATTCAACCGGGTTGTGAGAGGCAGTTATCACTATTCCTGCCTGGCAGCCAAGCTCACGGACCGCATATGACAACAGGGGAACAGGCCTCAGCGCATCAAACACATAAACACCTATCCCATTGGCAGTAAGCACCTCTGCAGTGACCGATGTAAAGTAGTCACTGTTTATTCTGCTGTCATGAGCAACAGCTACCTTTATCTCCTTACTGCCTGAGAAAGATCTCTTAAGGTAATCAGCCAGCCCCTGTGTCGCCATCCCGACAGTATATCTGTTCATCCTGTTAGTTCCAACACCCATTATACCCCTTAAACCACCGGTACCAAATTCAAGGTCCCGGTAAAAAGAGTCAGCAAGCGCATCCGGGTCATTTTCGATCATCTCCCGGACCTTATGACGGGTTTCGCCGTCAAACATATCGGTTGTCCAAAGTCTTGCACGGTTAAGAATTTCAGATGGAACTTTACTCATGACAAATATTTTTTGATATTTATTATTTATCTCGGCCTCTTGCTGCTGGGAGACATCTTATGCTCCCTTCTCATTTCAAAGATATCTGTTGAAATGGAATAATCACCAATAAGGTGTTTTGCAAAATAGTCAGCAGTTAGCCAGAAATTATATTCTGTATGCGCTCCATACCCGTGTCGCTGGCCTGTAAGGATAAACATGTCGAAGCGCTTCTTTGCCCTTATAAGTGCATCTGCCATTCGGTAGGTGTTTGCCGGGTGAACATTGTTGTCCATATCGCCGGTTGTAAGCAGCAGCTTGCCCCTCAGGTTTGCTGCAAGTTCAGAATTTGTCTCTATATCATAGACAAATTTGACCTCTCCCTCATTGTTGACTATTTCCTTTACCCCATGGTGCTTTTCACTCCACCAGCGGTTGTATATGTTGTTTTCATGGTTACCGGCACTTGACACCGCAACCTTGAAGAAGTCCGGATACTGAAGCATTGCAGCGGTTGACATAAACCCACCACCGGAATGGCCAAATATACCAACCTTGTCAATGTCAATGAAGTCGTGCCTGTCGGCAAGCTGTTCGGCTCCGTACTTCTTGTCAGCCAGTCCGTAATCCCTCAGATCTCCGTAACCATAGTTATGGTACCACTTTGACCGGTCAGGATGGCCTCCCCTGTTGCCCAGGGTTACCACAATAAACCCTAATTGTGCAAGCCTGTCTGTGCGGTCCATGCGCTGCGAGAAACTGGCGTTCACTGCCTCGGTCTGCGGGCCGGGATATACATACATGATAAGGGGGTATGACTTGTCAGGATCAAAGTCATATGGTTTGTACATCACACCATAGAGGTCGGTAACTCCGTCTGCTGCCTTGACTGTATATGGCTCCGGGAATTTGTAACCGGCATTAATCAGGTTTGAAAGATCGGCAGTCTCCAGTTCCATCACGAGTTCGCCTCTTGAGTTTCTGACTTCCGAGCCTGGGGCTGTATCAACTCTGGAATAGTTATTCACAAAATAGTTGTATGAATCGCTGACAACCGACTGGTGGTTGTAGTTACCGGGGTTCAGCAGGCGCAAGCCGCTGCCATCAAGGTTAATACTGTAAAGATGTGTATAATAAGGGTTCTCTCCCTCTTCCCTTCCCTGAGCAGTGAAGAACATACGCCTGCTCTCTTCGTCAACCTTAAGAATACGGTCAGCATGCCACGGACCGCTGGTTATCTGCCTGACCATACTACCGTCACTGTCGTAAAGGTAAAAATGTGCCCAGCCATCTCTTTCAGACCATTGAATTATCTCTCCCGTATTTCGGATAAGCTGAGGCGACCGGGTATCCACGTATGTATTCATCCTCTCCCCGATAAGCACTTTCACCTCCATTGTTTCAAGGTCAACACGGCAAACATCATATCGCTTCAGATCGCGGCTGACCCTTGTAAAATATAGCTCATCGGGCGAAGGAGACAGCCATATGGCCGGAGTGTGGTCTTCCAGAGACTCCTTGTGCGAGCGGGGCATTCTTGGAACGGATATGGTCTGGTTTGTAAAGGCAAAAACATCAATTGTGTCTTTTGATTGTTCTTCCATGTCAAAAACCCATAATTCCGACTCGGCAGGGTGTTCCTCCCCCGGCATCTGATATTTGTATGTTTCCAGTTCGGGCCTGGGTTCCGACATGGAATTTATAACCCACATGAACTTAATATCCCGTGTATCGTTCCTGATCACGGCAAAACGTCTTGAGTCGGGCGACCAGGTAATAATGGCACGGCGGCGCTTCTCCTGCTCCTCTTCTATCTTCTCCCTGTCATCATTCATCCCGGCTGTGTAACCGCCACCAAATGCATAGTATTGTTCACCGGTCTCAGTAAGCCTTTGTTCAACTATTGTTGTATCCTTTTCATCCTCAAGTGCCTTGAGGTAATTTTCCTTGTCCATCCAGAAAAGATCATAATCCCTGGCAAATACAACGTATGTGCTGTCGGGCGAAACATTTGCCCACGAAAGAGCTTCCTTCTCGTCCTCCTCCTCTACCTCATACAATTCTCCAGTGGCGATATTGTATTCCAGATGAAACTCCTTGGGTTCACGACGGGGCGTGGAAGATCGTTCGTTTTCCTCTTCTTCCTCCTCTTCCATATCATCTTCCTCATCATCCTCAACCTCAACCATCTTGGTGCTTCTTACCTTAAAGCGAAAAAACCGGTCGTCCCTCACAAAGTCGGGATCAATATCAGGAAGGTTCTGGTGATCATAAGGATCTTTGGTAATAAGTGTGAGTTGCCTTGCCATCTCGTGGTTATCAAAAAGATAGTCTTTCGACTGCCTTTCCAGGTCAACCAGGTAATAGAAGGTCCCATCTGAAGTCTTGTAGGAATACCAGAATTTATCACCTGTTTTCAACCAATCCGGACTCACGCTGGTGCTGAATACCATCCGGTCGATCTTTGTTGGCGAAAATCGTTCAGCAAGCCGGTAGTTTGCGGTTGTAACCGCTTCGTTCTGTGCAATGGCTATGTTCGACAGTAAAACTGCAGACAATAATAAAACCAGGGGTCTGAAAGAAAAACTCATAAATA